>JBHHUM010000105.1:0-6184 GCA_046861645.1 Fidelibacterota bacterium | reverse complement strand
TATCACTAATTAGATTATTTAACAAACCCTTGGGAAAAAAATATTTAGCTACTCAGAATGTCTCTGATGATCTGATAGAATCCTTACCTTTGCTGGGTATATCTGGAATAGCTAATATGCTCTCTGCCATTAAATTTGCAAAATACTATGAACTTAGTAAAAATGATGTAGTCATGACGATTCTTACCGATTCCATGGAAATGTACCAAAGTCGATTACATGAAATGGACGTAGAGCGTGGTGAATTTACCGAACTGGAAGCTTCTGCAGTTTTTCACAGATATCTGTTAGGTACTACTGTTGATTATATTGAAGAACTAACTTATGAATCCAGAAAGCGGATACATAATCTGAAATATTTTACCTGGGTAGAGCAACAAGGTAAAACCTTTGAAGAAATTCAAGCCCAATGGTATGATCCTCATTACTGGTCAAATATACATAATCAGATCGATGAAATAGATCAACTGATAAACGAGTTTAACCACCGAACAGGATTGCTGAGCTGATCATGCTATTTGTGAGCCATAATAGTCTCCTTTTATTGAAAAAGTAGGATAGGCTGCTTGATTACCGTAGAACATCCTGAACATTATAACATTTCTTTAACCGTAAATGGAGAGACTATCGCTAGAAAGATCCCTTCACACTTGAGATTACTGGAATTTTTAAGGGTTGATCTTGGTTTGACAGGTACAAAAGAAGTCTGTTCTGAAGGGGAATGTGGAGCGTGTACGGTAATAATGAATGGAAAGGTAGTGAATTCCTGTCTTATTTTTGCTGTAGAAGCTGAGGGTGCCATAGTCACTACTATCGAAGGTCTTTCTAACGACAATTCGCTGACAAAATTGCAGCAGGCTTTTATCGAACATCATTCTGTGCAATGTGGGTATTGTATTCCTGGGATGGTATTAATGGGAGAGCAAATATTAAAAGAACACAGTTCATTAAATCGAGAGACTATTAAGAATGAGTTAGCGGGTAACCTCTGTCGTTGTACCGGCTATCATAAAATTATTGATGCCATAGTAGCTGCTTCAGATGATCGCAGAAAAGAGTAGATGGATTAAAATGATTCTGAAAGGGTCTTTAGATGAATTTTTATGAACAGCTTATTTTCAAGCGGTTCTCTTTCGACAACAAAAGAAATGATATCCGTAGTAATTCGCCTGTATTTGTGATTTAAAAGTAATGAAGTACCTAACCCCAAGAACTGCCACTGAACTCTTAGAAATACAATCTGAATTACCCTGGAGAGATATTGTCTTTCTGGCTGGTGGGACAGATTTAATGCCACGCTGGGAACTAGGTAGGTCTTTGCCACAGTATATTATCGATGTAAAGAAGATTGTTGATTTCACCGGAATCAAGGAGGGAAGTGATGAAATCACGATTGGCGCCCTGACTACCATTCAGGATATGTTATATTCAAACATTATTCAAAATGAATTCACTGCTTTATCTGATGCGGCCAGTCAGTTCGCTGGGGTACAGATTCGTAATCGTGCTACGATTGGTGGCAATATCTGTAATGCCTCTCCAGCAGGCGATTTATTGCCGGGGTTATATGTTTATAATGCCAAAGTTGTTCTGACTGGACCTGCTGGTACCAGACAACTGCCTATCAGCGAATTCATTACTGGCCCTGGAGAGACAAAACTACTACCCAATGAAATTCTGGCTTCTATCAAATTACCTGTTCAAAATATAAAGTCCACTTTCTACAAACTGGGACTCAGACAGGCCATGGCAATCTCAGTAATCAATTTTGCTATCACCTACAAAAAGAACTCCTCTGGTTCATTTTCCGAATTAACAATTGCTGCAGGTGCTGTGGCACCGACAGTCGTGGCATTAAATCAGTTTACAAAGGCGGTAGTGGAAGGAATAGATATTGTTGAGGCCATCGAACTCGTAAATGAAAATATTGCTCCGATTGATGATATTCGTGCTACAGCTCAATATCGGAGTAAAGCTCTGAAGAATGCGTTAATATATTATACTCAACACTTGTAATTCCTGAAAGTTTACTTTTAATAAATTATGTTTCTATTATTAATGCAGTTTTCTTTATGCCTTATTTTATTCCTTTAGGAGTTTGACCATTTTATACTCCAATGGTGCAGCAGTAAGGGTAAAAATAGCTGATTTTACTGTTTGATTTTAAGTAAATGTCATCCTGGAAATACAATCTGAATTAGCAATTGGCCATGGAAAATATTATTTAATCAGGTTCACATTGAAGAAGAAACCAAGTTGAACTGTATCATATTTTCTGAAGCAATAGATTTCAAATAGCCGATAATTTTATTATCAAAATTGTACTTCTTGTACACTTCTTGATATTGTTCCACAATTAATCATTTTCACAAAGTCTTATTAAGAACAAAGTAATGATAGTTTTAGATTATTAAATTTAAAAATCATAAAGTATTAATCTCTTTTAAAGGACACCTGCCAGCCCTACTTAGCTTGGGTCAGATGAGTTGGCTCGAAGAAATGAAAATTTATCCTCAGGTTGTACACTGCGTCTTTGTTGGAAGTTTTGCTCCCTATATAGACTATTTTGTTACTTCAATTGCCCGGTACTTTTGAAGAACTATACAATTGGTTAAACTCAAATATTAAAACTGACATTGTGGTTCAAGAGGTGTTTATGTCTAAATTAGGGAAGATCATGTCAAAAAAACTTTTCCCATTGCCTTTATCTCTCATTTTTGTTGAGGAGTTTTCCCCTTTAGGGAGTAAAGCGGTGATTAAGAATTTGGAACTGATGGTGGAACTATATGGCTGAACTTATTCCGATGTCTCTTGGACACCTCTTACGCCGTGCCCTGTGTGAGTGGAAGGAACATGATGCAATTTTTGATTTACCTGCCCGTAAGTGGTGGAAAGGTGATGCTGCTATTAATCCAGCAGTGAGCTTTCTGGGACGACCTGCTGCGACAGCAGTAGGTCCCGCTGCCGGCCCACATAGCCAACTTATTCAAAACATCGTTTTAGCATGGCTTGCAGGTGCACGAATTTTTGAACTTAAAACAGTTCAAATTTTAGACGAGCTGGAGATTTCTCGGCCATGTATTAATGTATCTAATGTAGGGTTCAATGTAGAATGGTCACAGGAACTCAAACTGGAGCAGTCCCTTAAGGAGTACGTGGGTGCCTGGTTGATGCTCCACATCTTGCGGGAGATTGATCCTGTAGGGCGACTGGAGGTGGTTACATCCGATCCATTTATCTTTGATATGAGCGTTGGTTATGACCTGAAAGGGATTACCTCTCCCCGTGTGAGTCGGTGGATAGAGCACATGCGTAACGCCAAGACCGAAATTGATAGTTTACGGTCTGAGCTAACTGATGAACTCTCTGCTTGGAGAGACATCGAGGTACCAAGCTGTATTAGCAATTCGATCACGCTCAGCACCTTTCACGGTTGCCCACCAGATGAGATCCAGGTAATAGGTAAGTATGTACTACAACAACTTGACATGGACCTCGTCATAAAGCTCAATCCTACGCTCTTAGGTTACGAGCGTGTCACCGATTTGCTAAGAGGAACGCTTGGCTATGAGAACATATATCCCATCAAAGACGCTTTTAAGGAAGACCTGCAGTGGTCTGAGGCACTTGATTTGATTCGGCATCTCAATTCACTTGCTGAACGTTGCGGCAGACGTTTCAGCATCAAGCTTACAAATACCCTGGTTGTTGAAAATAATAGTAGCTTTTTCTCGGATGAACGTATGTACTTGAGCGGTCAGCCACTACACGTCTTGTCAATGAATCTACTGTGGAACTTTCGTCAGGAAGAAGTAGTAGGCGACTTTCTCCCGGTGAGCTTTTCTGCCGGTATTGATCGCAGTAATTTCCCAAACGCTGTGGCCCTGGGCCTTACCCCAGTCACTACTTGTACAGATTTGTTACGGGCTGGTGGTTACGGACGATTGAGCGGATATGTAAGTAACCTGGAGAAAGCGATGAAAAAGTTGGGAGCGGTTGATATTCCTACCTACATACGATTTGCGTATGGTCATAATGACCTGACTCCCCAGCGAGCAGCATGGGAAAACACTCGAGACTATGTTGAGCAATTGGCTGAAGATCCACGTTACCACGCCAATAATAACAGCGCCTCACCCAGAAAAATCGGTAACTATTTGATGCTCTTTGACTGTATCAACTGTGATAAATGTGTGCCGGTGTGCCCGAACGACGCCAACTTCTCCTACAATGTAGTCCCTGAAAAGCGCTTGTATCATGATCTATTAGTACATGCTGACAGTCGTGTAGAAGAACTTCCCGAAGATAAACACTTCCTCATTGAAAAGGATCATCAGTTAGCCTGTTACGCTGACTTCTGCAACGAGTGCGGCAACTGCGATGTCTTCTGCCCTGAAGATGGTGGACCTTATGTAGAAAAACCCAAGTTCTTTGGTAGTCGAGAAACATTTGAACGCTTCAGCACATACGATGGTTACGTTTTGGAAGTGGATAAGGCTGGCGTATTTAGGTTCCGTGGAAGGATGCGATCTGTTGAATGCACCCTCACGATTGTCCAAAATAAGAGAATTGGTATCTTTTCTGATGGTCATGTTGAGATTTCAGTTTCAATGGACGATGCTACACTTGGGATTCCGAAAGTCGTGGTACCTCCTAAAAAAACTTACCAGGTAGAATTAGAACGACTTTTTGCTTTGCGTGCGATCTATTTAGGGGTGATGGCTCCCCATGCTGTAAATTGGGCATCCACCCCTCTTCAGAAACCCATTAGGATAATCCAAAATTCATCATAAGTGATTTATGAGCCGAATATTAATTAATAATCCACAGGCTGTGGCTACAATGAATGACAACAAAGTTGAATTCTCAGGGGGACATATATTAATTGAAGATGATAAAATATCCTCAATTGGGTCTCAATCTATAGATGTTTCTGTTGATGAAATCATCGATGCAACTCATATGATTGTCCTTCCAGGTTTCATTAATACCCACCATCATCTTTATCAATCCCTAACTCGCAATATACCCTTGATGCAGAATCAGTCACTTTTCAGTTGGCTATCCAATCATTATGAAGTGTGGCGAGAATTAACTGATGAAGCCGTCTATATAAGCACTAAAACTGGTTTATTGGAATTGATGAAATCTGGTACCACTACAAGTTCAGACCATCTTTACTTATTTCCTGAAAAAGCAAGTCGGGAACTCATAGACGCAGAAATTCGTGGAGCAAAAGAAGTTGGAATCCGCTTTCAACCTACTCGAGGTTCCATGTCCCTGGGAAAATCAAATGGTGGTTTACCTCCTGATGATACTGTACAGAATGAAAAGGAAATTCAAGCTGATATCGAACGATTACTGATCACGTATCACGATGAATCTCCTGGAGCCATGATCAGGATATCGCTGGCACCATGCTCTCCATTTTCCGTCACTCCAGAATTAATGAAGTATACCGCAGATTTTGCAATTGCCCATAACTTGCTTATGCATACCCATCTTGCTGAAACTCTAGATGAAGAAAAATTTTGTCTTGAACTCTATGGAGAGCGACCAATAGACTACATTGATAAATTAGGGTGGATGAACTCGAATGCCTGGTATGCACATGCCATTCATTTGAACGATGATGAAATAAACAGAATGGCTTCGAAAGGGGTTGGGGTCAGCCATTGTCCAACTTCCAATATGAGATTGGGGAGTGGTATAGCTCGTATTAAAGAAATGATGGATGCCGGTGTACAGGTCAGTTTAGGTGTCGATGGAACGGCGTCAAACGACTCTGGAAATATGCTTCTGGAGATACGTAATGCGATGCTACTATCCCGTTTGAGGGAAAAACAATTCTGGCTTACAGCTCGAGATGTACTTTGGATGGCAACTCGCGGTGGCGCTGCAGTATTAGGTAGGGAAGATATAGGTCAGCTGTCAGTTGGAAAGCAAGCAGATTTAGCTCTTTTTTCATTAGATTCTATTACCTATGCTGGTGGAGGGTCCGATCCTATTGCCGCACTGATATTTTCAATCAGAACGTCTCCAGTCGATTACTTGATTGTTAATGGTACCGTAGTGATTCGGCAGGGAAAAAGCCAGGTGAACACGAACACGGCTTTCTGGGGCAAGAACAAGGAGAAGGCGGGCGAGCGGTTCAACGCCTGGCTGCTGAGCTGAGCGCGGCGCC
>JBHHUM010000104.1:0-6401 GCA_046861645.1 Fidelibacterota bacterium | reverse complement strand
CGAGGAGCCTATGAAGAGGTTTTGCACTGTAATTATCGTTCTGGCCGCTTTCCTGCCGGTCGTCCTCCCGGCACAGATCACCGAAGATGCTATAGTCCTCACTCTTCGAGAACAATGTATCAACCAGAGCGGCATCTGGCTCGATTCTACTCTCGCCCAGCATATCGACTCCGGACTTGTGGCAGCAAGGGAGACGGATGATACGCTACAGTACATACACGCTTTTCCATGGTGGGCGACTAATAACTTGATCCTAAGTACAGATACCGAATGGGCTGATGCCTGGGAGGCAGGGCAACTCGAGACTAATGAACCGTATATTGACTCTCTCTCTACACTTTACAGTCTTGATAGTGTCGCATACTATGATTTCCCTTGGGGTGACACTTATGTGCTGTTTTATGCCGCACCGCTGGAGATGTGGCAGCTTTCACAATTGTACGAAATTCATCCCGATGTTATCTACGCTGAGCCGAACGGATCGGTTGGTGACGGTGACAATATTGAGTTTTTCGAAAAAAGTGGTATCATGTACTTCGTTTTTTCCCACGGCTGGGGAGATTGTCCAGCAGGTTGCATAGAAAGGTTTTACTGGTATGTTTCTGCAACTGAAATCGATGATGACTATGTTGGGACTCTGGAAGAAGAGTGGTATCGTGACTTCTCAGAACCTTACATCCAGCATTGGAACATCCCACCCCGTTATGCCATGACCATGTTTAACAACGCCGATAGTATTTTCGCAGTAATCTTATCAGCTCCTGAATGGTGGATTCGCCGCCATGCTATTGAAGGAACCAGGAGATTTTTCAACAAGAGCCACCCCTGGGCATCAGAAGATGACAACGATCACTGGTACGAGTTACAGGGGGAACTACAGTCGAGACAGGCTGAAGTTATTGAAGTCCTGGAGGCTGCTTTGGAGGACACTGATCCCGATGTGGCAGCATCGGCAGAGATTGCTCTGGAAGTGATTGGACCTATCTTAATTGAAGAGATGCCTGTGCCGGAAATATTCACACTTTACCAGAACTACCCCAACCCTTTCAATGCTACCACCACTATCCGGTTTGATCTACCTCATGCAGGGAAGGTGGAGTTGGTCATCTACGACATTCTCGGAAGGAAGGTACAGACATTGGTGGGTGGTCAACTAGTGAGCGGTGAACACGAGGTAGTGTGGGATGCGTCCAATGTAGCCAGCGGCGTCTATTTCTACCTGCTGACTACAGGAGACAGGCAACTGACCCGAAAGCTTGTGGTGCTGGAATGAGGAGGGTATGGATAATTGTTCTGTTTGGCGTTACTTTACTTAAAGCTCAAATTGACACTTTGGAATATCTATCGTACTTCCCTTTGAAAACCGGTAACCGCTGGCAATACGAAGAAACTTTTTGGGTATCTACTTGGGATACTACATTTTATAGCACCACTACTGTTATGAGTGATACTTTGATGCCCAATGGTAAGATCTATTATAAATTGATCAAATCAGGACTATCTAAGCGATCGACCCAGTATCTTCGGGTTGATACCACAGCACTCCAAGTCCTCCGCTATTATCCAGCCTATTATGAAGAGTGGAACAGTTGCATAGATTCCGAATTAGTATTATATGAATTGCGACCTCCCGTAGTGTTTCAAGATTCATTTTCGACCTGTGAATGGTATGATGTTGGCTTAGACACAGGTTACGGACCGATTGGACTACTGGCAGATTCTGCTAACTACTTATCGTACTCCTGGTATGATGGCTTAGAGAATTTGTATCATTTATCAGAAGGTATAGGGATATCCTATATTGACTGGTGGGAGATTGCTAGTGGAAGATCATATTTAGTTGCTGCTGAAATAGATGGTGTCCAATATGGTGAATTTATTTCCGTCCAAGAAGATGAGCAGCTTCCTGAACGATTCAGCTTGTACCAGAACTACCCCAACCCCTTCAACGTTACCACCACCATTCACTTTGATCTCACCGAAGCGGCAGATGTAGAATTGGTGATTTATGATATACTCGGCCAGAAGGTGGAGACGTTAGTGAACGGCAGAATAGTAACTGGTAATCATGCGGTGGTACTGGATATGAGTGACTTAGCTAGCGGAGTTTATTTCTACCGACTAATTACAGGAGACAGGCAACTGACCCGAAAGCTTGTGGTGCTGAAATGAATTGGATGCAGACTCGATCTACCCTCATAATAATAATCTTATACTTAATGATGGCGACAGTCAACTGCCAACCTCAGGTTGAATTCCTGGGTCTGGAAGGAAAGTTGATAACCTCTCTGGGGATGTATGGTTCAGCAATCGTTATTGGAACAGATGGGGACGGTGTCTTCTATCAGTATACCAACAAACTTCCCGATTCCTCATGGATAAATGTGGGGCTTGAAGGAAAAAATGTAACAGCAGTTTATCCTCATAAGAGTGGCCCTCTCATGTGGGGCATTGCCGCCGGTATCTGGCCCGAAGAAGGTGATTCTGATTACGTCTATTGTAGCTCTGTCTCGAACGGTTTTGAACCTAATAGCGATGGTATAACTGATGACTTAGTCCATCTTATGTACCGATTAGCCGGTTTCCCTGATCCTAGTATATGTGGTGAGAAGTACGCCGCTACCGGTCCGGCTCTCTACCGGCAATGGTGGGGAGATTCTCTCTGGACAGTTGTGTGGAACGAGGAGTGTATTGAAGGATGCCAGCTTGTGTATGTTAGAACAGGAGAAAAGATTGGGTTAGGTGGTTTAGTAGTAGCTGGTGGAAACGATGGTTTTGGAGGACCAATTCTGATCAAATCCCTGGATTATGGAGAAACATGGGAAAGTTTATCTGAAATCACGGGATCGGGTATCCTGGCCTTTGATTTTAGTGATAATTCAGATTACTCCGATATTGAAGAAATGTTTGTTTCACATGGAGCAAGAATCAGCCGCTCTCTAAATGGAGGATCAACTTGGGATGTCGTCTACGAAGATGGGTGGAACTATTTCAGCGAGATCATTTACAATCCGTACAGCTCTCTCGTTTTTGCTGCTGGTGGGGATGGATTAGATACATCCAGTGCTGTATTATTCTTTAGCGAGGATTTGGGAGAAAACTGGGTTCAAGTTCCGTTGAGTTTTGGTGGACCCATTGAAGGAATTGAAATGTCTTCGGATGGTTATATATACATAGCAGCCCCCTGGAGTGGAGTCTTTCGAATTGATCTGGATGAACTTTCGATTGAGGATTTACATCTCCCACTATCTTTTGCTCTCCACCAGAATTACCCCAACCCCTTCAACCCGAGCACCACTATCCGATTTGATCTTCCTGAAGCAACAGATGTGGAACTGATCATCTATGATATTCTCGGCAGGAAGGTACAGGCATTGGTGAGTGGTCAACTGGTGAGCGGTAAGCATGAAGTAATGTGGAATGCGTCAAATGTAGCCAGTGGCGTCTATTATTACCAGCTCACAACTCCTCAGGATGCGACGCATAACAATTCACTATTCACCAAAAAGATGGTGGTGCTGAAATGAAGATTATTACTACAGCAGTTATCGCTGCAACAATGCTCTTCCTGATGGTGTCTTGTGCAGAGACAACAAAACCGTATAAGGAAGATAAGGATTGGGGTCAGACAGGTACAGTGGAGGTTGGTGGTTTTGGATGCTGGATGATAACCAGCGACAACACAAGTTATGAACCAATCAACCTCTTTGGGGAATTCCAGGAAGCCGGTTTATATATCCGTTTTGAATTCACCCTTGAACAAAATATGGATTCTACCTGCATGATGGGACCGATAATCCAAATTGAACGAATCGAAAGATTGTAGAGTCATGAAAGTGATGCAGTACATTACCTTTCCACTGCTTCATCCATGAAAATGATGTTGACCAGATGGTGGCATTGGGGTTTGAGGAAGAAAAACAACTTAACGTCATTCTAAATACGCCAAACTTTGTCACACTGAGCCTGCCGAAGTGTGTCTTTTTGGTATTATTATTCCCTTGTCAAAAGCACCACCGTCTCAATATGTGGTGTGTGGGGAAACATATCCACTATGGCCAGTTTCTCAAACTTATATCCCCCGCCCTCCATAAGGGCTACATCCCTCGCCTGGGTGGATGGGTTACAGGAGATATAAACAATTCTGGCCGGTTTCATGCTTATTACATCCCTGACGAGTTTCGGATTCATCCCCGCCCGGGGTGGATCAATCAACACTACATCAGGTTTTCTGATCTCTTTTAATAGAGGGGTCTTACGGAAGAACTTGTCGAGATTCGCTTCATAAAATCGAACATTTCTTATATTGTTATTGACAGCATTACGTACCGCATCCTCAACAGCGGAGGGGAAAAGCTCAAAACCATAGACCTGTTTCACACTATCCGCTACGAAAATAGAAGTGGATCCCGTACCACAATAAAGATCGTACAGAATTTCATCTCCCTGATAATTGGCAAAATCCCTGGCTATTAAATAAAGTTTTTCAGCTTGGGATGTGTTTGTTTGAAAAAAGGAGTTTGCCGATACTTCAAAGATATGAGAGCCCAGCTTTTCCCGTATAAAGGGTGTTCCATGCAGGAGCACTTCCCGCTCACTAAAAGAAACACCCGCCTTCCGGCGAGTAATGTTGTTAACAATACTGGTGATATTCGGGTATCGTCGCAATAGTCGATCCACAATGAGCTGCAAGCGTGATGGGGATTCCTGGGCAGTGACAATATTGACCATTACCTCACCCGTATGCTCACTGATTCGTATAATCAGATTTCGCAAGAAGCCAGTGTGCTCGACAATATCGTACGGTTCCAGTCTAGCTGTCCTGCTCGTCTCCTTCACCAGTCGAAGGATGTCGTTACCAATGGGATTCTGTAACCAACAGGTCTCGATGTCCAGCACCTTGTCATACCGCCCGGGGACGTGCAGCCCTAAAGCGAAGCTGGCATCCACTCCATCCGGTTCCTCAGGGAGTATCCATCTGCGGTTGGAGAAGGAGAATTCCATCTTGTTCCGGTAGTGAAACTGCTTTTCAGCCGACACGATCCGCTCCGGCTCGAGACCACTGATACCAGCGATGCGGGCATAAAGATCAATTACTTGCTGACGCTTCTGCCGGATCTGCTCTTCGTAATCGAGGTTCTGGAAGGTACAGCCGCCGCAGGTTGGAAAATGGTCGCACTTCTTTGCCACAGCTAAGGGAGATTCGGATTTCAGCGATACGGGAACCGCCTCGGCAAATCCCTTTCTGCGTTTGGTAATGCGAGCTAACACCGTC
The DNA here is from genome assembly GCA_046861645.1 of Fidelibacterota bacterium. Lineage (GTDB taxonomy): Bacteria > Fidelibacterota > Marinisomatia > Marinisomatales > UBA2128 > UBA2128. The sequence goes on along the minus strand of JBHHUM010000104.1, from coordinate 1,126 downwards.
TCTCCCGGCAGTCCATTCCTGAGGAAGACAGTGTAGCCGTCCACATGCCCCACACCCTTGCCGCCGTAGGCGAGAGACTCCACGGTCAGCTCAAGTTCACTGCCTGCTTTAATGCTAATTGCTGTTTTTATATTTTTTGCCATGCACCTTTAAATATCGTTTAAAAAAATATCCTGTAAAACCATCTTCATCCCTTTCTAACGCCGTATAATATGCATTTCTATTTTTATACTCAATTATCAATACGGGATATCCTGAATACCATAAAATATGATTCATGAGCAGTCTGCCAATTCTACCATTACCGTCCCCAAAGGGATGAATTTTTTCAAACCTATAGTGACCAATCGCTGATATTTCAACCGGATTAATCTCATCTTTGTTTGTCTGGATAAACTTTATCAATTGATCCATTAATTCAGTTACTTCCTCGTAATTAGGTGCAATATGAGATCCTACCCTTACATTATAATTTCTATATTTGCCTGCTATTTCAGATTTTGTTTGGTTAAACATTTTCTTATGCCATTCCAATAACAACGAATTAGACAGAGGTCTTCCCTGTTCAAGCATTTCAAGGAATACATTATTATGGGCTTCTGCTTCCTTTATATCTTTCAATGACTTTCCGGGAGATATTTTATCCAAAATGATTCCCCTTACTTCCGCTTCAGAAATTGTTGAACCTTCAATTGCATTTGTATGATAAGTAAAGGTTATTGCCAATTCCTGCTGTTGTTTATCTTTAATACTTTTCGGGAGTTTGCCCCAATCTTTCTGGAAATCTTTTTGAATTGCTTCCAGGCGATTATATAAGTCAGGCAGGATTTCTCTTTTAAAATCTCTTTTTACTTTATCAATATCTTTGGGAAGGGTTTTACCAATATACTTTTCCCTGGTAATAACTTTTCCCTTCAATCTAAAAGAGTGTTGAAGGTAATAATAATCATAGTTCCCTTTTTTACGTTTCAGTATTCTCATAAATACTTACCATTACTTTTGTTGTTTCTATGCTAATCTCTTTTAAATGTAATGGTATTCAGTATGAGGAGCAAAGATTTTTCCCACCCATTATAGGTAGGAAAGAGAGAAAAGAAAACTTGGCTATTCAGGAATGGATCTTCTT
>JBHHUM010000032.1:0-24853 GCA_046861645.1 Fidelibacterota bacterium | reverse complement strand
GCCATCTCCTGCACCAGGAATAAATTCCGGCCAATTCAGCAGTAAAATATGAATATTTTTTCCCCGGCTGTTGCCAGAGCTTAATTCTTCACCAGCTACCAGAATAGTCTCAGCATTTTCATTAAGATTCTTCAGCAAATTCCGTGAATCGTGCCATTTCTGTAAATCAGGATCAGTTTCGTACCATGAATCCATTTTGTCATCAAGGTCATAGGAGTGATCGGTAAGACAGACAAAAGAGAGTCCACAGGCATTCGCTGCTTTTTGCGTGGCTTCTAAAGGTGCTCCAAATTCAACCTGATCTTCGGTCAAACTGGTATGGGTGTGCAGATCTCCCCAGTACCAACCCCTTTTCGATCCTGGTAAAGATTGATCAGCCAAATTAATAGTTAACGGTTTTTCAGGGGAACCGGGTAAGTTGTGATTGATAGCCATACGACGTTTACCATTGATTGTGTAGTCAAAGGACACCTCGAGAGATAATTTTCCCATGAGGTTATGGGGATCTAATTCAACTGTCTGGTACCACCAGTGGCGATCAATAACCAAATTTTGGGAAATTTGTTTAATTAGGGTATTGCCCGCTTCATCCTTTCCTGTGAAGGTAACTGAGTGTAAATGGATGGGGTATTGATGAGCATCTTTTATCAGCAAAAGAACTGGTAATGGCATCCCTGGCTCCAGTCGGAAAGGTGCATCAGCAATGATTTCTGGTTCCCGACGAAAGTAGCGACTGAAAGGAAACCACTTGAACCGGTAATGTATCTCAGCATAAAGTGGCAATATTAATACCAACCACCTTAGTTCTATCATAAAGTGTGTCATGGGAGGAGGGAAGTTGCTGGAGTAAGATGAAAATCTCAAATGAAAAGTCGATTTAATTATGAATTTTACCCTTACACATTTTTTAAATAAACAAGACAATGATCATCCCAATACACTCGATCAGTTACAAATTTCAAACCTCTATCATATTAAATTCCTGTTCAATCGATACTTTTTCAATGACTATTTCGGTGAAACAGGGATTGTTTCGTCATAGGTGTCATTGTAAATTTCCCAGCTTCACAAAGTAGAGACATAATCTAATGGCAACCACTGCAGATATACGCAACGGAATGGTGATCGAACATAAGGGTCACAGGATGAAAATAATTTCCTTTCTCCATGTCAAACCTGGTAAAGGGGGGGCATTTGTTCGTACCAAATTGAAGAATGTGGTCACTGGTCAGGTAATTGAAGAAACTTTTCGAGCTGGGGCAAGAATAAATCCGGTACGTTTAGATTCGAAAAATATGCAATATCTCTATTCCGATGGTGAAGATTTTATATTTATGGACATGGAAACATTTGAACAGATTTCTATACCTGTCACAGTTGTAGGGGACAAACGTGCCTTTCTGAAGGAAGGTACACTCGTAGCGATACAGTTTATTAAAGGAGAAGTAATTGGTTTGGAGCCTCCGGTATTTGTGGAATTGGAAGTGACTGAAACTGAACCAGGTTTCCGGGGGAATACGGCTACTGGAGCTACTAAACCGGCGAAATTGGAAACTGGGTATACCGTATCAGTTCCCCTTTTTGTAAATCAGGGAGAAATTTTGAAAATAGACACTCGTACAGGTGAATATGTAGAAAGGGTAAGATGAATTGGCAAGCTAGACTGCAGCGTCTAATCGAAATTCTCGAGACCAGCGATATTAACGAGATTGAGGTCGGATTCTGGGGACGCAAATTCCGTGTTTCGAAAACAGTATCTCCAACTGTAGTTTCTTCTGATAAAGGAGATGTTCACTCAGCTACTCTAGCTGAAAGTTTAGGAAGCGAACCTACCCCAGAACCAGAGAAGGAGATACAAACCGAAGAGATAGAAAATACCATTGAAGTATCATCACCCATGGTAGGGACGTTTTACAGATCTCCAGCACCTGACACAGAACCCTTTGTAAAGGTGGGTGATCATGTGGCTACGGGTCAGACGTTATGTATCATCGAAGCAATGAAAATAATGAATGAAATCGAATCAGAAGCTACCGGACGTATCAAGGAAATTCTGGTAGAAAATGCACAACCGGTTGAATTTGGTCAGCCTCTCTTTGTGATTATCCCTTATTGATTTGAACTGGTGGACACTAAGTCTTTCTTGTTATCTATAGTCATTCTGAGACGGAAAAGTGAAGAAGATCCTGATAGCCAACCGGGGAGAAATTGCTCTAAGGATTATTCGTGCTTGTCATGAATTGGGTATTAAAACGGTAGCGGTTTATTCCCAGGCCGACGAACTTTCTCTTCATGTCCACTTTGCTAATGAAGCCGTGTGTATTGGGGGCCCTTCCAGTCAGGAAAGTTATCTAAACATTCCCAGCATTCTCAGCGCAGCGGAAATCACCAATGTTGATGCTATCCATCCCGGATATGGCTTTCTGGCAGAAAATGCCGAATTTTCTCAAATTTGTTCTGATAATGAATTCGTGTTCATTGGTCCATCAGCGAAAATCATCAGAAGTATGGGTGATAAAGCTGCGGCAAAAGAGAGTATGAAAGCAGTTGGAGTACCAGTTATCCCTGGTGGTGAAGGTATTCTGGATAATGTAGAAGAGGCAAAAAAACTGGCTGAGGAAATAGGTTATCCTGTCATGTTAAAGGCTTCTGCTGGAGGAGGGGGAAGGGGTATGCGCCTGGTGAAAGAACCCTCGGAAATTGAAAATGCATTCACTACTGCCAGCGGTGAAGCAGAGAAAGCCTTCAACAATAGTGCTCTCTATTTAGAGAAATTTGTGGAAAATCCCCGTCATGTTGAAATTCAGATTGTTGCAGATCAGCAAGGTAATGTGGTTCATCTGGGAGAACGTGACTGTTCCATTCAGCGGCGCCATCAGAAATTGATTGAGGAGTCACCATCGCCAGCAGTCAATGATGAACTCCGACAACGGATGGGGGATGCTGCCATAAAAGGCGCCAAGTCAATCGGTTATGTTGGACTCGGTACCGTCGAATTTCTCCTCTCTGAAGACAGCCAGTTCTATTTCATGGAAATGAACACCCGTATTCAAGTGGAACATCCGGTAACTGAATCAGTAGTGGGAAAGGACCTAGTTAAGATGCAAATCAAAATGCATAGTGGGGAGACATTTCCTTCGTTTCTGAATAACATTAAATTGCGCGGTCATGCCATAGAGTGTCGGATCAATGCTGAAGATCCTGAGAAAAATTTTATGCCTTCCCCGGGACTCATTAAAAGTTTTCATTCACCAGGGGGATTAGGTGTCCGCGTGGATACCCATGTTTATGCGGGATATCATGTACCGTCCCAATATGATTCTTTACTGGCAAAACTGATTGTTCATGCAGATGACCGTTCAGCAGCCATAAACCGGATGCAGCAAGCCCTGGAAGAAACTATTATTGAAGGTCCTAAAACGACTATTCCTTTCCATCAGGCTATCATGAGTGACAAAGATTTCCAAAGTGGGAATATTTCTACTGGTTTCCTGGACACATTTAACTACCAACCTGAGGATTAATTCAAGTAAAAAGTGGAGTGAATATGTCAATTCCTGATAATCTGCTTTACACAAAAACTCACGAATGGGTAAAGATCGAAAATAATATTGCCACAGTGGGCATAACTGATTTTGCTCAGGGTGAGTTGGGAGATATTATTTTTCTTGAGCTTCCCGATGAAGATTTGGATGTCACTCAAGGTGATCCTTTCGGAACTATCGAAGCTGTAAAAACTGTGGCGGATTTATTATCTCCTTTTTCAGGTAAGATCATCAAGATCAATAATGGTTTGGAAGAAACCCCTGAAAGTGTGAATAAAGATCCTTACGGTACTGGTTGGATTGTAAAAATTGAGATAAAAGATAGACTGGAAAAGTCCGACCTCTTGTCAGCAGATGAATATCAAGCACTCATCAAATAAGAAAAGTCATTTCGTGCCTTTTTCTCCCGAAGTGGAAGCAGAAATGCTGAAACAAATTGGGTTGGATACATTTGAGGAGTTGTTATCAGCAATTCCTCCGGAACTGTTGGACCATGGGGGAATTAATTTACCTCAAGGGAAATCAGAGCTTGAAGTAACCAGGGATATTGAAAATTTAGCTGCTGGTAATGCTTCTCGAAATGACGTTGTTTCATTTTTAGGTGGAGGTTCATACGATCACTTTATTCCTGCTGCTGTGCCCTATCTGACTTCCCGCTCAGAATTTGCAACTACGTATACTCCCTATCAGGCTGAAGTGAGTCAGGGTACGTTACAGGCTATTTATGAATACCAAACCATGATTTGTGAAATCACCGGCTTGGAGGTTGCCAATGCCTCACTTTTCGATGGAGGCTCTGCTGTGGCTGAAGCGTGTCTGTTGGCTGAGCGGGTTAATCATAAAACAAAAATACTATTATCAAATGAACTATACCGAAATTATTTGCAGGTAATCAAAACTTATTTGCGGTATTCTTCTCTCGAAATTGAAATTATTCCTTCCAAGGCTGGGATAACAGATTATCATTGGATAAAGGGCAGATTAGCTGATGATGTAGCTGCTGTGGTTGTTCAATCACCTAACCGGTTAGGACTTATTGAACGGTGGAAAATTGTGGGGGATCTTTGTAAAGAGTGGTCAGCTCTGTTTATCGCCGTGGGTAATCCCCTCTCTTTTGGACTTTTTGCATCACCGGGCGAATGTGGGGCAGACGTTTATGCAGGTGAAGGTCAGGTTTTAGGTTCACCACCCTCTTTTGGTGGTCCCTATCTGGGACTTTTTGCTACTAAAATGGTATATGTGAGAAAAATCCCGGGTCGGTTAGTGGGAGCCACAGTTGATGTTGAGGGTCAGCCTGGATTTGTACTAACTTTACAAACCCGGGAGCAACATATCCGCCGGGAACGAGCCACTTCGAATATCTGCACCAATCAGGGGTTGGTTGCGTTATCTGCCACAATTTACTTAGCACTATTAGGGAAGGAGGGTTTCCGTAAAGCTGCAGACCTTTGTTTTCAAAAGAGTCATTATTTAGCATCCAGAATTGCAGAGTTGTCTGGTTTTGAAATACCATTTGGGGAACGATTTTTCAATGAATTCGTTGCAAAATGCCCTGTTCCGTCGCAAACTCTTAAGCAAAAGGGAATCGAAGCAGGGTTACTCGTGGGAACCTCTTTGAGTGATGATCCCCACTTTCTCAGAATTGCAGTAACCGAACGTAGAACTGTAAGAGAATTGGACAAATTAGTTGAGTTTCTGAAAGGATTTGAACAATGAGCAGGGTATTTAAACATTTATTGGATGTACGCAATAAAAAAGGTAGTGGTTATCTGGTTCTCATCGATCCGGATCAGAAAAATGATGGACTGCTGGATGAGTTAGTTCCTGCTATTAACGAAAGTAATGTGGATGCTATTCTTGTCGGTGGTAGTCTTTTTATGGATGGAAAATTCCATGAACGGGCAGCCCGAATTAAAGAACTTGCTCATATTCCAGTTATACTATTTCCAGGAGCTGCCAACCAACTTGGTCCACACTTTGATGCGATTCTTTTCATGTCGGTAATCAGTGGACGTAATGCTAATTACTTGATTGGGGAACAGGTCATTTCTGCACCTATCGTAAAGGATCTTGCCCTGGAACCCATTTCGACAGGTTATATGCTGTTCAAAGGTGGGGGTAGTTCAACAGTGGAATTTATGAGTAATACTCGACCGCTGCCCATGAATCGACCTGACCTGGCGGTGGCTCATGGCTTGGCTGCAGAGTACCTGGGCATGAAGTTGCTTTATCTGGAAGCCGGTAGTGGGGCGCAGGTCAGTGTCCCTGTGGAGACGGTTAATGCCGTTTCTAACGGAACGCAACTACCAGTCATTGTAGGAGGTGGCATCCGTACCCCGGACACGGCCCGGAAGAAAGTTTTAGCAGGTGCCAGTTTTATTGTTACGGGCTCGGTAGTAGAAGACACCAAAGATTTTTCCCTTTTAGCTAAATTTGCCGCAGCAATTCATGGAGAATAATGTGAACAATCATCTCGACCAGGTCCGATTTCAACTTACTGAGGCGTCAGGGATGATCCATCAAATGGTGGAAGAGTGCAGTGAGTCGATTGTCGAGGCAGCACATCTTATGGTAACAGCCCTGAAAAATAATAACAAAATCCTCTGGTGTGGAAACGGTGGTAGTGCCGCTCAGGCTCAACACCTCTCTACAGAAATTATCGGCGGATTAAGGGATCATATCCGGCCGGGGAAAGCCTCCCTGGCGCTTACGACCGATTCATCTTTTCTTACTGCCTGGACTAATGACGTGGGCTTCGATTCTCTCTTCTCCCGTCAGGTTGAATCACTGGGTAAAGAGGGTGATGTTTTGATTGGAATCTCTACCAGTGGTAATTCAGAGAATGTCATTCGCGCTGTGACTACTGCAAAAAAACTCGGGATGAAAGTTGTGGTTTTTACCGGTTCTGATCACGGTAATCTAGCCGGTACTGGAGACGTGGTGATTTCTATACCATCAAATGATACACAACATATCCAAGAAGGACATATCACTGCTGGACATATTATCTGTGAACTGGTGGAGCAAGCTTTGCAGTGAATATTACCACAGAGTTTTGTTATTGTTGTTGTGATTTTCAAATGAAGATGATTCTCAAAGTAAAACTGAATCTTACTCCAGGACAGAATCATGTCTCCGACGGGTTAAATATTAACTGTATTATGTTGGGATTATTATCTTATAAACTCCTATTCAATTCACACTTCATTACTCAATATTTAATAGCTTTACTTCAATTACACAATTTTTTATATAATATGCGATCTTTCTTATTACCAGCCCAACAAATCGGCTCTAATAGATGGGAAAGAAGATCTGAATGTTTAGATAGTTTAGATAGACAGTTCCAATTGTGTCTCTGTGGCTATTGAACTGTAACCTATGACATGGAGACATTTCTCGACGATTATATTATGTCCCTTAGAATAGAACGACATCTTTCAGTTAACACAATTTCTGCTTATCAACGTGACATCAACCGTTATCTCAATTTTATAGCTGAAGATCCTGCAATAACAAGTGTTACTGACATTACTCCCAAACATATTCGTCATTATATCCAGATGCTTTTTGATCTACATCTGAAACCCACCAGTATCCGACGTAATTTTTCTGTGGTAAGTTCGTATCACAACTTTCTACTGGATGAGGATTTTGCTACTACTAATCCCTCTGAACTGTTAGAACCCCCGCGGATTCCAGAGAAACTGCCAACAGTGTTATCGGTGGCAGAAGTAGAATCCATTTTGAGTAGTATTAACGTCGAGAAACCAGGTGGTTTAAGAGATAAAGCCATGGTGGAACTTTTATATTCAACAGGTTTGCGCGTATCGGAACTGGTGAATCTGAAATTGGAGCATCTACTTTCAAACCAGGGTATGATCCGGGTATTAGGCAAAGGACGAAAAGAGCGAATAGTTCCTTTAGGAAGGATAGCTGCCGAATGTCTGGAAGATTATCTTAATGAATACCGGTCTACTTTAGCCAGGAAAGGTCACAGTCAGGGATTTATTTTTCTTAATTATCTGGGTCGTCAGATTTCCAGAAAGGGAGTATGGCGAATCATTTCTACGCTTGCTAAAAATGCAGGAATAGAGAAACCAGTGAGTCCCCATACTTTGCGACATTCTTTTGCCACACACCTGCTCGAGGGTGGTGCTGATTTGAGAGCGGTTCAGGAAATGCTTGGTCACTCTGATATCACCACTACACAGATCTATACTCATGTTGATCGCAGCTATCTGAAAGAAGTTCACAGGAGCTTTCATCCTCGATGGTAGATATTTTTCTTTTGGCACCACCAATTCTGGTAGCACTGACTTTTCATGAATATGCTCACGGTTATGTTGCATTCCAATTGGGTGATCCAACCGCAAAGATGGCCGGGCGTTTGACACTCAATCCCATTTCCCATCTGGATCCCATAGGAACGATCATGTTATTCATTGTTCATTTCGGCTGGGCTAAACCCGTACCTGTTGACCCTCGTTATTTCCGGAATCCTAAGCAGGATATGCTTTGGGTTGCACTAGCGGGACCAGCGATGAATATGGTGTTAGCTTTTGTTTCCGGAATATTCCTGTCTTTAGTTGTACGAACTGGTGGTATAGGTCAAAATAGCTTACTCATTATCATGTTACAGTATAGTCTGATCATAAACTTAGCACTGGCCATTTTTAATATGTTGCCTATTCCCCCACTCGATGGATCTAAAGTATTGCGTGGACTCTTACCCTACCAGTATCAGCATATTGCTGATCAACTGGAAATGTATGGTCCCTGGGCACTGATGGGGCTTATCTTTATGGGAATGATGACAGGCCGTTCCATTTTTTGGGCATTTATAGGACCATTTGTGAATTATTTCTCAAAACTATTTACGTTTGGATTACTTTCATGACCCATGAAGTTCACTTCAAGAGAGTTGTTGAACGGCATAAACCAGGCAGATCAATTTGGAAACTAATCATCCTGTTAGCTATTGTGGTAGGTCTTCTCTGGTATCTCTCCCAATTGTCATAGGAGTACAGGTTGGATAAGATTGTTGAATGTGTACCGAATTTCAGCGAAGGTAGGGATTTGGAGAAAATCCACACCATTACAGATGCCATCCAATCTGTAGATGATGTGACTCTTTTAGATGTTGATCCCGGAGCAGACACGAATAGAACAGTAGTGACTTTTGTAGGATCTCCTGATAGCATAAAGGAAGCAGCCTTTCAAGCTATTGCCACTGCAGCACAGGTGATAGATATGAGGAAGCATAAAGGAACGCATGCTCGCATGGGAGCTACAGATGTCTGCCCTTTTATTCCTGTGCGAGGTGTTACCATGGACGATTGTGTACTGATGGCCAGGGAGGTGGGAGAAAGAGTTGCCTCAGAGTTGAAAATTCCCGTTTATCTATATGAGCATGCAGCCAGTTCTCCTGATCGACAAAACTTGGCTGTAGTAAGAGCAGGGGAATATGAAGGTCTGGAAGAGAAATTAAAAAATCCCCGATGGAAGCCAGACTTTGGTGAAGCTAAGTTCAACGCTCGGAGTGGAGCAGTTATCATGGGTGCCCGGGAATTTCTTATAGCCTATAACATTAACCTGAATACAAAGGACAAACGGTGGGCGACGGACATCGCTTTTGAATTAAGGGAGAAGGGGAGAACTAAACGTATTCCTAATCCTCTTTCCCAAAATCTTCTGGATGGTGAAATTGTTCGCGATGCAACAGGAAAAGCAGTAAAAGTATCTGGGCTTTTTAAAGAGGTGAAAGCTGTTGGATGGTACGTAGAGAACTACAAACGAGCTCAAATTTCTATTAATTTTACTAATTACAAAATCTCACCTATACATGAAGTTTTTGATGCTGCCTGTCGTTTAGCTGAAGAGAGGGGTCTCAGAGTTACAGGTAGTGAATTAGTGGGCCTTATTCCCTTGGAAGCACTCCTCATGGCGGGACGATATTATCTGAAGAAACAAGGGCGGACACCTGCTGTTCCTGAGAATGATTTGTTGGAAATAGCAGTTCAATCATTAGGGCTTAATGATGTAGCTCCTTTTACTGCCCGGGAAAAGGTTATTGAATATGCTGTACAACAAGATAGGGGAGGACTTGAATCCATGTCGGTTAAAGATTTTATTTCTGAACTTTCAACAGATAGTCCGGCGCCTGGTGGTGGGTCGGTAAGCGCCCTAATGGGTTCATTGGCTGCTGCTCTGACCAGTATGGTTGCTGCTTTGACACATGGTAAGAAAGGGATGGAGAAAAAACACTCAGAAATGGAGAAGGTTGGTGAAAAGGCTCAACAACTAAAGGATCAGCTTTCTGATTTAGTATCAGCAGATGCTCAGGCGTTTAATGTTCTTTTGGCTGCAATGCGAATGCCAAAAAGTAGTGATGAGCAGAAGATTAAGCGCGATTCAGCTATCCAGGAAGCAACCAGGGAAGCGACAAAGATTCCACTCGAAGTGGCAAGACTGTGTACTGAAGTTTTGGAACTTGCTGATGTCATAGCTCGAGAAGGCTTGGGTGCCTCGATCAGTGATTCCGGTGTAGCAGCTGAGGCAGCTTTTGCTGGTTTCAGGGGAGCAAGATTAAATGTACTTATTAACCTACCTGTAGTTGAAGATGATCAATTTAAAAGATTAATTAAGATGGAAATTGATGATCTTGCTGAAAAGGCATCTAAACTCAAGGAAAAAGTATTAGCGCAAGTGGAAAAAGTTGTCACAGATTCATTTACTGATATTGGCTCTAATCGGTGATGATTTGGTCCTACTCAGCGAAGATTAGGGTTGTAGACTGGGAGATAATTTTCTTTTCAATGATATTACTTTCGGTGTAATCATTGATAAGTTTAAATGATGAGTAAGATCAAAGTATTATCCGATGATTTAAAGAACAAAATCGCTGCTGGGGAAGTTGTTGAGCGACCGGCATCTGTAGTAAAGGAACTGATAGAAAACAGTATAGATGCCGGTGCAACGTCAATAGAGATTGTTGTAGAAGGTGGAGGCAATGTCTCCATTCAGGTAATAGATGATGGAGAGGGTTTATCGGCTGAAGATCTCGTTCTTGCTTTTGCCCGGCATTCCACTTCGAAAATTAACAAAGCACAAGACCTGGAACGGATAAGTACTTTGGGTTTTCGAGGAGAAGCATTAGCCAGTATCGCTTCTGTTGCTAAAGTTAAAGCTCTTTCTGCCACAAACAGTTCTGGAAGTGGTTATGTGTTAACAATTACCGATGGAACAATGAGCCACCCTGTACCATCTTCATGCTCAAAGGGTACCGCAGTTACTGTAAGTGAGTTGTTTTTCTCTGTTCCAGCCCGCCGGAAATTCCTGAAAAGCCCCAAGACTGAACTACGACATCTCATTCAATCTGTCAAACGGTTTGCGCTCTGCAATTTCAACATTGGTTTTCGCCTGGTTTCTGATGAGAAAGTACTACTCGATTTACCCGTTGAAACCGTTACTGAGAGAATTGGACATTTATTCGATCCAACATATAAACAGAATATCCTCCCGGTAAGGTTCAATAAAGAACCTTTCAGAGTGGAAGGGTATATTGGCAATCTTAATCTTGTCCGTAAACGAAGGGGAGAACAGTATCTTTTTCTCAACGGACGCTGGATTCGTGACCGCTTGTTAGATTCTGCGGTTTTTGCAGCTTACCGGTCGTTGGTATTACGTGGAGAATTTCCATTTTTTGTCTTAAACCTAGAGGTTCCCCTGGAGTTTGTAGACGTTAATGTCCATCCCATGAAGACCGAAGTTCGGTTCCGTGATGAGTGGAAGGTGTATCATGTCTTAAAGAGTGCGGTAGTTGATGCTTTACAGGAAATACTGGCCACAATCCCTGATTTTAGTCCTCCGGATACTAATTATAAATATTCGCATGAGAGAGAAAACTTCCAAGCGGGGCTATCTTTTAAAAAACAGTTAGAGGGTGGAAAATCCCTTAGTCAAAAAGGAAAAGTCGAGCGTGCGGTAGCTTATGTACGTACCCTTGGAGATCAGGAAAGACGTTTATTCCTAAGCCTCGAAAATATCTGGCAGATTCATGAAAAATACATTATTTCTCAAATAACAAGTGGTCTTGTGATTATCGACCAGCATGTCGCTCATGAAAGGATTCTTTATGAACAGGCTTTAGCTGCCATGGAGCAGAATCCAATACCCAGTCAAACGCTATTATTTCCACAGGTAGTTGAATTCTCTCCGGATGATTATGCTTCCCTTATTGACCTTGTTCCTTATCTCGAGAAAATTGGTTTCCGCATTAGGGAATTTGGTAAGACTGCAGTGCTGGTAGAAGGTGTACCCCAGGAATTGGGTTGGGGTAACGAAAGTCAAGTGTTGAGGGAGATAATTGACTACTTTTTGGAACATCAAAAGGAGTACGCTTCTTTTCAGGAAGCGGTAGCAGCATCTTATGCCTGTAAGGCAGCTATTAAAGCAGGAGATACACTGGCTCGGGAGGAGATGCAGAATCTGGTGGATCGTTTATTTGCAACAAAACACCCCTATTATTGTCCACATGGGCGACCGATTATAGTAAATCTATCTCTGGAGGAATTGGATAAGAGATTTGAGAGAAGTTAATCGATATAAATTTGTAGAATTAAAGTTGTAAACCCAGTAGTTGAAGATTATTTGCTTAATCATATTTATGAATTCTTAAATTGAGAAGAATGTTACATCTTATCAACTATTCATAATTACGTAATGTATATGGTCTACTAACAACAGTATATCCAAACTTTAGAAAATTAATAATATTGAATTTGATATAGTAATCGACGTGCTTTCCTGTCATCAGGGTCTAATTTAATTTCCTGTTGTAAATAATAGATAACAGAATCCAATTGATCATACTGAAACGTTTGTGCCAGAAGCAGGTTCACATCATCATACCACGGTTGTTGCTTAAGACATCTCTTCAGTACTTTGCGTGCTTCTTTTAGTTCTCCCAATTGAAGATTAGCACGTCCCGCCCAAAAAAGAGCATCACAATGGTCAGTATCTTTAGCCAGTTCTTTGTCAAAATAAGTGATGGCATCGGCATAATCTTCTTGAAAGAAACGGGCTAATCCTATGTGTAAGTAAACATCATAAAAATCTGCATCAATTGCAGCAAGGTCACGATAAACTTTCTCAGCTTCTTGAATATGATTGAAAAACCAATACCAGTAAGCCAAGTTGTTCAAGCTTTCAGGAGTACGGTATTGTGAAGCAGTAGCTGAGAAGAAATCAAGCATATACTTTTCCAGTAAAATTATATAATTCGACGAACTACCGTTGGTAAGTTTAAGTAAATGCTGCGTCATTGCTGATTCATGATCAATTTTCATATTATAAGCGATCAATTCCAGAATTTCGATGGGTTGAGTTGTAAAGATCTCACTATTTAATCGGTCAATACTGTATTCTTGTAAAAGGAAATTTGAGAAACTTTGGATGGTAGGATTATTTAATCGAGCTATTTCAAATTCTAAACCAGGTAGATCGATAGTATTTAGAGGAATGGTTTCATTAATTGATAGATAATCATAGGGATTAGTATTAGTTATAGAGTAGCGAAGATTGTGAATATTTAGTCCATGCTTAGAGGCAAAAAAATCAGATAACTTAGAATTACTATCGATTTCCTGATCTTGCCTTATTGCCAGTGGATTATTCGAAACCACCAGTAGATAATAATTAGATTTAATCTGCGTTACCCAGCAATATTTGAACTCACTTTTCAGAGTGGTTAATATTATTTTTACTCCCATTTCTCCAACCCTACTATCCAGCCAGGTCGTATAAATTCCATCCTCTTTCAAATGGGTTTTCACTTGTTGATAGAAGTCAAGGGTATAAAGCTTGCTTGAACTGAAATATAGTGGAGAAGTCACTGTATTTAGAATTAAATCATATTTTCGTGGTGTAGTTTTCAAAAAACGGATGCCATCGTCGCATATCACGTTCACATTGGGTTTTGACATGACATCAAAACTATATTCCTTCATAAGGAATTGTTTTTCAATAATTGTTGGACTGATTTCCACGATATCCAGTTTCTTGAAAACTTCTGCCACGGTTCCAGCAGTGGCCCCACTACCCAAACCCAGTACCAATCCCTCGTTCAGCCGAGGGGCAACTAGAGAAGAAACAAGTCCTACTAAATATTCTGAGGATGAGTTGAAAGGAACGCTCGTATAACCGTTGATAAAAAAGTATTTATTCTGTCCAATCTGGTTTATGGAAAAAGTTTCATCGTATTTCCTGAATCGTTCTCCTGATTGAAGAGAAAGTATTTCCTCCTGAATTTTCTGAGGTGATGTAAATGTTACATAATCCAAATAAAGAAAATCTTCACTCCAGGTAAACTTTACTGAGAAAAAGCTGAAAACTCCCACGACAATCATTATTCCACTGGTATGCCATCGTGGCCACGATCGAATGATAAAAGTCAGGATTAATAATCCAATAATCAGATTCAAAATCTGACCATATTCCAGCCGGGAGTGAATTACAAATACCATCAACAAATAACCGGCCGCATTAGCTATGCTGGATATAAACAATAAGTAACCTGATTCTCGAGCTATATCTGACTCGTCCTTCATTAATGCTGGGATTGCAGCACCAAAACAGATAGCGCTGGGTCCCATAAGCAAGAAGAGAATATACAGTTTCCAGATAAGTAATCCCTTTTCTGGTAAATATCCCCAAACTGTTGCGTATAGTTTTACGAATAGTGGAAAGAAAAGTATCAGAAGAGAAAGATAAACTAGATTAATAATAACAAAAGTACGAAATCGTATTTGATGATAGTGATTCATATGAGTACCTAAGGCGATCCCCAAGAGTACAATTCCCAAAACCATAGCAAAGGTTTCATGGAAGGGGCCATATACAAATTCTGCAAATTTCAACATGGTTAATTGAAAAATGGCACTGGCTACGCTTACAACTACCAAAGGCACAATGATTTTAAGAGGATACTTGATGAGAGGCATTGGCTTCAGAAACAGATTCAACTTTTTGCGACGAGTAAACAGGATGGTACCTATGGATAAGTTTATAGCTGCAACTGAGAAAACTGCCTGGCGAAGACCCAGATTACGAATGAGGATAAACTCTATTACAAACGCAGTAAATGCCGCTCCGAAATTGTAGATAAAGTAACTCCGACTGAAAGCACGTCCGGTTACTAAAAATTGAAGATATGCCGAAAATAAAGGCAAACTTACTCCTACCAAAAAAGCAGGTATGACTAAAAGGGCGCAGGAAATCAATATGTTTATCGGTAGGTTAGCTAGGGGAAGAATATTAAACAGAAATGAATCGAACTGAGGTAATAACAAGGTAAATCCTATAGCATAAAGTCCTATTCCTGTTTCGATCGCCCATAAATATCCTTTTAGATAGTGAGCGTATTTTGTTCCTAAACCAATCCCTAACAGGAAAGTGACAAGTATAGAAGTATTTACAACAAAATGGTTACCAATAATGTTTCCCAAGAGTCGGTTATATAGAATTTCATAGGCAATACCACAGAAACCTGATAAAAATAAGGTTAAACGAATTACCCATGTATCAATAGATTCTGGTGAAGAATGGAATAAAATCTTACTTTTGTTAGATATCATTTAATTCAATTAGAAGTGTATCAGTAATTTGATTCTTACTCCCATTTTGAAGTGATAATTAATTTAAATTAGTTGGTTTTTTGTATCTCTGTTGAAAATTGAGACTTAAGCAATATCAATTTGCTTTATTATTATTTGAGCTATTGGAGAGGAAATCTAGGATAGGAATCTATGCAAAAGATAAGGAAGCTGATAGTTGAAAATTATTTGATACAAAATTTAACCCTTTTCTAATTATACTTAACTAATCGTGGTGGTTTGGTTTTGGTGAGTCTTAATATTACGTGAAGATTTATTATTTATGGCTATGTTCTAAAGATAAACTGATTTGCATGTTGTTTACACCACCCTGTTGAACTCCAACGGAGTTCATGTTTATCGTGTTCAGTGCCTTTATAGACATACAATCTCCCGACATGAAGTACGGGACTGTAAGCCTACGGGATTTCTATTCATATTGATAGACTCCGTTAGGAGTTAAAGGTCTATAACATCTCTGTCTGCCGACAGGAAGGCAATCATAATAGATCGCCAAAACCGCCAGCCCTGTAGGGAACGGAGTGACTGTATCGGGGAGTGAATCAGGGTAAGGAGCTTGAGACTGTACGGGTTAGGTGTTGAATTTTATTATGTCTAATTCAGTAAGTTTATGGAACATAGCCTTATTTATTAATTCATTCAAAAATCATCAAGATTCTTTCCACTTAGTTGAAGGAATCTATTATAATCTACTCTCTATCAAGATAAAGGGTTTCTGCCATTTCCGCCGAGGTAGTGATACCTTTAATCATAGCCGAGCTGAAACCCCGGTGCTCCATTTCATTCAGTCCTGCAATTGTACAACCTCGTGGAGTAGTAACATGATCTATTTCAGATTCCGGGTGTCCACCTGATGAAAGTACCAAAGCTGCTGCTCCTCTGGCTGTTTGTGCTGCTAAAAGGAGGGCTTCATCGGAGTGGAAACCTATTTCGATTCCACCTTGAGAAGCTGCCCTTATGGATCTCAGGAAAAAGGCTACACCACAGGCAGTCAACGCTGTTGCAGGAACCATGTGATTTTCTGAAATCACCAGTGTTTCTCCAACTGCAGCAAAAAGTGATTGGACTGTCTGTAATGCTTCCTCTTTACCTTCCTCTGCTGATAGACAGGTCATAGATTCCCTAATTGCTATTGCAGTGTTAGGCATTGCTCTGATAATAGTGGCCTGGTTTCCAAATTTTTTCTGTAAAGTAGCTATAGTAACACCAGTCACAACTGAGATCAAAATATGATCCTTGGTAATAATTGGTCTGATTTCATTTATCAGGGAATCCAGCTGTTGGGGTTGCACAGTTAAGAAAATGATTTTTGTCTGTTTGGAAGCCCAGGAATTATCTGAGTGGGTAACGAAACCAGCATTTGCTAATGGTGCCAACAACTGAATATTTCTTCTTGTGATAATAATCTTATCCGCTGAACACCAGCCCGAGGAAGCAAGTCCCTGGGCGATTGCTGTTCCAATATTCCCTCCCCCCAAAATAGAGATTTTATATGATTTCTCTATATCTATTTTTTTCATAGAAAACTCCTTTTGATTCAGTACTCATATATTAACTGCTAGTTATGGTATATTCATCTTCATTTTCTCGTTCACAGCTAATCGGATGCTAAGAGCTAATTTACTACTCAGTTTCTCCAGTACCCATGTAATCCCGATAAAGATGGGAAAACATGCTATATTAATTGCTAACTCAATTGTGGAGTTCAATGGATATTGTCCGTAGAGACTGACTGTTCTAAAAAGGGTGGGATGGAAGAGATAAACTGCATAAGAAATGGATCCCAGAAAAGCAAGAGTTCGGTTTACCGACTTGCTCGATATGCTGAAATAAACTAGTCCTATTAGAGGAATTAAAGGTAATACTTGCCAGGCTGCTTTCATCAAAGTTGAACCACTACTGCTGTATTTTAAGGTGATCATGAGGGCTAATGTTAGAGTAACTATTGACCAAAAACTGAAGGGAAAACTTGTCATTTTTTCTGATGATTTAGTCCTCAAACTCAGAAATCGGGGGAGGATCATTCCAATCTGAAAAAGGAATATATGAAGAAAAAGGGTATCACGATATTCTCCGTTTACCCATAATAAGTAGTTTACAAGACTATTGGGAAGAAACCCAATCCTACGAAAACCATTAACAATAATGAGTAAAAGAAAAAAGGTAATAACACTTGGCCACCAACGTTTGTTCATTCCTTTATAGAGAATAGGTGCAAGCAAATAACAGTGGATCAATGAAGGGATAAACCAGTAATGTTCATGTCCATGTATTCCGGTTAAAATCCATATGGATAATTTTTCACCGGTTATTAAGGTTTGAACGGTCCAAGCTAACCATAATAACGGGAAAATGCGGACAGCCCTGTCAAAATAAAATCGGAGAACTCCTTTTATTGTAAAGTCTTCACTAAATCTATTTTTAAGAGAGAATTGTAATCCATAACCGCTTAAAACAAAAAATATAGAAATAGCCAGATTGGCGAAACCAGTGAAATTTCCAGCTATATTCAGGTTAAGGTAGTGATTAATTAGTACTGTGGTAATCGCCAGTCCCTTCAAGGTATTTGTAACCGCTGCAGTAGTAGACTTCATGAAGGAAAATAGATAGTTCTATTGGTTTGAAAAAGGGGTTATTACGATTTACATAGTTCTGAAATTGCTTGCTGATATCTGATAGAGAGTGTTTAAATTTGTTTCCCTTTTGAAAACAAGTTAATTAGAGTACATACTATGAAACCCTCCAAAACGATTATTTCAATTCTCACCATTCTTATCGTCTTATATCGGATTTTCTGGTTTGATGATGATGCACCACCCAAACTTGTAGTCTATATAGTAATAGACCAGATGAGGGAGGACACCATTGACCGTTTTGGTAATTTATTCACAGGTGGTTTTAGATACTTAAGGGATCATGGTGTTTATTTTAGTGAAACCAGACATGCACATGCGTACACATCAACACTTCCTGCTCATTTCTCTTTATCTACAGGTGTCTATCCCAGTCGGGAAGGTTTGACCGGGAATTACATTTATGATCGTGAGACTAATAAAATGTTCTATCCCATATTCGATTCATTAGCCACAATTTTAAGTGGTGAGTCAGAACCAATGTCATATCGTAATTTTAGAATTCTAACTTTAGGTGATAGGTTAAAAAAAGCCGACAGTCGATCAAAAATATTCTCAATAGCTGGAAAAGATCGTGCAGCGATATTTCTGGGTGGGAAGCATCCAGATGGGGTTTTCTGGATAAATGGTGGACCTGAGTATGTAACTTCATCATACTATATGCGTACTTATCCTGATTGGTTGGTAAAGTTTAATAGTAAACGTCCTCTGGATAAATACTTTGGTACAAATTGGGTAAGGATGATTCCGGATGAAAAGTTATACTTGAAATTTAGCCGAGAAGATAGATTTCCATCAGAAGCAAGTAATTCATGGAATGATCCCACTAATTTTCCTCACCATTTGCCATCTTTCGATACTGGGGAAGAACCTAACTATGACATTTTTTGGGACTTTCCATGGGTGGATCACGTTACAATTTATCTTGCAGAATTGATCATTGAGGAAGAAAAACTTGGAAGAGACAAGCATCCGGATATATTGTTAATAGGCATATCCATGTCTGATGGCGTGGGACATCGTTTTGGTCCTTTTAGTCAGGAGGTTATGGATCTCTTCCTCAGACTGGATAAACGCTTAGGAGAGTTTTTTAATAATATTGATGCCACGATTGGTCTGGAAAATACATTGCTGGTACTTACAAGCGATCACGGCTCTGCCCCCATGCCTGAGTATGTTACTTCTCAAGGATCAAACGCTGGTAGATTTGGCAAGAGGTATAAGACTATGAAATCTCTGATTAATTCCCGTTTAGCTGAAATCTGGGGAGCCGGTAATTATATTGAAAAGATTGCTAACGCTAACCTTTTCTATGATTTAGATCTTTTGGCAAAGAAGAAAGTAGATCAAAAAGATTTGGATCAGGTAGTTATTCCCATGTTGCTCAATGAGGAATGGGTGAAAAAGGTATATACCAGAGAACAATTGGCAGGGACTGATTCTCTTGATTATGAGGGTCAATTACTCCGAAATCAATTTCATCCCAGGTGGAGTGGTGATCTTTTTCCAGTAATTTCGGAGTACTATGTCTGGCGAGATCCAGTAGGGACATCGCATGGTACACCTTATGATTATGATACGCATGTCCCTCTTTACTTTGCCGGACATTCACTTGCTCCTGAGGTAATTTCTGACAGTGTTGAGACAGTGGATATTGCTCCAACTATTGCTGATTATCTTGGATTGACTCTTCCCAGAGCTGATGGTAGTGCTTTAGACTTAGGGAAATCAAAGTAAAGTGAGCTCATTGATAGGATTGGAGGAAGTTTTCATGCGCAAATTCGTCTTTCTGTTTTTAACTATAGTTTTGGTTTTGAGCGGTTGTGTTCCTCCTGAAAGCCATGAGGAAGAGGTTTCTTTACCCAAGAGGAGTAACCCATTATTATTTAGTGTAAATGAAACAATTCATTTTGCTGATCTCAAGGAGGGAGACATCTTAAAAGCCACTAATGCAGCTCTTGCAAAGGCAGATTTATTGTTAAATGACATTTTAGCTGTAGAGGATGAATCTCGTACCTTTGATAACACTATATTACTTTTAGATGATCTTTATAATGTCATTGGAAAAGTAGATAATCCCGCTGGACTAATGAGTGAAGTACATCCTGTTGCTTCTATTCGGGAGGAAGCAGATAGTAGTATGATTCTCCTTTCTAAATACATGAATGAGCTTTCAGTAAATGAAGAGCTTTATAAAGCCATCGTAACTTTTGGAGAAACTGAAGAGGGTAAGAAATTATCAGGTGTAGAAAAGAAATATTTAGAAGATGAGATTAGATCTTTTGAACGCCAGGGAATAGCATTACCAGAGGACAAACGTCAGGAACTCACACAAATTAAGAATAATCTGACTAAACTGCTTCTAGAGTTCAGTAAAAATATTTCTGAATATGCTGATACACTTGTAGTGACCCGTGAACAGATGGAGGGGACTCCCGAATGGTACAAAAAGGCTATGTTTGATTCTTCATCTAGAGCCTATAAGATTGATATTAGCTATCCTTCTCGACGTGTATTCATGCGTTACTCCAAATCCAAGGAGGCTCGATACGCTCTTAGTGAAAAGTTTCTTAACCGCGCTGCAGATAAAAACCTGTCTCTTATTCCTAAAATTTGTAAAGAAAGACAGAAAATAGCCGATCTGTTAGGGTATCCTACATATGCTGCCTATGTATTAGCAGAAAGAATGCCCAAGAAACCAGAAACAGTTTGGGATTTTGAAATTGAACTTAGAAATGCTTTAAAGGAGAAGTCGAATCAGGAATTGAGTGAATTGTTGGCCTTCAAAATGAGAGAGGAAGGTATTGCAGCCAGTGAAATTGATTACTGGGAACTTCATTATCTCGAAAATATACGTGCCGAGGAAAAATATCATGTAGATGAAGAGGAAGTTAAACAGTATTTTGAGCTTGAGACCGTCTTGAAGGGTCTCTTCGAAATTACTCAACAGGTTTTTGGTCTTACTTACCGGCCTGTAGAAAATCCCAGTGTTTGGCATCCGGAAGTACTTATGTACCAGATGTATGATTCTGAAACAGGAGATCTTATGGGACAATTTTACCTGGATCTTTACCCCCGGGCCAATAAATATAGTCACGCAGCCATGTTCTCTTTGGTAAAAGGAAAGCGTATAGGTGAACAATACCAGCATCCAGTAGCTTCTCTGGTAACCAATTTCCCCAAACCTTCTGATGAGTTACCTTCACTTCTTTCCCATGATGAAGCTGAGACCTTCTTCCACGAATTTGGACATTTAATTCATGGATTAGTGACAACTACCGACTATTATTCCTTTTCAGGAACAAGTGTAGATCGAGATTTTGTGGAAGCCCCATCACAAATCTTGGAAAATTGGGTTTGGAATAAAGAGACACTTAAACTTTTTGCTAAACATTATAAGACTGGTAATACTATACCTGATGAGTTGTTGGATCGAATGCTTGCTGCAAAAAACAAATCGTCTGGAGGGGATTACTCCTTTCAGGTTTTTCTGGGGACTTTGGATATGACTCTTCATGACGGTAAATGGGATCCTGAGAATGAGACAGTTGTGGAAGTAGCTCAACGGTTGCATAAAGAAATTTTAAATTGGAACGAGACACCCGGGACAGCTCGTATCGCCTCCTTTGGACACTTAGCCGGGTATGCAGCCAGTTATTATGGTTATGCCTGGTCGCGTGTACTGGCACAGGATATGTTTTCCATCTTTGAAAAAGAAGGGATTCTTAATCCTGATACTGGAAAACGATTCCGAAACACTGTTTTAGCTCCCGGGGGTAGTAAAGATCCCATGAATCTGGTGCAAGAGTTTTTGGGTCGAGAACCGAATAATAAGGCTTTTATGAGGAGCCTCGGTTTATAGAAAAATGTCTAGTAAAAGTAAACTGGCTATTCACGGTGGAAATCCTGTAAGAACCGACCCATTTCCTCTCTGGCCTCGTCCTACCCAAGCCATGAAAGATAGCCTGATTCATACCTTGGAGAATGAACGGTGGGGTATTGGTAGTGCAGTAGTAGAGCAGTTTGAAAAGAATTTCGCAAAATTTCATGACAGTCGATACGCCCTGGCGATCAGTACGGGAACTGCGGCTCTTTGGGTATCGCTGAAAGCGGCAGGAGTCAAGGCCGGGGATGAAGTAATCATTCCCGCTTACACTTTTATCGGGACGGCTACGGCGGTATTGATGGCTAATGCTGTTCCCGTTTTCGCCGATATTGATGAAGAGACTCTGAACATGGATCCAGAAGGTCTCGAAGATTTGGTTACAGAAAAGACGAAGGTAGTTCTACCTGTCCACATCGCCGGAAATCCTGCTCACATAACCAAGATCAAAGAGATTTGTGACCGCTATAGTATCCCCATGCTAGAGGATGCCGCTCAGGCTCATGGAGCCGAGTGGAAAGGAAGAAAGGTTGGCGCTTTCGGGCTGGGAGGGATCTTCAGCTTCCAGTCATCAAAGAATATGACAGCCGGTGAGGGAGGTGCAATAATCTCTGATGACAAGGAGTTCATTGATACCTGTTACTCCTACCAGAATGCCGGACGTGTACGGGATGGAGAGTGGTATGAACATGATCACCTGGGTGGCAACTTTCGGTTGAGCGCTTTTCCAGCGGCGCTGTTAACTGCGCAAATTGAATCTCTTGGGAAGGATATGACTGTCCGGGATACCAATGCCGTAATCTTGGACAGAGCATTAGAGAAAATCGAAGGTTTATCAATTTTACGGAAATATCCAAGTACTACCAGGGTCTCTCATCATCTCTATATTTTCCGCTATTTGAAAGAATTCTTCGGTAATAAGTCTCGTGAACAGTTTATCGAGGCTCTGAATGCCGAAGGTATTCCCGCTTACTCCGGCTATGTACCCCTTTACCGGGAACGACTGTTCATCGTTAACCGTGCTGAATATCCGTGGCTGGAGGGGATTGATTTTGAGAATATCTCCTTACCTGTAACAGAGAGAATTGCCGATGAGCAATCTGTCTGGCTGCGGCAAAATTGTCTGCTGGGCTCGGAAGAGGATACAATGGATATCGTGCGGGCTGTGGAGAAGGTGGAAAAGTATTTTAGAAGGTAGAAATTTTTTATGCTATAAGTTAAACCAAACATAAATCCAATCGTTTAATGTCATATTCCTTTTTGTAATGGAAAGCTTAATGAAATTTGTTTTATTGCTGTTCACCATCTCTTTCATACTATTCTTTTCAGGCTGCAAGGAGGATATGGAGATTGAAGAGAATATTACATTTTCCCGGACTTATGGGAGCAGTACTTATGAAGAGGGGCATGATGTGCGACAGACTGATGATAGTGGGTATATTGTAGTAGGACAGACAATGATTAATTACGAGAGGGATGTATGGTTGTTCAAGGCAAACGAGTACGGAGAACTACTGTGGGAAAGGACATTCGGAGGTGATTTGACAGACACCGGTGAGTCTATTGAACCGACTACAGATGGAGGATACATAATTGTAGCCAGTACTGATTGGAATATTTGGTTGATAAAGACTGATGAAAACGGTATAGAAGAGTAGAGCCATATCTTTGAATATGGGTTTGCGGATTATGGTGCTTATGTTTCACAAACTGATGATGGTGGATATGTATTAGTGGGTAACGCCCGTGGCGAACAAGAAAATGGAGCACTCGTTATAAAGATTGATGCGAATGGTGTTGAACAGTGGCATACTGAATACTGTCCTGAGACTCAAGAGAGCGGTTCTTGCTATGGCTCCTCGATAGCCGTTCTGCCGGACGGGGACTTGGCGATAGCTGGTAAAAAATCAACATACAATGACTATGGGGAAGGTCCTACATATGGCTTTGTTATACTGACTGACGAGAATGGTAATGAAGGATGGAGTCACGTCTTCGAAGATGAATATTAAATCATGTTTTCAGCGATGTAGAACTCACTTCTAATGGTGGACTGGTCTTGACAGATAAACTTACGATGTTTCCTACATATTACTTCTTGACGCAACTCGGTCCTGATGGTATGGAATTATGGTGGAAAGAATTGAATGTCGGAGAGTATGATGTAAGTACATCTGTGGTTGAAACTACAGATGGTGGATTTCTGGTTGGTGGGGCATCATTGCTTTCGGAAGGGATTCATTGGAGTATTTTCATAGACAAGACAGACTCTGAAGGGAACCTGGAGTGGAGGAAAATATATGATAATGAAAACTCACAAGTAGCCCTTGCTGCCCACGAGACTCGAGATGGAGGTTACATTATTGTAGGATACAGATCATCCCAAACAGACGGTTCTAATGATGTTTTGTTAATGAAGACTGATGCTGAGGGGAATTTGTAAAGCGAATAAGAACTAGAATAATTGCATCCCGATAAGTAGCATATTCTTCCAGGTAAACTAATTCTCAAGGTGTCCGTTCTTTGGTCGATTTGACTTTCCTTTGGTTGTGTTGTTTTTGACGACTCTTTAGGTCTAGGTCTCCGTAGAGGCCTTTATAACCTCTATTCCGATATTGAAGCGAAAATTCTACCCCATCTGGTAATATGTTAATAAAATTGGCAAATTCAGGATTTCACCTATAAGATGAGAATTGTTAATTATCTATGAGGTTATGTTTTGATAACAATGGTCCGAATCTATACTGAAATATTCAACACCTAACGGTGTTGTGTTTTTTTGTAAATCAATTTCTGTAAACATTTGACTCCTACGGAGTATAACCCCAGAGGGGTTAAATATTTATAGAACAAGAACCGAAAAAATTAAACTCCAGAGGAGTTTAACCAAAAACAGTTAAGTCTTGTTTTAGGCAAGTCAATATCGGAATTTGGGTTAGTAAAGTGTATTATCCTTGAAGCTTTTTAGTACATAAGCGTAATGCATATGTTAAGTGCCCGGAATCCCTCTACACTTCGTCACGAGGGACAGGCAGGAATAAATCAGCTGAGTAGGTACCTTATGAGATTGGTCTGCTTCTCGTAGCTTGGCGTAGAGGAGTGCCCGGAACAGGAATC
>JBHHUM010000103.1:0-6457 GCA_046861645.1 Fidelibacterota bacterium | reverse complement strand
ACTCGAAATGCGGTTTACCCTTCGGGTAACCGGGGTTCTCCACAGGACTCATTTTGGAGAAATCCCTTCCTCATATTTAACAGAAGAGTATTTTTCTCTCTGAAATCTGTTGTAAACTCATTTTCTTCAAGTTTGTAAATAGAGATGTGGGTCTTTAACTTTTGACCTGGAGAGGTGGCAGAGTCTGGCTGAATGCGCCGCACTCGAAATGCGGTTTACCCTTCGGGTAACAGGGGTTCAAATCCCTTCCTCTCCGCATATGGATATTAACCTCATGAAATCTATCAGTTTTACTAAATTAGTGTATATTGTTTTCCATTTTCTGCTATTCTCCACTTTAATAGCTTCTAATCAACTCGATTCCATCCCTGAACTTCCTGTTTCCCACCTTCCTACTGGGGAGCAGGTCTTTGAGTCGGGTAAAGTCCTTGTCGCCCAACCGAATGGCTTCACTCACATTGTAAATCCTAATGCCATAGATAGCACTACAATTCTTATTGCTGTACATGGTTATGCTACCCGAGGATACGAATGGATCGTACCCGTAACCAATCTTGCTGTTGAACACTCACTCACTTATTTCTGGCGGTATGACTGGGAGGAGTGTCCCGATAATTCTGGCTGGGAGTTAGCCCAGGCAGTTTCACGATTAGTCAGAGACTATCCCCTTGTAGAGCGTGTGGTAATTATGGGACATAGTCTGGGTGGACTGGTGGTGACGTATTGTGCCGCTTATCTTGACCTACCTATTCCAGCTGAGATTCATACCATTGCTGCACCACTGGCAGGTATACCTCGATTATTGGATAAATGTAAACTCGATAATAATAGGGACGGTATTCCAGACTATCTTAAGTGGGATAAGGATGTGAGTCATATTCAATGGCGGACAGTCCACTCACAAGACAACGCCTTTAACAAGTACGACGTTGATCCTCAAAAAATGGACCTCCCAGGGAGCGCAGTTATTCTATTGCCGTCCACTATGGATGGCCGCCGCCTGGGGCACAACTGGTCAGTAACATGGGTTATCCGGGAGTACCTGGGACTACCGAATAGTCCCTAGATGGTTACCGGGAAGAACTTCCCCTTACGTAGGTTAAGATGCAAAATTGCCTGTCTTAGATTTCCCCTCTCTGACTTTGAGAGAGGATATCGGGGTGAGTTTTTCATACGATGTGCATTTTATCTGTCGATATCGATGGAAAGGCTCTAACATGTGTTACCTATATCACCATCCGCTGTTCGATCTATCACTACTCCCTTACGCTAGGGGCAGACACTCTACTAATCACCTAAAACGACTCACCGACTACTGATGGTTGACACTCTATCTCTTGTAGTGTAAACTTCACCCATGGTGAAGGTGTTTACAGCATTCTTGCTGATGATGGCAATCATCCTTCCTGATCCGCAGGGCTTACGATATTACCGTAATGAACACGATTTTCTGGTCGGAGTTGAACTACCGAAACGAAAGCTCGGCTGGCGATCATATATTGAAGTTCACTATGATGAACTGGGAAGAGTATCTCAAAAGTTATACTTTAAGCGAAAAGGTAAAATAAAACAATATCAGGTGATGCAATATGACTCTATAACTGCTGAACTATCTTCTCGTATTCTTTTAAATGAAGATAGTGTAGTCACGAGTATTTTCACATTTGGGTCGCATCAGGAAAAAATAAATAAATTCCTCAGTTACCGGGCTCAAATGGACTCAATTCAGGATGAAGGTGATCGGTTCATAGAAACGATTTTCTCCAAGGATGCACTACCTGAAGAATATAGACTTTATGATGTGAATGGATCTCATTTTGGGACAATTTCTTTAGCTTATGATGATGGTGGGTTGCTGAAACAGGAGGATTGGATCACATTCCCAGAGGAAGATGTTATTCGACGGTTTCTCTTTAATAATTTTCCTGAAACAGGATCGATACAGATCCTCGAATACGATTCTACATTAGGGCAAACCCATGAGCTTTGGGTATTAGCCGATGGAACCACAGCGCTCATTTCCGTTGACTTTCCTCATTCCCACTCCTCAGTTAGTTCCCCTCATATTTCTTACCATCTGAAAGAGAAACTGGTGGAAGGGTGGGTTACCTGGGAATGGTTAAGTGGTACTGTGGATAGTGCAGCACCGTATACTGCCATGCTAATACCTGGAGAAATGATGGAAGGATATCACGAAGAGACAGTTTTAGCCTATACTCCTGAGCTAAAGGAGGGTGGGGTATATAAAATTACGTTCGCAGGTAGTGGAGTCAGTGGCTATCCTGCCATAAACGTAGTAATCGACAGTGTGACCTACGATACTACCGATCCCAAAATCTTTGTCTGGTGTGATTCTGTAATTAATAGTCCTGAAGTGTACCTCTGGGCCTCGGAACCTCTCTTACAAATGGAATTATTGTGGTATCGGTGGAATGAGCAAGATTCTCTTGTTCAACGTGCTGGAAATATTATTGGAAAGGGTTTATTGTCACTTACTGATGATACAGTCCTATTCACGGTTCCCGCTCTTCTTGAAGATGGAGAGCGATATTCTCTACGAACTACTGCATGGGATTTGGCTGGTAATCGTGGAATTGGTGATACTTTGACGGGAATTCGATACGATATTACACCGCCCCAGTTTTATTACACGACCCCGAAATCAGGAGACTTTTTCAACCGTAGTGGCGTATCCTATGAGCTGAGTGAAAGGGCAGCATCTGGAGTTCTAACCTGGAAATGGATTGCCGGTGTCCAAGACTCCATAGGGTTATACACGATTCCCCTGAGTACCTCTCAACTAAGGCAGGGATGGCACGAGGGAGTACCTGAAATGGGACCTCCTCCCCTTGTTGAGGGGGCAGTTTACGAGGTGACTCTTTGGGCGGAGGATTTTGCTGGAAATACCTCTGATAAAATTGGTATTGCTGCAGTGACCTATGATACTACTGCCCCCATTGTCGAAATAATGCTACCCAGGACTGCTGATGCCGTGAAGAGTGCTGCGGTCACTTATCTAACCAATGAGACCCTCTCCTCAGCTGAAATTAATTGGAGTGAAGTCGTTTTCGATACCATAACTATCACATTCCAGACTGAATCCTTAAGCGGTGATGAACTGTCGGCTGGTTTACATGAATATCCAGGCTTACCCAAGGGTGGACGTTTGCGGGATGGTAATACTTATCGACTTTCCTTATCGGCATCTGACTTAGCTGGAAACATAGCCAAACCTTTTATTGTGGAAGATGTTAATTTCGACACTACTGGTCCTTTTCTGGCTGATCTTGAACCGCATGGCGGTGAGTTTGTGCAGGATGAGCGAGTTTCTTTCTATGTTGATGAAAATCTGGCTCAGGGTGTTTTGACCTGGAGACAAATTGCCGGTGAATATGATCCTGATTCACCTCATCAAATTTCGTTAGAAGATGAGGAATTGAAAGCTGGTGAACATATTGATCTGTTCCCGATGAGAGGGGTATACCTGCATGATGGATCAATTTATGAATTGACTTTCATTGCAGCTGATCGTGCTGGTAATTCTTCGAATATTCTGGTATCTGATTCGATTCATTTTGACAATACTCCACCGCAAATGGTTATCTTCTCTCCTGTGGAGGATAATCCTATCAAAAGTAGCGAGGTCGTCTTCACACTGAGTGAATTACTGCAAGAGTTGACGATGAAATGGCTTTGGAGAGAAGGATCACTGGATACCAGCGCTCCTCATTTATTACAATTGGATAAACAGTATCTTCAACCTGGGGAGCATCATTTTAAGGACACGGAATCCCTCTTACAACTAACCGAGGGTGCATCTTATGATATCGTTTTACACGGTAGGGATAAAGCGGGAAATGAAGGGTCGAGTGCAATCATTACCCATTTAACCTACGATATTAAAGCACCTGAAATTATTTGGTCGTACCCGGGGGATAATGAATATATCACGGGAGTGGAAGTGACTTACGATTTGAGCGAGACCCTTAAGGAAGGAGAGATTATCTGGGTGTGGACTGGAGGGGAAGAAGATCCAGATGCTCCTCATAAGATAACATTGTCAACTGCTGAACGAGCCTCAGGTCTGCATAAGAACCTGGTCCTGAAGCAAGCCCCCCTACTGGTAGATGGAGCTATGTATCATATTCGAATGAGGGGGTCAGACGCTGCTGGTAATCAAGCTGATCCAGTGGCTGTGACTAATGTCACCCTCGATATTTCACCTCCTGAAATTGTAGTTATCACCCCTCAACCATTTTCTGCTGTTTCCACAACCAGTCTCTATTACACTTTATCAGAAGATTTAGCCAGGGGAACAATATCATGGACCTGGAGAAGAGGAAGTGTTGATCCAAAGAAAGTCCATCATCGATCATTGCAGGGTGAAGCATTAGGTTCTGGTGAACATGCGGAATTGCTTTTTTCTCCACCAGTGCCTTTAGTTGATGGTGCCCTGTATACAATTGAATTAACAGGTATTGACTACGCGGGCAACGAGGCATCTGTAATGCCTATCTCGGATGTCTATTATGATGCTACTCCACCAGTGATAACAGAGGCCTCCCCGTTTTCTAATAGTTATGTCAATCATACTGAAGTTTCCTATACTTTCAGTGAAAATATCCAGGAAGGGACCATAACATGGCATCATAAAGGTGGAGCTCTGGATGAATTGGCTCCACATGTCGTTCATCTGACAGGGGATGAGTTGAATAGTGGGCACCATTCTGATCTGTCATTACAGGAAGCTCCCCTGTTGAATGATGGCTCCATTTATTCTATTATTTTCGCTGTCAGCGATGCTGCAGGAAATGAAGCGGAAAACATTGTCCTTGAAAATATTCACTATGACATCTCCGATCCAGTAGTAACTATTCTATCACCATTGAGTCAGTCATGGATAGCAGCGCCTACTGTAGGATATGAACTAAGTGAGAATCTGGCCAGAGCTCGCTTCGTTTGGGAATGGATTGGCGGTAGTACTGATCCCTCGGCACCATATTTCGTCGATCTTATTGATGATGAATTAACAGTTGGATCGCACCAAGAGGTTATGCTCGCTCATTCTCCTCAGCTCGTGGAAGGTGCCATCTATGATCTCTCCTTGGAAGGAGAGGATTTCGCTGGAAATCCTTCTCCCATAGCGACCATTTCTGCGCTAGGTTTTGATGCCACTAATCCTGTTATTTCCAACGTTTTTCCATCCTCTTATAGTCACATCAATCACCCTGAAGTAAGCTATTTCCTAAGTGAAAATTTAGCCGAAGGAAGAATGACCTGGATAGAGAAGGGTGTAACTGATGAAGAGCTGTCCAGACAAGAAATTGTATTAGCTGATAGGGATAGAGAAATTGGGGATCACTTGGGAGTATCTCTGAATGAAAAACTCGTTTTAAAAGATGGGAGTCACTATGATATTTATCTCGAGGGAGAAGATGCCGCCGGTAATCGGGCTGAGCCTGTAGAAATAAAAGATATTACCTATGATATTACTCCCCCTGAAATGGTACTCAATTTTCCAGAGCCCGGAGCATATATTCGCTCGGGAGAAATAGCATATTCCTCAAGTGAGTTGCTTTCTTCTGCTCAAGTCCTATGGACACAAACAGGAGGAGTTACAGAGTCAACATCACCCTATCTTGTAGAACTTGTAGGAGAGGAATTAAAATCCGGTGAACATCCACTCTTTTTACCGGATAATACACCTGATTTTTCCGATGGAGCTGTCTTTTCTGTAAAGCTGGTGGGTACAGATTTAGCCGGGAATTACTCCTCAGCGGTTGAAATCTTTGAGGTTCATTTGGATATTGATCCTCCCATGATCGCTGGGTTTGCACCTGAGTCAAACAGTTATGTAAATCACTCCCGAATACGATACGAGCTGAGTGAAAACATTGCTGTAGGGCAAATTGTTTGGGAGCAGACAGGTGGGGTCAACGATCCAGCTACTCCTCATATCGTCGAGTTGGTTGGTGAAGAGTTACGTGTTGGTGTTCATCCTGGGAGGGAGCTATCTGCACAATCTGAGTTGGTGAACGGTTCAATCTATTCTCTTATATTTACAGCAGTAGACTCTGCTGGAAATGCTGCTGAATCCGTGGAAGTGAATGGCATCCAGTACGATATTATACCCCCCGAGATAGTAGTAACCCAACCCCGGATTGGAGATTATCTGCAATCACCTCATTTGTTGTACGAACTCAGTGAAACATGTGCTTTTGCCAAGGCAGTCTGGAAGTGGACTGGAGGAACAGAGGATAGCCTGTTAACTCATACTCAAGAGATGACTGGTGAAGAATTGATTGAGGGGGAGCATGATGAAAGTCTGGATGATAAAGTACAGCTAATTGATGGTGCAGAATATCAGTTAACAATAACCCTTCAAGATTTAGCAGGGAATGATGGCATCCCAGTAAATATCACTGATCTTTATTACGATAGTACACCTCCTGAGATA
>JBHHUM010000031.1:0-25026 GCA_046861645.1 Fidelibacterota bacterium | reverse complement strand
CCAGTCTCGACGAGAGGCTTTGGTTTTGGACAGATTATTCCACATCTTATAAAAACAATCCCCTCATACTTACCACTGTAAAGCCAATTGGTCTGATTTGGGAGGTCGATCCAACGGTTCAAATGGTTTATCAAGCCAATGTTGCAACTGAGTTTTCACAAACAGGTTCATTTTAAGCAAAGCAACTAAATTTGACAGGCTCCAATTCCATTTTGCCAGTGCTTTCAGGTACTTCAGGAGCAGTATGGAGATCAATGCTGTCCAAATCTGTATGAGAACGGCATTGGGAGACGTTCCGACGAAGGTTTTGATTTTCGTCAATTGCTTGAGGGCTCTAAAAAATGTTTCAATCTGCCACCTTTCTTTATAAAGCTCACTAATGGTTTCTGCTGTCCAATTTAATTGGTTAGTGAGTATTTCAATTAGTTCGTTTTTCTCTTCATCCCATACAATTACGCGTCTTAATTTTTTTGGGTATTTGGTACCGCTGTTAAAGGGGTCTAAACTGATTAATTCATCACTGATAATATTTTGCGGTGCGTCTTCCGGCAGGTGTAATTCTTTTACCCGTTTGTATTTTATATTTTTCTTTAACCGAATAACAAAATTAACATC
Organism: Fidelibacterota bacterium; assembly: GCA_046861645.1. Classification (GTDB taxonomy): domain Bacteria; phylum Fidelibacterota; class Marinisomatia; order Marinisomatales; family UBA2128; genus UBA2128. The sequence goes on along the minus strand of JBHHUM010000031.1, from coordinate 24,411 downwards.
ATTGTTGTGCCAAGTATACAACATGTCAAAGTCCAAATAGGCTCTGTCCATTATGACCAGAGAATCTTTTGGAAGTTTGAGCTGCTGTGCCACTGTTACATCAGCAACGTTTCCTTCTGTCATATGCATATAGACAGGTAAGCAACCGTCATAGTCTAACAGCATATGCAGTTTGATGGCTCCTTTGGTTTGTCTGTATTTAGCCCAATCAAACACTGACAAACAGAGGGAAATAACTGTGGCGTCGAGAATGAATATCTTTTTGACTTTACTTTTAAACTTAATTCGCTGAAAAGGTACTTCTTTACGAAGAGAAGTAAGCAAAGCAAAATAATAATCTCTGAAAACTTTCCAGTCCCGGTGTTTGTTCATATAAGACAGAGAAGATTTACAGGGTCCTTTAGTTATACCAAAGTGGTTTAAGTTTCCTGTTGCAGAACGAATACCATTACTGATCTCTCGTAGTGAATTAGCATGAGCTAAATGACAGAATACCATGGAAACCATATGGGTCCAACTGTTAATCCCTTTACTGTGCTTATCGGATTTATATTTTTCAACAATCTTTTTGAAACTTAATCGATCAAACTTTCGGATTATTTGTGCAAATAGTGTAATATTCATTCGGTCTTTCCTTTTGGTTGTGAATTAGGAAAGATAAGCCCTGTTGTTATTTTAATGACAGGGCTTTTTTACTATTTTAACAAACGTTTTGGACAGATGTGATATCGGATTTTTGGTGTCAAGTAATTCTTGATAGAACTAAATAAAAACATTAAATTTCTCAGTTTTAAATCATCTGATACAGGACAGATATGTACGCCATAGTAGATATATCAGGAAAACAGTTCCGAGCAGAACCCGGGCTTCAATTAGAAGTACCCCACCAAGCGGTGCAGAAAGGACAGCCCATCAATTTTGCAGATGTATTGCTATATGACGATGGAGAAACAGTTCTAGTAGGGACACCAACCATTGCTGATGCTCAGGTAACGGCAACGGTGATTCGTCACGGTCGTGGGAAGAAAGTAGTTGTCTTCAAAAAGAAGCGTCGTAAAGGTTATAGAGTCAAAAATACCCATCGACAAGAGTTTTCAGTGATTAAGATTAATGAAATATCGGTTCCTCAATCTCAGAAAAAGAAAAAATCAGTTGAGGAAAAAGTAGAGGAATAAGTCATGGCACATAAAAAGGGCATGGGCAGCACAAAAAATGGTCGTGACAGTCGTTCTAAACGGCTAGGCGTCAAATCCCATGATGGTCAATTTGTATCGGCTGGTTCAATTATTGTCCGTCAACGAGGGACTAAAATCCACCCGGGCATAAACGTGGGTATAGGAGGCGATGATACCTTATTTGCAAAAACTGACGGCATTGTAAAATTTGGACGTAAAGGCCGTGATCGTAAAATCGTCAGTATCTTGTCCTCCTAAACTTAGGCTTTAGCTCTCCCTAATCTAATTACACTTCTCAATTTTCCTGATAGATCAGTAGATTTTATTGTACTCTAACTGGTTGTCACTTCCAAATCAAAATGATCTCCTGTAAATTCAACCAGGAACACAGATTTATCTAGAATTCCGATATGTATCTACATGTAAACCAACCAACAGTTTCAACAGGAGGTAAGTTGTGAGCAGAAGAAAAATAGCACTCATCGGAGGAGGTCAAATAGGTGGAATTCTTGCCCTCATCGCCACCCAGAAAGAGCTGGGAGATGTCGTGATTGTGGATATCCCCGAAGTGGAAGGAATGGTTAAGGGCAAAGCGTTAGATATCACGGAGGCAGCTCCTCATGACGGCTATGACACCAAACTGGAAGGTACCAGCGACTATTCTAAAATTTCGGGTGTTGACGTGGTGATCATTACCGCAGGAGTACCCCGCAAACCAGGAATGACCCGAGATGATCTCCTTGACATAAATTTGAAGATCATTACTGATGTCGCTAACAATGTAAAGAAATACGCTCCGGATGCTTTTGTTATTGTTGTATCCAATCCCCTGGATGCAATTGTCTATGCTTTCTACAAGATCAGTGGCTTTCCAAAAAACAGGGTGGTTGGTATGGCTGGGGCTCTGGATACCGCTCGATTCAGAGCTTTTATTGCCCTGGAAACAGGACTTTCCGTTCAGGACGTATCCTGCATCGTTATGGGTGGTCACGGACCCACAATGGTACCCTTGACTCGACTGGCTTCAGTTGGAGGCATTCCCCTGGCGGAACTTCTCTCTCAAGAGAAGATCGATGCTATCATTAAAAGAGTCCAAGAAGCCGGTACAGAGCTGGTGAAGCTTTACGGCCAGGGAAGTGCTTTCTTTAGTCCAGCGGCAGCCATTATGGAAATGGCAGAGGGGTATCTTAAAGACAAGAAACGGGTCATCCCTTCTGCCGCACTTTGTGAGGGCGAATACGGTGTCAACGGGTACTTCATAGGTGTACCTGCTGTTATTGGAGCCGGCGGCATTGAGCGTATCATTGAATTAGAATTAACCCCCACAGAAAAGGAGAAGATGAATTCTACCCTGCAAGCTGTTCAAAAAACTGTTGGCGAAACAGGACTCTAACAGAAACCAAATCAACATACTAAAGCAGATAATTCAGACAAACATCTTTTTCCTTATAGGAGTTGGATCACTCCTCCTCTCCTTCGAAAGGTTGTTAACACAAGAGATTATACAAGAGGCGTTTAACCGCTTCCAGATTACCTCGACATACCGCCTTAATTCAGCAGGATCGAAACGTCTTACTCTCGAAGATATTAGCGGTGACATTACTCTGAAAAGTGATGATCAAAAATTCCTACTCATTGAGGAAGTGGTATTCATAAACGCCGTCTCGGAAATTAACGCTCTCAATTCCTATCTCGACGCCAAAATAATACTGGAATCAGAGGGAAATACTGTTCGTCTCACAGGTCATACATACTCCAACAAAATTAGAGAAGTTTACTTGCGCATTACAGTCCCTGCCTCTCCCCCCACTGGTCATTTCAGTTACATCCGGGCAGATCTCACCACAGGAAATATAACTGCCAGTAAACTTTCTGGTGAACTTTTCCTGACAACTCAGAATGGTAACATCACACTAAACCAAATTCGTGGTCGCACTATTGTTTCATCGTTAGTCGGCAATACAACTTGCAGCCAAATATTCGGTAACACAACCCTGGTGGCGGGGGCTGGTAATATCAACGCCGAGACTATCTCCGGAGATGCGGACATAAGTTGTGATAGTGGTATTGTTGAGATTCGAGCTATTGAGGGCGACATAACCTATACAGGAGGGAACGGAAATATTACTATAAGTGACGTTACTGGGCGCACTGTTTCGGTACAAACACTTAAAGGAGAAATAATTATTGAAAATTTAGTAGCCGACTGTTTTGCCAAATCACTGCTAGGGGATATTCAAGCTGCAGATGTAGATGGAAATCTGGATCTTTTCTCCAGCAATGGTGATATCAATTTGAACAACATCACTGGTGACATCTTGTGCTGGACCAGAAACGGAAGTATCATTGGGCAACAGTTATGGGGATGTGTAAATCTACAAACCTCTGCTGGGGACATTTTGTTAAATAAAAGTTGGGATGGTACCACATCAGGACAGACCATAGACGCTATTACAGAAGCAGGAAATATATTCTTGAAACTTCCCCGTAAATTCCCTGCTGACTTCCAGGTGGAGATCAATCATCCGGAAGGAAGACCCTTTCAAGCTATTGTCAGTGATTTTCCTCTCTATCTAGAAGCATCAAGTATTACTACGACTGGGATAGGTACAACCTCCGACAATCCTATTGCAGTTAATCTGAGTTCCTCTTTCGGAAGGGTAGATATCAGATGGAGTGAAAACAATATCTTACCTGCCACCCCTTAGTTGAACCAGTTTCTGACTACATACTCTGTTCGGAAAAACCCAGTGTATTGAAAAACAATAATCACAATAATCAGGATCAGGAAAAGAGTCAAAAGCCGGAAGAAAGCCAATCTGCGAGTTTGACCAATCACTGATTCACCAGCTTTCCAGGTAGCAATCAGTTTCCTCAATTTTCCTCTGGATATATGATAGGATCCGATTGCCAATAAGGCTAATAGAATCTTAATATGGATAGTTCCCTCCCTAAGAAACATTCTCTGATCAATAATCATCAATATTCCTACCAGAGGTAGTAGAGACGAAGCTAACAGTTCGGTTTTGTCTGAAATCCTTTGTACACTTTCCAATATTGTAAGTTTTTTATCAGCAGTTGCCACGGGATAATTTTTTAAGAGCTTAAAATTCAAATAAAACGCTGGTACAACCCATAAGAGCATTAAGATAAAGTGAGTGGTCAAGTATATTTCGTACATTAACTATCCTCCATCCATTTTAAGATTAGTTCCGTATCCTCCAAAGAATCCACCAAACAGGTAGGTCGCTGGACGGCGATGGTATCACGCCATTCAGGCCTCCGACACACAATAAGGGACTTACTGCCATGCTCTGCAGCAATCCTGGCATCATTGGGTGTATCTCCCACCAAAATAATATCCGGGTGTAAAAATACCTCACCCAACTCTTCCCAGGCGACCTCTGGAACAATCCAGAGTAGATCACTGCGGTTAGCAGCATCATCACCAAAAACCCCAAAGACAAAATCTTCCCAGATGTTGAATCTCTCCAATTTCACTCTCGCTCCCTCACGGAGATTCCCTGACAATAAAGCCACCGCCCATCCTTTCTCACGACAGCTGTCTACCAGATTTTTTGCGTCATCATAAAGGAATGGCTCGTCATACCGGGGATACTCTTGACGCAAAGCCTGTAAATAACCGGCGAGAATAGTTTCCACATGATCCAGTATATGATGTTCACGAATCTTAAGATGATAGAGAGCGTTGCGAATGATCACCGGATCCGTGAAACCAGCTACGTCCTCCACCGTCAGATGAGGAGATTTCCCCACAGCTTCCATTACAGCCTGATCTAAAAGTTTCCTGGCTAATGTCCCAGGATAAAGAAGCGTTCCATCAATATCGAACAGTATTAGACGGCGCTTCAAAATAACTTCTCCAACGCAAAGATCAATTGATCAGTATCGGCCTGATTATTATAGGCATTTAAAGAGAAACGAAGGAATAATCTGTCTTGCCAGAGAAATACGGGGATTTCTATGGCAAAATCTTCCCGTAAACTTTTTTTCAGTCTGATAGGATCAATTCCCTCCACCTCGATACTGGCCATCCGTCCCAGCCATTCCTCACTATTAGGACAAATCGGCTCAGTCTTGATTATTCTATATACGCGGTCTAGTGTTTTCCTGGTAACGTTGGACCAGAACTGCTCCACGAATTCGTTGTGATTCTTCATGAGAAGGGGGAACTCTTTTTCGATAAAATTTACGGACTGTCGCCTCATTATTAACTGCCACTTCTGACAGTCTGCAAATACTGGCCGCGGACAAGCACCGAAGGAATCATGATTCATGAATGTGATGTGTTGATGCAGTAAATAGTACTCTTTCACTTGACCTACTTAACAGGATTTACAGTTCTGCCACAGGGAAGTTTAAGGACGACTGCTTACCTACACAAAGTTATCAGATTCGATATATTTTACCGGAATGCTCTGACTCAATAATTTCAATGACTGTCCTGGTAACCGCTTCCAGGGAGGTCCATTGGGAAAAATCTGCATCCGGCATAGCTGTTCTATTAGCAGGTGTATCAATAATACCCGGTACAACGACATTGGAAGTAACCCCGTATGGAGCACCCTCAAGGGCCACATTTTTCGTTAAATTGATCACAGCAGCTTTGCTCACGGCGTAGGGGCCTGCTCCAGCCATACCGTCAAGTCCCGCCACCGAACCGAAGTTGATGATCCTGCCGAATTTCTGTCGCTTCATAACAGGCAGAGCAACCCGACAACCGTTTAAAGCAGAAATAAAATTAAGCCGCCACATCCTTTCCCACTCCTCTGGTGATCCCTCCTCTATTAGTTGACCCATGGCAAATCCGCCGACAACATTTACCCAAGCATGTATTTTCCCCAGATTATTGCAAGTAACCTCAGCTATTTTCCTTACACTATCAGCATCGATCATATTTGCGGTGGTTTGGTAACAGTTACCTGCTTTTTCCCAAGCATTGCTATTACCTCTAAATACAGCTATAACGGAATGACATTGATCCTTTAAGATACCAATTACTGCCGATCCTACACCGCCACCAGCGCCTGTCACAACACAAACCAAATCCTTTAAATTGGTCACACTTCACCCACTAATTTTAGCATTCTCTCCCTGACATAATCCCGCAGTTCCTCTACGGTCATACCATTGTATTCAGAAAATGGAATGGGGCGACCAATGGTAATATCAACCCGGCCGGGTTTAAAGCGCCAATCGGTTTTTCTTTTCACATCGAAGAGCCCTTGGATTCCCACGGGAAGGATGGTGCCTCCTGTTCCCAAAGCCAGATGAAAGGCCCCTTTTTTAAAGGGACACAATTTGCCATCAAAGGTACGTGTTCCTTCAGGAGCAATCATAATGGAAACACCGTTATGTAGCTTCTCCTTGGCCATTTCGATGGCTTTTATAGCTTCTCTTGTATCTTTCCGGTTCACAGGGATATTTCCCCATTTCCGTACCACATAACCCCATACTGGTAGATTGAACTGGTACTGGGCGGCAATGCCCACAATGTAATGAGGCACTACCATGCCGATAACAAATATGTCTAAAATAGACTGGTGATTAAACATCCAAATATAAGTTTTGTTTTTGTCAACATTTTCACGGCCATGAACCTTCCAGAAGGCACCAGAACATAATAAAACCAGCCGACTGCACATGTTTGCTATGGGAATCAACCTCTGAGGACTAAAAAGGAACAGTGAAATCATCATAATTAAACCGACGAAGAAAAATGCCAGAAAAGAGAGGGGAAACAGAACCAGTGAAACCAGTGCATGGTATATGTTTCTATCGCTTATTTCAACGTTACCTTTCAGACCATGAGCTTCCACAGTCCGCAATAATTTCGCCGCAATACCAATTAAAACAACTACTACAATTGCAACTAAACTCAACCAGAAAGTTGTCATACTACCGCCAACATCTCTCTACTACCTGGTGAAGTTCCGGATAATTCCTTAGGTATCACTATCTTTGCCATCCATGTTTATATAATTGTTCAAACAGTTTATGGTTAGCTTTTGGAAACGAGTAATCAGCAATTTGCTGGGGGGTAATCCAGCGGCGGTCCTTTGTCTCCAGAGGAACCGAGGAACCGTTCAGGTAACAGTGAAAAACATGGAGAGTAATGGAGAAGTGTGTATAATTATGTTTAACAACAGCCTGAGTTGGACCTGGTACTACTACCAATCCTGTCTCCTCGAGAATTTCACGACTGAGAGCCCTTGACAATTCTTCTCCTTCTTCCACTTTTCCTCCGGGGAATTCCCATAATCCTCCCAAATGTCCCTTTAAGGGACGTTTCTGTATCAGAAATCGATTATTATTCCAAATCATCCCTGCAACTACGGTCCAATGAGGCCGCTGTGGCTTCTTATTGGGGATAGGATATAATTCGGGATTTCCCTTTGAATAAGCTGAACAATAGCTTGACAAGGGACATCTCTTACAATGAGGATTTCGCCGCTTGCAGATTTGACTTCCCAATTCCATAAATGCTTGATTAAACATAGCGGGATCATATTTAATAATCCATTTTCGAAGTAAGGTATCAAACTCTTTTTCTCCATCTATACGTTTGCCATCAAATGAACGCAGTCGACTCATCACACGAAAAACATTGCCGTCTAATACTGGATACTGCATTCCAAAAGCAAGGGACAGCACTGCTGCTGCCGTATAATCACCCACACCTGGCAATGCTCTGAATTCCTTCCATGAGGAAGGAATAATGCCATCATATTCCCGAACGACAATCTGGCACGCCCTATGGAAATTCCGACCGCGGGCGTAATAACCTAGACCTTCCCAGATCTTCAAAACTCTATCCAGAGATGTTCTGGAAACGTCCGTTAACGTGGGAAAGGTATCTATCCAAAGCTTATAGTAAGGTATAACTGTATTAACTTGAGTCTGCTGTAACATCACTTCTGATAGCCAGATTTTATAGGGATCATTGGTACCTCTCCAGGGCAATTCCCGCTGACTTACCTGATACCAGGAAAGCAGCTTTTGTACTCTTATATTTGTATGCTGCAAGTATTACCCTTTATTCATCTGTTCACGAGAAAGATTCCACAGAAATTCCTCCAAAACTTCTTTGGTCTTCTCCTGTTTTTCTACGGGGATATTATTCAGAACAATTCTCCCTAATCGTTCCTCTGCCACTTCCAAGAGTTCTACTGCTTCTTCACCTATATGAGTCAGAAAAACATGAACAATGCGAGCATCGGAATTATCCCTACGCCTTTCGACATAATCACTCTTTTCCAGAGTAGACACTAACCGAGTGGCGGTACTATTATCTATACCCAGTCTCAACGCCAAGGTGGACATATCTACACCTTCGTCAGGAATACTGGATAATACAAAGCTCTGGGGTACTGTCAATCCTGTATTGGCAACACTACGTCTGTAGAGAGCATTTAAGGTTATAGTCAAATCTTTAAGTAATTCCCCTGCTTCCATAATTGTATGATGCAAATATAATAAACATTAATAATAGTAACTGCAAGTTAGAAATAATTCGTGCTAATGTGGCAATATGAGCTGGCGATGAACCACAGCAGCTCCCGATAATACGAGCTCCCTTTCGGACAGCATTCCTCATAATCTGTTCAAAGTCCTTCAGGGAATAGTATGTAGATTTCGTATCAGAGATGACTAGATTAGGATACAGACCCAAGGGCAATGAAGTAAACCGCTGAATTATCTCCAACGCTTCAATGGAAACCAAGGGATCAGTACAATTTACCAGAACAGCATCTGCACCGTGCTCACTCACTGATATGACTGCTCGCGCCAACTTATCTCCGGACAGTAGATGCTCAGCGTCGGCAAGAATGAAACTTACCCAGCGAGGAAGTCCCAAGTCTCCTGTAGATTGTAACGCCGTGATGGTCTCATCAATACGTGTCATAGCTTCGATCAAGAAAAAATCAACACCCCCTTCCATCAACCACTCTGCCAATTCTCTAAATTCAAAACTAGCCTCAGCTACACCCGGGAAAAGTTCTGGCCGGTAACAGTCCTCTAAAGGTGCCATAGATCCTGCTACCCATGCTTGGCCCTGGGCAGCTTTCATTGCCAGAGAAACCGCTACTAAAGTGGCCTCTTTTGCCCTTGAAACAGCTTCCCGACAATTAGAAGTAATTTTCATAAATGTACGAGGGGTGGTTCTGAAGGTGGCCGTCGTCAGAACCTCTGCTCCAACGGCAAGGTAATCAGAGTGAACTTCTTCTACTATCTCAGGATGATGTTCCACAACCGCAGCGGACCAGAGGGGCAAGGAGACATCGACTGTACGCTGTTCCAGTTCCGTTCCCATAGCTCCGTCCAACAAGATTGGAGTCCCCGAATTCAGCCGCTGCCGTAAATTCACTTTTCCATTTTGTAGAGCCACATTAAAAGTGTAGTGAAAGCACGAGGGAAAAAGCGGACCATTGCATACATTAGTTTTGTATCGGCAGACACCAGTATTAAAAAACGTCCTTTTCGCATTCCGCTTATCAATTTGTCTAACACCTGCTTTACTTCCAACACTCTGAATTTGTGGAACCAGTCGGCATGACTATCCAGATCATCATCTACCATAGGGGTATGTACACCCGGAGGTGCTACCACAGATATTTTAATACCATATTTCTTCACCTCATGTCTCAAGGCATCAGAAAATCCATACAGGGCAAACTTACTGGCGCCGTAGGAAACATACGTAGGTAACCCTTTCAATCCAGATATAGAGGAAATATTCACGATGTATCCATCTCCTTGTTCCTTCATGATGGGAAGAACATTTTGGATAAATTCTACCGCACCAAAATAGTTCACTGCCATATGTTGATGAATCCGCTCCCGTGGCGTCTCCTCGAAGATCATGGGTCCCGCTACACCGGCACAATTGACTAAAATATCCACACCACCCAGCTCATCTTTAGCGGTACGCACCACGTGTTCCACCTCTTTTGGGTTGGTGACATCGCCAGGGACAACAATCGCTGATCCATCTTTGGCAGTGATGTCTGCAGCCACTCCTTCCAGCTCCTCCAACCGTCGAGCTGTAAGTACAACCTTCACTCCTAACTCGGCGAACCTAAGAGCAATTCCTTTACCGATACCACTTGACGCACCTGTAACGATGGCCCGTTTATCCTTGAAATGTATTGCCATAATAAACTCCTTGTACCAATTACTGAAAGTTAAAGATTGTCAATTATCAGTCCCTTCCCAATCACTCCTCAACAGTCCGAAACTGTAATGATCCACCCTGACACCATGAATTTCCAGATAGCCCCGCTTGGTTCCTTCTCGAATAAAACCATTTTTCTCCAGTACTTTACAGGAAGCAGTATTGTAGATGGAGCACTCAGCCTCAATCCGCTGGCAATCGGACTCCCTGAATATTTTGTCTACCAACGTTTTAACCGACATAGTACCAAAACCCATACCCCACCATTGGGGGGCAATACTGTAACCAATACGACCGATTTTCTGTCCGATATGCAGTCTGTCAAAAGAAACAACACCAACTCGCACACGGGATTCAGCATCAAATGCGACCCATTTGTATTCCCGATGATGAGGATCATTGAGATCATGCACAGCATAGCGATTTAATTGTCGACGAAGCTCGTCTATTGATCTGTCTGTTAGTGGTTGGTGTTCTCTCGTTTGGGGTTCAGCAAGGAGTTTTTTCCAGAAAGGGATGTCCTTTTCTGATAGGGGACGCAACACTACGTTGGTATCAGGAGCAATCATACAAGCGGAATCTATGAAATGTAAGGTGCATTAGAAATGTAGTTTGCACGTAGATAGATTAGCCCATCAAGACAATAACCTGTCATTGGTGGAATTACTATGATCATCAAATCAACAATGGTTGGAATATTAGCTAAACAAACAATAAGTTGTTTTCCCTATAATTTGCCTTGAAAACTATCTGGCTTTGGGTTACGAATTGACATATTACTTTTCAGATATAAATAGAAGATTATTTCAGATAACGGTTAAACCAGTCAATGATGAATTTAAGTCGAGCCTCTCTTCTATCGGGTCGACCATGCCGGGAAAGCCCGTGCGGTTCCTCAGGAAAACGAACATATTCCACTTCTCGCTTAAGGAATTTCAAAGCCATAAACATCTGATCGTCCTGCTCCAGGTTACACCGCCAATCGTGCTCACTATGGATAATCAATAGGGGTGTAACACATCGATCAATATAGGTAATAGGTGACCACCGAGCATATAAATCGGAGTCTTCCCACGGAGTCGCTTTAAATTCCCATTGGATATCAAACCCAACATCAGAAGTTCCGAACATAGAGGCAAAGTTGGAAACACTCCGTTGTGTAACTGCCGCCTGGAAGCGGTCCGTATGCGTCACTATCCAGTTGGTCATATAGCCACCATAACTCCCACCGGTGATCCCCAATCGTCGCTCATCTATGAAGCCCAGTGACAAGACGTAGTCCACAGCTGCCATCAAATCGGTCATGGCAGGTTCAGCCCATTTACCAGTAATAGTATCAGCAAATTCCTCACCATAACCCTGACTTCCCCGGGGATTGGTGTACATGACCACATAACCATGAGCTGCCAATACCTGCATTTCATGAATGAAAAGCCGACCGTATTGACAACGGGGACCCCCGTGAATCTCCAGAATAAAGGGATACATTTTTCTGGAAGAAAAACCGGGCGGTTTCAGCAGCCACCCCTGGAGTTTCTTCTTCCCGCTTTTAAACCATACTTCCTCCGGTAAGCTGTACTGTCTTCCCTGGATATATCCACTATTAAGTCGTGTAATTTGCCGCAAATTATCCTGTGGTAAGATCTTGACAAAAACTTCATCAGGAGCTTCGGACTGCCCACCATGAAAAACGACTCTTTTCCTGGAAATATCCATTGAAAAAGTCACTACTACTTTTTCATTTACAACGAGCTCGATTCGATTGCTATCAACTTTCACCCGGTAAAGAGGTGCACCCCCCTCCGAAGATACCTTGAAGAAAAGCTCTTTCCCATCACGGCTCCAGACAGGGGCGGTAACTACAAATCCCGGAGTCACATCACCGAGAGTTACGGGATATGCGGTTCTATCCAGAGCATCTGTATGACTACGGTGTTCACTGCCATCCAGATTCACAGTACGTACTGTATAATTAACCACACCCCATCCCTCGTAAGGTCGATCATGTCCAATATAAGCCAACCACTCACCATCAGGTGAAAAAGAGATACCTTCCTTAGGACCTTTAGGGGCAGAAATATGCTGGATACGACTGTTACCCTTTACCATCACCAGATAAAGTTCATCTTCTTCCAAGTGATATTGCCAGTCTTCCCGGCGATTAGATATAAAAGCAATCTTTTCTCCATCTGGAGACCAGTCGAAACCGGTATCATTCCATTTCCCCGTCACCAACTGTCGAGAGACCCCTGTACGAACCTTTGTTACCCAGAGGTGAGTATTTTCACTATCGAAAAAACCTTCCCCATCCAAGCGGTACCACATATCCTTAATATGACGATAAACCGGTATTTCCGGTTTACCATCCCTGAAATTGACTTCTTTACCCACTGGATGGAAGAGAAATCCAATCTCTTTACCATCCGGTGACCATTTAAGGGCTGAAACCTCACCTCTGGGAAGCCTTGTCAGGAGGCGAGCTTCACCTCCTTCCATGGGAAGAAGCCATATCTGGCTACTGCTGCTCCGACCAACTGGGGAGTTATACGGGGAAGGACGTTTTGAAATAAACGCAATGGTTTTGCCATCAGGTGACCAGCGTGGACAGGTATCATTTATCTTCCCATGCGTCAGTTTCCGTGGACGTCCACCCATTACTGACACCAACCAGAGGTTAGAATAGTACTTTTTATCCCCCTTGTGCATAGTTTCTACCACAAATACGACCTGCAAGCCATTGGGAGAAATCTGGGGATCACTCACCAGTTTGAGTCGGTAAAGATCAGATATTTGAATTAGTTGTTTTTTTGCCATTGAATTACCTCACTTAATGGGTACAACCAATAATATAGCGAAACCATAATCCGGCCTGTAAAGCGTTGTGGCTTTAGCAACTCCCTTTTTGTCTCTCTGATGCTCAACGGCAAAACCCCGCCCAATGACTGTCCCCAGGGCTGCGCCCGCAATGACATCAGTCAACCAATGTTTATCTCCATGAATCCGCTGGGCACCTACCGCGGTAGCAATCAGGTAGGTCAACCAACCAACCGGCTGACCGTATAGTTCATCTAAAGCTGCAGCCAGGGCAAAGCTGGCAGAAGTGTGCCCCGATGGAAATGACTTGTGATCGCTCCCATTCGGCCGTTCACGCCCCACTGCCCACTTCAGCAATGAGGTGACCGCCCCTGTTGTTCCTAAGGTCGTGGTCAGATATCTGATATCTCGTGCCAGTTGATCCCTTCCTCCCTGGTGATAAGATAAAACTCCCACACCTACAAGTGCAGAACTATAAGCCCACCCGTTGCCGTATTTGTCGAGCACCAGCGAAAGTTGGTCCGACATAAACCCCTCGGGTTGAACCCTATTCCGAAGGGGTACATCCTGTCCTCGTAATAGTACTCCACCCAACAAAGCAGTACTCAGGATAATCTGGTTGGTACCATCAGCAACGGTCTGCTTTAAACCACGGGAGAAATAGCCCAAATAGGTCTCAGATTCATCAGCAGCTAAAAACGAAAAGACTGTAGATATCAATAGAAAGTAGGTGATAACGACGCGCATCAGTCCCAGGGAGTAAGGGTAATATTGACTTCTACTAACATCAGATGTATCTTAAGAAGAAATGTTATTTCGGAAAGGAGACATATTCGGGGAGATATGCAGTTAATCAACAGGTCATTGTTGATCTGTAACGTTTTCACAAAATGTAATTTACTGGAATTGGTTTTGAGATTCAGGATAATTCATCATTTAATATATGGGATATCTCTTCTGCAAACTCTTCATGGGATCGATAATGAACAGTTAGAAATCCTAAGGCTTTTGCTGTTACTATATTTTCAATTTTATCATCTATAAAAAGAGATTTATTCACAGTAGTTTCTGCCAGAGTCAAAGCTTGCTCAAAAAACTTCCTCTCCGGCTTTCGATATCCTATTTCAAAGGAATAGACACGGCCGGTAAATCCATCAAGTAACCCATCTATCCCCATGTTTATGTGGTATGGATTTGTATTGGATGCCAGCCAGACATGGAACTCTGGTATCAATCCCAGGGCAAAAGTCATCGTACCCGTAGGAGACCCTAACATTAATTGCCAGGCGCGGAAGAAATCACCCCTTGTAAAGGATATTTCACCAGGCAGGGTTTGTCTGAACTGCTCATAAAATTGTTCTTCGGTCAGCTCTCCACGTTCGTATGCATCGTGAATGGGTCCGTCCATGACTCCTATTAAACGATCGGAAGTCAGTCCACTTTTTTTAGCCAACAAGTCCAATGTTCTCTCCGGATGAATATTTAACAATACTCCCCCAATATCGAAAAAAAGTGTTCTGATTTTAGTCAACGTATTGATTTATGAAACGATATTAACTTCAGATTCAGGAAGAAGCAGAATTAGTTCAGGACCATTAAATCCCTGGGAGATTGGTTTAACACTTCGGCTCCATCTTTGCAGATAAGAATATCATCCTCAATTCGTACTCCCCCCCAGTCCGGGATGTAAATTCCAGGCTCGATAGTCACCACGTAGTTCTCCTGAAGTGTATCTTCACTTACCTGAGATACCCGGGGCATGGTATGAACTTCTAACCCGAGACCGTGACCCGTCCCGTGGACGTAATAATCACCATAGCCCTGCTCTGAGATATAGTTCCGTGTAACAGTATCAAGTTCCCGGCAGGTCATTCCGGCGCGGGCAGCCTGGCAACCTCGTTGCTGAGCTTCCTGCACAACAGCATATACTTCCCGATGGCGGTCAGTGACGGTGCCGATAGCTATAGTACGGGTCATATCAGCATGATAACCCTGATAGAGGGCACCAAAATCCAGCACCACAAAATCGCCATTCTGAAATACTCGATCTGACGGTACCGCATGAGGAAGAGCAGAATTAGGTCCTGAAGCGACAATAGGATGATAGGAATCACCATCAGCACCTAAAATTTTATAGGCAAAAGAAATCTTCGCGGCTACCTCGCGCTCGATAGACCCGGGTCTTAACTCTGGAGTGAGCTGATCAAACACCTTATCAGTAATTTCAATAGCTACCCGCAGAGCACGAAGTTCACTCTCGTCTTTAATTGCAGCTATCTCCTCAACAATGCGAGAAGTAGATTCCCATTGGGTCTGCGGAAACAGTTCCTGCAACTGGTTCATCTGGGAAACGGTAAGATAATCTGCCTCAAAGCCCAGTACCGCACCGTTAGAAATCAGCTTGTTCCTTTTGATGATCTGTAGATGTGTTCCTGAATCAATGATAACCTCCATACCCTGAACCTGCTCCCTGGCTTGGGTGAGGTAACGTCCATCCGAGATGAAATAACTCTTTTTATCAAAGATCAGGCACGTACCGGCAGAACCCGTGAAACCGGATAAGTAGCGAACATTGGTGAGATTGGTTATCAGCATCCCTTCCAACGCCTCTTGACTTAGTCGCTCCTTCAACTTCACTACCCTCTTCTGAATGAGGTCTCTCATATTTTTTCACCCTCATTTTTCAGAAGAGCAGTCAATCGTTTACGCTCTTCCTCTATTCTGCCCTTGTTAGCTCCTTTTTTCTTCAACATTACTGTCAGTACATCCAGAGCATCAGTATAAAGATGCTGGTTCTTTAGCACCGATACCAGAGTGAAAGTAGCAATCTCGGGGCTGATCTTCAACTCTGTTACCCCCCTTGGTGTTTTAACCGATTTGGGCTTAGTTGAACTCCTCTGTTTAAAGGGACTCTTTTTTCGAACTTTAGGGTTGGTTTCAGACGGAGGGCTTTTCTTGACCCTTTTCTGACCCCTTTCAGTAGCTTTAGTAACCGTTGGCTTGGTTTTAACTTTTTTCGGGGTGTTTTGTGACTTGGTTTTCTTACCAGAGATTTTGGGACCGGATTTTCTTCTTCCTTTCTTATTGGACTTTTTCTTATTAAAAGAACTTAACCACTCGCTGGCTTGCTTATTATGCTCATCCAACTCAAGAATCCTGATAAACAGTTTTTCCAGCGTAGTAGTAGCACGTTTTAAGTGTGTTTGTACCTCAGCCAACAAGACATAAGCCTGATAATATTCTGGATCGAGAGCAATCACCTCTTTTAAGCGCTGTTCAGTTTTCTTGAGCTTTCCTTCTGCCAAGAAGATACGGGCATCAATGAATAGGCCCGGTGTAGAATCAGGATGATAAGTCAAACCCTGGGAACAAACTTCGTGCCCCTTAGAATACTCCTCACTTAACAAAAACTCCTCTGCAAGCAAGGGAAATAACACTGAATGGGGATTCTCACGTAAGTAATTAATCAACGTTTGTCTATCCATTATTTTCATTATCTATAAGGGGATATTCCCATGTTTTTTCTTAGGATTTGTAGCCACTTTATTCTCCAGTAATTTCATCGCCTCAATCAGGTGGGGACGAGTAGTACGTGGTTCAATAATGTCATCAATATATCCTCGCTCAGCCGCAATAAACGGACTGGCAAACTTCTCTTTATATTCGCTTTCTAACTGCTCCTCCATTGCTGTAGAATGATCTGCAGCAGCAATCTCTTTCTTGAAGATTATTTCCACGGCCCCTTTAGGGCCCATGACTGCTATCTCTGCAGAAGGCCAGGCAAAGTTCAAATCACCACGGATATGCTTGGAATTCATAACATCATAAGCTCCTCCATAAGCTTTTCTGGTAATAACCGTTACCTTCGGTACAGTAGCCTCGGCCAATGCATAAAGTAATTTAGCGCCATGGCGGATAATACCACCCCATTCCTGATCTGTACCCGGAAGAAAACCGGGCACATCAACAAATACCGTTAGAGGAATATTAAAGGCATCACAAAAGCGAACAAAGCGGGCACCCTTGACAGATGAGTCTATATCTAAAACCCCAGCCAAGAATGCTGGTTGATTAGCCACTACGCCCACACTCCGTCCCTGGAGACGAATAAAACCGACAACAATGTTGGGTGCGAACTCAGCGTGCACTTCCAGGAATTCACCATTATCGGCTACCCTTACAATAACTTCTTTCATATCGTATGGCTTATTGGGACTAGCTGGAACAATGTCATTTAACTCTATATCCTGGCGAGTGGCAGGATCATTACACTCCATGACTGGTGAATCATCTAGATGGTTTTGAGGTAGGTAGCTTAGCAGTTTTCTAGTAATATCCATGGCGTCAGCTTCTGTCTCGCAAGCAAAATGTGTCACACCACTCTTTTTTGCATGAGTATCTGCACCACCCAATTCTTCGAATGAAACTTCCTCATGTGTGACAGTCTTGACCACATTCGGCCCCGTCACAAACATATAGCTGGAACCCTTGACCATGAGGGTAAAGTCGGTGATAGCTGGGGAATAGACTGCCCCGCCAGCGCAGGGACCAAGGACCACCGAAATCTGTGGAACAACTCCAGAAGCAAGAGTATTTCTAAGAAAAATTTCTGCATAACCGCCCAGAGAAGCCACTCCTTCCTGAATTCGCGCTCCGCCTGAGTCATTAAGACCAATAATGGGCGCTCCAACACGCAAGGCGTGATCCATGATCTTGCAAATCTTTTGAGCATTGGCTTCTGAAAGAGAACCCCCCAAGACAGTAAAATCCTGGGCAAAAACAAATACCTGTCGACCGTTTATTGTACCGCTACCAGTTACAACACCATCTCCCGGGTAACGCTTCTGATCCATACCGAAATCGACAACCTGATGCTTCACAAACATGCCGATTTCACGAAATGAATCTTTATCCAGTAATAGGTCTAATCGCTCTCGGGCCGACAGTTTACCCTTGGCATGTTGTGCTTGGAGACGCTTTTTACCACCCCCTTGGCGGGCCGCATCACGTAGTGACTTGAGTTCTTCCTTTCGATCTATCATGAGCTCCACCGGTTCTGTTGGACCCAATCTTGTATATAATTTATAGTATCTTGAATTGGTGTGCCGGGACCAAACAGTCTCCCCACACCCTGTGCTGCTAAAGTTTCCATGTCCTTTTCCGGGATGATGCCTCCTCCGGTAAGTAGTACATTTTTCAGACCCTGCTCCTTCATCAACTTCAGCACTTCGGGGAAAATAACCATATGGGCTCCAGAAAGTATGCTCAGGGCTATGACATCCACATCTTCCTGTACAGCAGCGCTCACGATCATTTCTGGAGTCTGACGCAGGCCCAGGTAGATTACCTCCATCCCGGCATCACGGTAAGCTCTGGCTAACACTCTAATTCCCCGGTCATGACCATCCAGGCCCGGTTTGGCCATGAGAATTCTGATCTTATGCTCCATTAAGAAAAACTCTTGATTACCCGATTGCCTACCATGTTAAAATTACTGTACTATAAAACCTGGGGAGATGCCCACCTAATCCGCTATTTCTATCATTGTTAAGTATCACAGCTGGATCAATTGAATATCCCCTTGGTTAAGGCAATTTCGCAAGGATTGATGTGAAAGAGAAGTGAAAAACCTGTACTTCATGCTTTCACAGCAGAGGAATCAGTACGACGTCCTGCTAGTTGCAGCTACAGAGTTGTTTCTTCCTTGGTAGTATCAGGTTCTACCGGTTCTGGAGGTTCTGGCTTCTTACCCCAGTAGAGGGGGCGGGTCTGAAGCTGGGATATTATATTCCCACTCAACTGATAGACATTAGGATCATTCCCTCGACGAATGTTATTCCTACGCCAATCTGATTTAGACCTACCTACAACGAAGTGATTAATGGTATCATCTGAAAAATCGTAGAGAGTAAGGGACACTCCCGTAGAGTCATCAACGGAATAAGTACTCCATTTTTCTCTTTTGCTGGACAGGATCGAGCCAAGACCCAGGGACGACAATTTATCAAGTAAGGTTTTCACTCTCTCTTTTCTCACCTGGAGAGAGTCATGATTAAGAATAGTCCATACAGTATCAATCTTGGCCAGGGTAAGGGAATCTTCCCCTTTAATAATTTCCAGTCTGGCAATGGACGGTGTATCACTATCAATCAAAGCCTCCGTAGAGGTGGTAAATCCCTGTTGTCTGAAATAGTCCAACGCTGACATGGCCAGGAGTACTATCAGGATGCCTAAAATCCATTTCCACTTCTTAGTCATAGAGCTCCTCCAGCATTCTTGCCCTCTTTCTTTGCCGTTTGATACGTACCACACTAAACACTACAATCAGTAGCGAGGGTAGGACGGTATTGACCCATTTCCAGTTACGCCTGGCAACATCAGAAATGTCCTCCAGAGGCCGACTGGTAATTTCCCGAGACCGGAGATCGATAAGCTCTTTGTCCCCTATCAGGAAATCAACAGCATTCATGATAAATACGTGATTTTCAGGAAATGCTCCACCCCCTATGTCAATAAGAAATTCAGAGTCTGAAACAAGAACAATTTGTGACACTGTTCCGCTTTCTTCATCAGTAATTTCCACCCGAGCACCCACTATTTTACCGGGTTTATCCAAGCGCCGCAGAGCGACATTGATCTTAGGATCAGGATGCAAATTATAAGTCCCAGTCATTACCCCCGAATGGTTTGAAGTTTTGAAAAGGGGAAAGACTTTTAGATTCGCCTTTGTGGTATCCAAAGTAATTTCGCTGGCAAAACTTGTCTGAACCTGCTCCAATCTACTGACCATAGGTTCACCCACAACAAAGGATCGAATAGTCGGCAGGAAGGGATAATCCATGGGTACATTCATATGAAAAAATCCCACCTGTTGAGAAACAGTCACCCGGCGGGCAATCTTGTCCAACACTACATTCTCAGCAACATTAAGGCCGTACTGACTCAACAGTTCAAAAATATCAGATTCAATAACGGAAGCTCTCTGTGACGCTAAATCAGCATGTACACGCCCCTGGGCTATAAACAGATTCCCTCCCCTCGCAATAAAGTCCTGCAAATGCTTCTGAATATCAGAATCAAGAGAATCTTCCACACCATTTATGAGCAATACCTCTACCTCTTCAGGAACAGGCTTTTTCAAATCAACGTTGCGGAGACGGTAACGCTGCCGAAGTAAAGTACTCACATTCTCGTTGCTGATCTCGCTCTCCTCGGGTTTAAAGATTCCCACCACCTTTTTCTCTTTGTCAGTCAGTTTCTTTATCTTAGTCGTGATCTCATATTCCAAGCCTGATGTTGTTTGAATAACAGGTAACACTTCTCGCTGATCTTCATAGAGGATCGCCATCCCCATGAATACCCTTTTGACTTCGAACTTATCATTCTCAATAACCTGCAATTGCACCGGTTGAATACCGGCACTTTGTGCTTCCTCGGTCAGCTCTTCTTCTGTTTCTGGTTGGTAAAACTCAAATCGAATATTACCACCGGACAGGGCAGCATACTCCTCCAGGATGTCCTGCAAATAGCGGCGAGTATTTCCGTAATCCCCGGGTAGGTTATCTGAGAAATAGACTTTCATAGTAAGCAAATCATCAATCTTTTCTACGACTGTTCGACTGGATTCCGACAGAGAATATCGTTTATTGTCGGTAAGATCCAATCTAACAAACCAGTTTCTCCCGATTAGATTAACAAGCGTCAGAAGAATAACTATTACTATAGCCGGCAGAGCGACAGCTTTATTCATATCAATCTTCATGACTACTTCCACCTCCGTACTTCTATGGTCTGGACACTAAGAAACAGGAAAAATCCTATTACGGAAATGAAATAGATCAAATTGCGGGAGTCTATCACCCCTCGAGACATGTTGGACAGATGAAAATCGACACTCAGGTACTGTACCAAACCCGCTAATACTGGAGGTACAAATATCAGCAGTTTATCCAGGAGAAAAAAGATAAGAACAATAAAAACCCCTAAAATGAAGGCTATCACCTGATTTTCGGTGACACTACTGGCAAACAGACCTACAGAGGTGTAAACTGCTCCTAAAAGTGCCAGACCAAGGTAGCCACTGAATACGGCACCATAGTCAACATTCGATCCTACACTCACTAACGTAACAAAGTGAACTAGTGTCGCCCCTAACCCTAACAAAAGTAATGTAAATGCGGCAAGGAATTTACCGACGATAAACTCACTATTCTTCAGGGGAAGAGTAGACATAACCTCCATAGTACCCAGATTCCTCTCGCGAGCCACGAGTCCCATGGCAATTGCCGGAACAAAGAAAAGATAAGTCAACGGAACTACCCCAAAGAGACCTCTGAGATCCGATTGATCGATGAGAAAAAAAGTGTTAACAAAGAAATAACCGTTGACTACGGCAAAGATCACCAGAAAAATGTACGCCATGGGACTGTTAAAATATGTCCTCAGTTCACGTAGATATATCGCACTTACATTACGCATCAGCACCTCCTGTAGCTGTCAGATTGCGAAATACATCCTCCAACCCCACATCCTGAGGATTCATTTTTAGAAGGATCCAATTAGAATCCACTGCATATTTGAATAATTCCTCCCGGGGATCTTCATCTCGATTGTATTCTAATTGAATACGATGATAATTGTCTCTCTCCTCTATCCTTAATAGTTCCATGGCAGGTATTGCCTGGGGTAATTTTTCAATTGCATCAGAAGTCGCATTCTTTACTTCTAAAGACATGAGTACATTGCCCATGAAGCTGGCCATAAGTTCATCACTGGTGCCATCAGCCACGATCTCCCCGTTATGAATTATGATAATACGATCCACCGTGGCCTGGATCTCCTGCAGGATATGACTCGAAAGTAGCACCAGTTTTTCCTTGCCAAGTTCCTTTATAAGTTCCCGGGTCTCAACAATCTGATTAGGATCAAGTCCCGTAACAGGCTCATCGAGAATAATTATCTTAGGGTCATGAATCATGGCCGCTGCTAAACCGATCCTCTGCTTATATCCTTTGGAGCAATTACCAATGTGACGATGTACCACCCCCTTTAATCCACACTGCTCTATAACCCGGCTGAGAGCTTCCTGAAACTGTTTCCCGTTAAGATTCCTGATATCTCCAATAAAACGCAAATAGTCATAAACTGACATTTCAGGATAGAGTGGGTTAAACTCTGGAAGGTAGCCAATTTGTTTTTGAATGGTTTGTAAATCCTCCTGGATATCTACCCCGTTTACTTCTGCCGTCCCGGAAGTTGGCGCCAGATAGCCAGCAATCATCCTGAGAGTAGTAGTTTTGCCGGCACCATTGGCGCCTAAAAAACCAACGATCTCTCGTCTCTCGATCTCAAAGCTTATGGCTTTCACAGCCTCTACAGTCCCAAAGTTTTTGGACAGGTTAGTCACTTTGATCATTTACAGTGTCTCCTAAATAATGATTAAAATTGGAAACAAAAATTTAGTATGAAACAACCGAACTACAAAAAATGTTTCCTGAAATTCTACCTCTCTTTTCCATTTTACCCCTGGTATTATTTTACCCTACTTGGCATCATATAATTCTTCTTTTTTCTCTTATTGCTGAAAGAGAACAAATCTCGACACTTTTCACTTTTACATACCGAGTTGTCAAGGTTATACACGAATATCTTGACATCGTACAAAGCTGATTATTTTTCTTGACATAGAATCACTGACATGATTACAATGGTGATATTACTAAAAACCGTATTGGAAAACCCTATTAATAATATTGCATTGTACAGAGAGAAAAAGGAGGACAATATGATTGATTCACAAATTGATAACAAAGCAAGAAAATCCAATAAAAGTATTCTTTTAGTCATATTGCCCATAATTGCTCTTGTGATGGGAGTTTGGTATGCTGGTAGTCATCATTTTGTCAAAACAAGAGCCGGGATAAAAATCTATCCTAAATCCAGTTTTTCTTTCAGTGAAACCTACATTAACATGCAGGGTATGCCTTTCGGAGACCTACGTTATCACCAGGATATTCTCAAAATCATGACAATGAATGGCGACCTTGAATATGTTCCTGGAGGTGAGACACTAATTGAAATGGCAGCAGCCGGTGAGAGTATTGTAGACGCTGTAACCAAGTTCGACAACGAGTACCAAGTATCAAGTTCCCTGAGAGAGATGGGAAGAATTTCCAGAGAGGCCTATGACGACCTTAATCGAAAATACGATGTTGAGGGTAAAACAGAGAGGGTGGTAAACTATATGCAAGAAAAAGCCCAGGAATATAACGTGGAGGGCAAAACAGAGAAAGCTGTAGACTATATGAAGGAAAAAGCTGGGAAGTTCAACAAGTGGCTGAAGAAACGGTAGATAAGAAAGGAATTGGATGAAACAGTAATACTCACTAGGCACCACTTCCCTTTTACCGTGTCTCAGAACTAATAAAAAGAACCATAAACAATGATGATAAAGTTGATTTTCCTATGATTGTCTATTAAAATGCTTTATTAGTGTTAATTATCTTACCCGTAAACAAGGGGGTAGTTATGAATGACCATGTTCTAAAATCAATTTTAACTCTTTTGGTTGGAGTCTTGTTGTTTTCTACTTGTGAAGACATAGATGATACTCCACCTACAGTCTCTATCTCATCTCACAGTTCAGGTCAAACTGTAAATGAGATTGTTACGATTGTTGTTACTACACAGGATAATGAAGGAATCAGTAAGGTAGAGTTTTTCATTGATGATTCATTAGTGTTTACAGATTCTGAATCTCCGTATGAATATGAGTGGAATACAACAATTTAAGAAAATGGGTCAGAACATACTATAAAGGTGATTTCTTATGACACATCAGATAATTCTACTGAATCTCAACCAATATTGTTGATAATTGATAATACAGAGATATATCCAACATCTGTTAAACTGTCTCCTATCACTTATCGTTACAGGTATTAGTGAGGATGAAATAAGGTATTACCAAGTTTTTGTGGTAAAATTTTGGGGGTTACAATCTGTAAGTAATATAGAATATGGTGATTCACATACTTGGTTTTTAAAGACATATGGAGGAAGTCATTCTGATCGTGGTAAATCTGTGCAACAGACCACAGATGGTGGTTATAAAGTTACAGGTAGAACAGATTCTTTCGGGTATGGAAGTAATATCTGGTTAATAAAAACTGATTCGGAGGGAAACACAGAACCTTACAGTGAATAGATAATTGTCTATTTTGAAAT
>JBHHUM010000102.1:0-6522 GCA_046861645.1 Fidelibacterota bacterium | reverse complement strand
CTTCTGCTTCTTGCTTCTCAATTCATTCATCCAAATATATCACCTTCAAATTATAATATCAATATTATAATGGTTGATTTATATTGTCTTGCTCCAATCCTTTTCACCTTGACAAGAAAATAACAAGCTGATAGATTTACATCAAAATTCTACTTATATAATTTCAGAAATTTACAAAAAATGAGAATCACAAAAAACATGCCACTATTGTTTAAATTCAAACCGATCGTATCCCTTTTCATATTGTTAATTTTCTTATCTCATACGGTTATTGCTTTGGAAACAATGGACACCGATGAGATCAAACCGGGAATGAAAGGTTATGGAAGAACTGTGTTTTCCGGTAATCAAGTTGAGACATTTGATGTAGAGATCCTGGGAGTCTTAAAGAACTGGGAAGCAAGAAATGATATGATACTCGTGAAGATGACGGGAGGGCCTTTAGAGAAAACCGGAATTATTGCTGGTATGAGCGGTAGCCCGGTTTATGTCGACAACAAGCTTATAGGAGCTGTGTCTCATGGATGGAGTTTTGCCAAGGACGCAATTGCCGGAATAACTCCCATACGTGCAATGCTTGATGTCCTTAAAATTGATTCTGAGATAAGAGAGAATACTTATGCAGGAAATAATAGCACGTGGAGCACATCATTAAGTACTCAGGATTTGGATGTTGTAGCCAGACTAAAATCATATGGATTAATACATGAAAGCTTATTATCTAAAGATATCAATTCACAACAGCCGTTTACACTTAATCTTGTACCTATTCAAACACCATTAATTGTCTCTGGATTTGATTATAGAAGCCTGAACAGTGTTAGTCCTCTATTCAACAAACTTGGCAGGTTTTCTTTTCAGAGTAACAGGGGCAATAGCGGTTTGCCTGCGGACTTGCACGACTTTCAGCCCGGTTCATCAGTTGCAGTTGAAATAATCAGGGGCGATTTGAGCGCTTCTGCAATCGGGACTGTAACATACAGAGAAGGTAACAATATTCTTGCCTTTGGTCATCCAATAATTCAAATAGGAAATACAGACCTGCCAATGGCAACGGCTCAGGTTCACACTATATTAGCAAGCCAGTCAGGCTCAGTTAAGATGGCATCACCCGGCGAAATCATAGGAAGGGTTACTCAGGACCGGAGATCTGCAATTGCCGGAAGGATTGGAGAGTTTACGAAAATGATACCCTGCCAGACAGAAATACACGGGTCTCTAAATACTAAATACAACTTTGAAATTATTCATGATAAGATTTTGACACCAATCCTTTTACAAATGGCGGTTGAGAGCTCATTACTTGCTACTGAAAAATCTGTAGGGGAAAAATCGGTAAATTTGGAACTTGATATCGGTATCACCGGTAGAAAGAAATCCATCAAGATAGAAAACGGGTATTTTGATTCAGGGCCTTCATGGTTTCCCATTTACAATATCATTCAACCAATTACAACGTTACTGAACAATGAATTCCAAACGACTGAAATAGAATCAATTAATTTAGTTGCTGATATTTCAGAAACCAATAATATTGCTTCTATTGAGCATATCAGAGTTAGCAAAAGATGGGTTTCTCCCGGAGAAGAAGTACACCTGAGTATTAGATTAAGGCCAAATACGCAGGATTACGTTTCCATACCGGTGCAGATTAAGATCCCGGACGATGTTGTTCGTGGAAGCAGTGTAAGAGTAACAGTGTGTGATGCCGTTATCAGCAGGATGATGGAAATGACAAGCGCTCCGGGACGTTTTTCACCATCAAGCTTTGAACAATTAATAAGTAACCTGGAGGACACGGAAAAAAATAATAACATAATCGTAATAATCAGATTAAACAAAAGAGGCCTGACGTATATGGGTGAAGATTTTCCATCACTTCCGAATTCTTTTTTAAGCATAATGTCCCTGTCAAATCAAAGTGGTGCCACTCCCCTGCAAGGTGAAATAGTCAAACGAGTCGAGACTCAATGGCTTATCAATGGCAAACAGACTATTAACTTATTTGTAGATAATGAAAGTTGATTTACAAAGAAATATTCTAATGAAAATATTCATGCCCGTCATCACCTTGGTGGTACTACCCTTCCTGGCATTCAACCCACATCACACTTATGCAGTTACAACAAAAATGTGGACAAGCACTGATCAGGCAGAGATTGCAAAGGGGAAACTGCAGAATATATCTGTTCATAGTAATGGAAAATTTACATTATCACCTGAGAAGCGCAGAATTAGTGAAATCCCGGCTGCATATGTCTGGTGTCTTGTCGCAGATGGTACTGATTCTCTATTTGCCGGTACCGGTAATCCCGGCTCGATATTTAAAGTCGGTCGCGATGGTAATGTAGTAGAATATTATAAAACTTCTGAGCTGCACGTCCAGACACTCGCTATAGATGCTTCGGGAAATATCTTTGCCGGAACATTGCCTCATGGCAGAATTTACAAGATTACCTCAGAGGGAAAAGGAGAGGTTTTTTGTGAACTTCCTGATCCTTATATATGGGATATTGTTTCCGATAGTAATGGTAATTTATATGCGGCTACTGGGGACAAAGGTATTATCTATAAAATCTCGAATAGAGGCATCCCATCGGATTTCTTTGATTCCCCGTTCTCAAATATACTTGATCTTGTCATTGATAATGATGGTAACATTTATGCCGCATGTGAACCGGAGGGTCTCGTATATAAGATAACGCCAGACGGCAGAGCCTCTGTTCTTTACGATGCAGATGAAGATGAAATACATTGTCTGGCCATAGATAAGAATGGCGTTTTATATGCCGGAACGTCATCCGGCACACCTCCGGCACTGCACGCTCCTACACCTCCTGCACCACCGGAAGCCCTGTTACCGCTACTTATGGAAGAATTTCCCGTCGAGCCAAACGATGTCTGGTTAGATTATGTTTTGTCCGGTGAAAATTTAGAAGTTACTGATCAGCCTTCAATGAAGGATGCTTATGAAAACGGAATCGAAGAAAGGCCCGTGATGCCTGAGATGAACTCAGTATACAGAATAGATAAGGATGGAAGAGTAAGAGAAATATTTGTGGTAAAGGATTCTTTTGTTCTTTGTCTGGTAGTTGATGATAACAATGATGTTCTTGTTGGTACAGGAAACAGGGCAAAGCTCTTTAAGATTAATACCAATGAAGATGCCTGTTTACTTTATGATTTCAGCGAATCACAGATTCTGGATATTCTTTCATATAAGGATGGAATCAAATACGTGTCAACCGGAAACAATGCAAATATTTACCAACTATCAGGCGCATACTCTAATGAGGGCACCTATGAATCTGATGTTCATGATACCACATATATTTCTTCATGGGGATGTATATCATGGAAAGAGAAGATGCCATCACAAACAAATATCTTATTGTCTACAAGGTCCGGAAATAATAAAAAGCCTGATAACACATGGAGTGACTGGACCAGGAAATTTCAACAGAATGGCGGAAAGATACAAAGCCCTCCAGCCCGTTTTATACAATATCGTGCTACCCTGACGACTGACGACTCTATGACTACACCTACTCTTGATAAAGTCAACATTGCATACCTGCCACAGAACCAGCCGCCCATAATCAGTAATGTAGAGGTCACTACGCCAAGATATTTTCCCAGTGATGAATTAGATAATAACAATGACACTGATACAAAGAAGACGGCTCCTTCCTCACCGGATGATGTATATCTGGACAGCAGTCGCAAAAACCACAAATCTGTACCGCAAGGCCCCAGAAAACTAATTACCTGTGAAGCGGTTGATCCTAATAATGATAGATTGAGCTTTGATCTTGAATATAAGAGTGTAGATGAAAACAAATGGAAGGAGCTGAAAGGAAATGTTAAAGAAGAAAATGAATTCTATTGGAATACAAACAGGATACCTGACGGATACTACCAGGCAAAAGTCATAGCATGTGACGACCTGGATAATCCATCAGAACTTGCACTAAAAGAGGGAATAGAGAGTGATACCTTTCTAATAGATAATACAAGACCGGTAGTATTAAATCTTAAAACGGCTATTGAGGGCGACTCGATGGACAGGCACGGCGGGCCCGGCTATAGCATAATTGTTACGGGCATCGCAAAGGATGAAATGTGTAATATAACCGACATTCAATACTCCATAGATTCAGGAGATTGGCATACTGCGTTCCCTGAAGACAAGCTTTTTGATTCAACGGAAGAAACTTTTTTGCTTAAAATCCCATACATTTCTCCTGATGAACACACTATCGTAGTCAATGCAATAGACTACGAGGGTAATATAGGCAGCAGCAGGATAGTATTCAATCCATAGTTGGTAATTGAGAGAATTTAAGGATTGAGGAATTTGGGAATTTTGACATTGAAGATTATGCATGAAAAAGGGCTATTACAAAAGATTGGAATTAATAACTCCTATGGAGGTATCCGATGAGAAATTATGACAATTCACTAATAGAAGTCTGGAAATGGAAGGAAATGGTTTATGAGGATACTAAGGGTATGAGCGCCAAAGAATATGTTGAGAAAGTCAGAAGTGCTGCCAACAAAATTCTTTCAGAAAATGCCATAAAATTAACACCCGTTTCTTCCTTAATAAAAGAACATCAAAAAAACAAAAGAGTAAATTGGATTAACTTATGATCCGTATTCACCCAAAATCTTTTTAAGTTCAGGGATTAATTTTGGAATATCTTCCTGTACAGCCGTCCATATAATATTGTAGTTGATATCAAAGTAAGCATGGATCAGTTTGTTACGCATACTGATAATGTCGCGCCACTTTATGTTTGGATACCGGTCACGAAGTTCCTGTGAAATCTGCGAAGCAGCTTCTCCAACTATTTCAAGAGCACGAACAACAGCAAAAGCCAGTTGGCGGTCGTCCTGTAGTTCATTAAGTGATTTTCCATATAGGAACGACCGGGCATCCTGAGAGGCTTCAATCATATGTGAGAGTCGAGTATGATCATTTCTGTTCATATTGCACCAATGCAGTTTCCACTACTTCATCCCGAAAATATCGGCTCAAATCCTGTGGTGTCCGCAAATCAACTTCTCTGCCTATCATATCAGAAAGCTCATTCTGCATCCCACAGAAAGTGATTAGGCCTGGAATGTGATCTTCCTCAAACTCGACAAGAATATCAATATCACTATCCGGGTGCAATTCGCCGCGTAGAGCTGAGCCAAAAAGTGATAGTTTAGTTATGTGGTTTTTCCGGCAGAATGCTGATAACTCTTCTTTTGGAATAATATCCGGCAATGAGAACATGAAAATGCTCCTTATTTTAAAAAATGACAATTTAAAGGCTTTCTATACCACGGTCGTCAATAATCTCAACGACAGCCTGACAGGATTCAGGTTTTTTTAAAAGACAGCTTGTTAAGAAATAGTATATGAAAATCTGGTTTGTATAACAAGTAAGATTAATTCGTTATGTAGATATCAACAGCAGGAGATTGGCAGACTGCATTTCCTGAAGACAAGATTTTTGATTCAACGAAAAAAACTTTTCTACTTAAAATTCCCTACATTTCTCCTGATGAACATACCATCGTAATCAATGCAATAGACTATGAGGGTAATATAGGCAGTAGCAGGATAGTCTTTAATCCATAGTTAATAATTGAGGGAATTCTGGATTGTTAAACATTTCTTTGTCCTCTTACTGCCAACTGTCTACTGTTAACTGCATACTCTTTAAAATCCCCCAATTCCCTAATTCCTTAATCCCTCAATCCCTCAATTCCAAAACCCATTATCTGATCAGGCATGCTGGATTGAATCATTTGCCAATAGATTAGGTTTATTCTTAACCGTGGTTAAGTGTAACAAGTTTCTGTCTTTATTACTTATATCAACTAACAAGAGTAACAACTTAGTTTAAATAATTATAATCACTAATTAAGGTATGTCGCCGAGCCTTATCAGAGTGCTAAAAATCCATCAGGGGTCAAACTGGTAGCCAGCATTACCATGTTGATGTCACGATGATCCATCCAGCTGTTGGCTTCTCTGCTGGTGCGTTCAAGCCAAAAGGACTCAATGGTTTCAATGAACGATGAATATCGCATCAGTGCCTCAATGTGCTCGTGTAACGTGTGTCTCTCTTTGAACATGTCCGGTTTTTCTTCAATCAATCCCTGCAGCTTTTTAACCGCCCGCATTCCAATGGACAATCCGAGTTCCCGAAATGCAAGACGGTAATCAGCAGGAAGATTCAGGGGATTCGTTCTCGAATATGATACCAGACCCTGTAGGGAAGCATCCAACAAGATCTCCAGCAGGTCAATCTGTTCAAAATTTTTACTGACAATCATCTGCGTCATCCTGCAGGCATCACATAAAAGACCGCCGATACCGAGTGGGTCGTCTGTTACCCAGTTTTTCCCTTTGCAAATATTGTCCATGTCGGTGATCTCCCCGCTCAGGTCTGGCCTCGGTGTCTTTTCCGAATTGTCAGCTACACACAGATGAAGTTGATTGTATGTAATGAATCCGTCGAGAGG
>JBHHUM010000101.1:0-6563 GCA_046861645.1 Fidelibacterota bacterium | reverse complement strand
AATTGGATAGGAAGCTAAAGGACAATCTTGCAAAGCCACGTCTATTCATGCAGGCACTACTGGCTGAGGCAGAACCCCCACGTCCGAAGGCAACCCTGCACAGTTTCAGAGCTACCTTCAACAATACACTCAGGGACTTGGGACTTTCGATTCAGGATAGACAAATCTTGCTGGCTCATTCTTCAAGTGAGACAACCAAGATTTACACCCATCCCAACTTCGACCTTGCCTCTAAATTCGTGAATCAGATTCCCGAGTACAGCAACTGTAACCAAAATGTAACCAAATCTTAAACACGATGGCACACAGACAAGCACACTTAAACAACGCAAAAAAGCCTGCTCTCTTGACGAGAAACAGGCTTTGTCGAGGAGTAGCGGGGACTGGATTCGAACCAGTGACCTCCGGGTTATGAGCCCGACGAGCTACCAGACTGCTCCACCCCGCGATCATATAAAATTAACACTTTCCTAAGGAAATGCAAAGTAGTTACTCGTCGGAAAAGATGATTTTTCCTGAAGTGATACTTCGTGCAACATCTTTGAATGATAAAACCTTCTCCTTCGGTATGATCACCTCCAGTTGAACATTTTTACCATTTATTTGCTTCTCTACTTTACCACCGGTTTTGTTTACTATATATCTCACTTTAGAGATATGGTGAATATCCATTGTTAAGGAAAATCTATCCATCAGTATAAAAGGCTGTAGGGCAGTTTCTATAA
Source organism: Fidelibacterota bacterium (assembly GCA_046861645.1). Taxonomy (GTDB): domain Bacteria; phylum Fidelibacterota; class Marinisomatia; order Marinisomatales; family UBA2128; genus UBA2128. The sequence goes on along the minus strand of JBHHUM010000101.1, from coordinate 5,838 downwards.
TCGTCTGGGCAGCACACGTGGAGTATGCCCTGGCTAAACCTCCCTTCCCCAATTTTATCCCCCCAAAGTAGCGAACAACATACAAGGCACTATTTATAATGTCGTTCTTCTGTAACTGTCGTAAGATCGGCTCACCGGCAGTTCCTGCTGGTTCCCCTGCATCAGAGTTGAGCTCAATGATAGTTCCCTTTTCCTGATCGTAAAACCTGCTGGCATGACAAATGTGAGTAGCATCCTTATATCGTAAATCCAGTGTATTTAAAGCCGTTTTAGTATCTACTGTATACTTCAGGGGATAAAGAAATCCCAGAAATCTAGAACCTTTCTCAGCATAAAAACCCTTTCCAGAATAACGGGGAGTTTGCAAAGGACTATAACGATCTCCGGTATGAGAATTCTAAGGGAACCCCATTAAAATCAAATTCTGTACGAAACTGATTTTCTAAAAAGTTGCGATAAGAAATTGGAATTAATTCTGGCCAGTTACTGAAAATAGCCAACCGTGGTGGTCTTTGACTCACTTGTGATCCATATTTAATACTAATTTTCTTCCCCTTTACTGCTGGGGGTTGATACATCCTCACAGCTCGTTCCAGCACCATATTGACCGCCCGAGTTGGGATACGTTGACTCCATCGTATATGGACTTCCAAACAAAGGGGCAATAACTTGGAGATTCGTTGTTTTGTCTTAGCTGAAATAAATTCCATGGGATAGTTATTCAATGATTTAAACAAGCGTTGAATCTCCTTCTTTTGATCATCCATGGTATTGGTTTCTTTTTGAATAAGATCCCATTTATTTACAGTCAGGATAAGTCCCCGTCCACGATCAATTACCTGACGTACAATCTTCTGATCCTGTTTACCAAATCCTTTCTCCGCATCTACAACCACTATTACAATATGGGCATCGTCTATAGCCCGGTAAGTGCGTAGATTGCTGTAAAACTCAATATTATCACTTATCTTTCCCTTTTTGCGTAACCCAGCCGTATCTACCAGTACAATAGTCTTTCCATAATATTTAATTTGGGAATCTATGGCATCTCGAGTAGTACCAGGTATATCCGTTACGATCGATTTATCCTCACCTAGTAGAAGGTTGGTAATTGATGATTTTCCTGCATTGGGCATACCCACAATAGCCACCCTGATAACATCCTTATCCTGCTCTCGAGGTTGGGCTTCATCTCCCATAGTTGCTACCACAACATCGAGAAGATCCCCCACTTTCCGGCTGTTGAGGGCCGAGATGGAGGTCATATTCACCAAACCAAGACCATGAAATTCATGTTCCAATAATTCCTGTTGAGCACTATCGACTTTATTAATCAGAAGCAGGTGATTTTTACTTGTTCGGCGGATCATATCAGCTAATACTCTATCTGTCGGAGTGATTCCATCTCGTGCATCCACCACCAAAAGGAGAAAATCAGCTTCTTCAATGGCAAACTCAATCTGTCTGCGGATAGCTTTATCCATGATATCCGCGTCATCTGGAATATATCCACCCGTATCTATTAGTGTGAATTCCTTTCCTGTCCACTCCACTGTTCCGTAGATGCGATCACGTGTTATACCTTCCTTCTTGTCAACAATAGCCTGTCGCTGGCCGGTTAAACGGTTGAAAAGCGTGGACTTCCCTACATTTGGACGTCCGATAATTGCTACTATGGGTTTGGCCATGGTCTTTAACGTTTGAATTTACATGGAATTTAAAAAGGGTGATGTCCAGAAGAGTAGAGCGCCCGAAGGGGATTGAACCCTCATGACGAGCTTGGGAAGCTCGGATGTTACCATTACATCACGGGCGCTTGCACTGATAATTTAGCTGAATTTTCAGCCCAGTCAAAGTTACTAAATTAATCTGAATCAAGAAATGTACTGAGATTCTGACCATCGTGAAAGGCATAGTACATCCCTTCTGTAGAGTAACCATAATCGATGTTCCCCAGCTTATCTACTGCTATTAATCCGTATCTTTTACCTGATTCTTTAGCTTCAGCTAATGTTTTCTTTACTGCTTGTCTTAACGACATCCCATCCTGTATTCGAATAACAACCCGGACAGCTACAGCGTCGTTTACAATTTCTTCGCCAATACCAGTACACGATACACCCGCAACATCAACTGCATAATTACCTGCAACTGTTGCAGAATCACTAACCCGTCCAGGAATCTCGCACCCAATTCCACCTGTCGATGTTCCAGCTACAATGACTCCCTCCTGATCCAGAGCCACAGCTCCTACGGTTCCATACCTCCCTACACAATGTTCATCATACTCAGCTTTTCGTAAATCAGTAACTGGATTATACAAATCCACCCCCTGTAGGCGACAATATTCTGTTGCTTTGTCGCCGGCAAGAACGGTATGCTTTTCACGAGATAACAACTCAGCAATATCGATTGGGTTTCTAATATTTTGTACATTAATAACGGCTGAAAATATTCCGGTTGAGCTATCCATTAGTGAAGCCGACATACGAATTTTACCATCATCCTGTAGTCGTGAACCTGTACCAGCATTAAAAAGTGGATTATCTTCCAACATTTTAACGGCATTAAGTACTGCACTACGCGCTCCGTGTATATTCAATACTGAAAAAGAGGATTCCCCGATTGTCGTTAGAGCCCGACTAATTTCTTGTAGATGTTTAGGTGTCCCTGCCATCTTACCTGCCCCGCCATGAATAATTAGCTTCGTTTGAAACTTTTTTGTGTTCACAACTAGCTCCTATTGTAGAGTGAATTTACTTGATTGAAAAGCATCAACTGTTAATAATTTACTTTTTTGAGGACATCAAATTATCCATATAAATCAGATTACAGCAAAAAAAATCAACTTTAGTAAAAACACAATCCTTTATTCTTGACACCCCGAGGCACGGTTTCTATATTAAAGACGCCAACTCGCGGGATTATCCGCATACTTGCCAACTACTTCTTACTTGTTAATGACCGACCTTTTGCGGAAGGAGTATGTAATGGCTGAAATATTGCAGTTTGAATTTCCAATTTCCGATGTAACCGATCAAACCTCGGATAAGGTAGCCCCCAAAGAAAAACCACCAGATGCTGATCGTAAAAGAACTCACCCTACTACAGACTTCCCGGAAGTACTCGGAGAAAAAACTCCTAAAGAATACACTATTGATGTCTATTACCAGAATGATGATTTGGGTAAAGAGGTTCTAAAGACAAAATATCTGGCACCTTGGGAGAAAAGTCCTTATGACATGTGGAAACGTATTGCCAAAGCCATGGCATCCGTTGAGAAAAATCCAGAGGAGTGGTACCAGAAGTTTTTTACTATACTGGAAGATTTTCGCTTTGTCCCTGGGGGACGGATTATGCATGGGGCGGGACGAGAGGATATCACCACTACTCTGAATAATTGTTATGTAGTGGCTATTAAAGATGATTCCATTGGAGCAATTTATGATGCTGTTGCTCAGGAAGCCATGACATACAAATATGGGGGAGGCTGCGGTCACGATCTCTCTGTCTTGAGACCAACAGGTTCTGCCATCGAAGGAACTGGTGGAGAGTCTTGTGGACCAACCGGTTTTATGGAACTCTTCAGTATAAACACGAACACTATCGCTCAACATGGCAGAAGAGGTGCGAATATGCAAACTCTTCGAGTGGATCATCCAGATATAGAAAAATTCATCAACATCAAGAAAGATGATGTCAACCGAGTAAAATTCTCAAATATTTCTGTGCTGCTTACTCATGAATTTATGCACGCTGTTGAAAACGACTTCGATTTTGATTTAAAATGGGGTGGAAGAATCTACAAAACTGTAAAAGCCAAAGAACTTTGGGATAAGATAATAAGTTCCGCCCATGCCAGTGCAGAACCAGGTATTATTTTTTGGGATACCATGCGAGATTTTCACAATGCAGAGTATTGTAGTCCTCTCGTTTCCACCAATCCTTGTGCAGAGCAACCGTTACCAGATGGAGGTTGTTGCAATCTTGGTTCACTTAATCTGGAACGATTTGTAGATGAGCATGGCAACTTCATGGAAGAAGAATTTGTGGATACTGTATTCATTGCTACTCGTTTTATGGATAATGTAGTGGATTATAACATCGAACGTCACGCTTTAGAAAGTCAGAAGCTAAATGCCTTAAATGATAGACGGATTGGAATTGGTCTTTTGGGGTTAGGTGACATGTTTGTCAGAATGGGAATTAAATACGACAGTGATGAGGCTCTTGCAGTTGCTGACCGCATATGCAGCATCATGTGTAACGTGGCCTATGAAACTTCTGTAGATCTTGCCAAAGAAAAAGAGGCATTTCCTAATTTCAATTGGGAAGGATATTCCCAAAGTAAATTCATCCAGAATCTCCCTTCTAAAACACAAGAAAAAATAAAGAAGCATGGAATTCGGAACTCTACTCTACTAACAGTACCACCAACTGGAAGCGGTGCTATTGTTGCCCGTGTGACCTCTGGTATTGAGCCTATTTTCCAAACTTCATACATCCGTCGAGTTAAACAGAATGGTAACTACGGCAACTCCTTCAAGGAGTTCAAGGTCTTACATCCCTGCATCGAAAAATTGTACGGTGACGATAAGAATCTTCCTGACTTCGTGGTTACTGCTCATGCTATTGACCCCTTTTTCCGCGTGAAAATGCAAGGAGTTATTCAGAAGTATATTGACAGCTCTATAAGTTCAACAGTTAACCTGGAGGAAGATGTACCTGTCGAAACCGTAGCTGATATCTACCTGACCGCTTATAAGGCTGGTCTGAAAGGAATTACAGTTTATCGAGAAGGAGCTCGCGAGGGAATCCTTATTTCAGAAAAGAAAAAATCCTCAACTTCTGAATCTGAGAATAAAAGAGGGCCTGAAAATATCAGTAAAATCCAAGTCAAAACACCACGTATCAGGCCACCTGAGACCAAGGGAGTAACTTTACGCATGCGGACCGGAGAAGGTTCTCTTTACATTACAATTAATGAAGATGAACATGGTCTCTGTGAAGTCTTTACTACCATTGGTAAAGCCGGGGGTCATGCTGCAGCCCAATCTGAGGCTATCAGTCGGTTAATTTCTCTCGCTCTTCGTTCAGGTATTGATCCCTATGATGTGGTTAAACAACTCCGTGGTATAAGTGGACCTAATCCTACCTGGGAAAAAGGAAATCTTGTTCTTTCCACGCCTGACGCGATCGGTCGTGCTTTAGAGGATTACCTTAAGAATAAGTATAATAATGGTGAGCAGGCCTTCAATAAAGAATCAACTGGTACGAAATTTTCCATGACTGATGACCTTGAATCGCGTCGCGTTGCCGCCAACTTCAACCCCCGAACCATGACTACTTGCCCAGATTGTGGCAGTACTGTTCAACATGAAAATGGTTGTGTATTGTGCAAATCTTGTGGTTTTTCCAAGTGTGAATGAAGTAACCAGACAATCTTAAAAAGTAAAGGGGATCTTTGATCCCCTTTTTATTACTCTCTATGTCAAACTCAGGTCATAAAATTTTCATGATTTATCTTAATATGAGCTACTGACCCATAACTTCTTTCTCTTTAAGTTCAGATAATTCATTCAATTTCTCTATATGTTGATTAGTGATTTTCTGTATTTCATCATGAGCGTATATAGCTTCATTCTCAGATATTTCATGATTTCTTTCCTGCTCACGTAAGTGATTATTAATATCTTTACGTACATTGCGAATAGCTATTCTCCCCTCTTCAACCAATTGATGGACTAACTTTACCATATCATGACGACGTTCTTCGGTAAGGGGAGGTATAGGAACACGTATGATATTTCCATCATTAGAAGGATTCAATCCAAGGTC
>JBHHUM010000030.1:0-25358 GCA_046861645.1 Fidelibacterota bacterium | reverse complement strand
CCGCCACGGCGGTCAGGATGTCTGCTTCCAAGTGTAATCAACCCATGTTTCTGCTACAAAAGAGGATATTGTCATTGATGACAAACTGGTGAAGCTGTATATTTCTCGGATTTTAATAACATTTTTACTGGATGAAAGTCACAAGCAAAGAGACAAATACCTATACACGGGAACTATCTATCTCGGTGCAGTGGTCTGAAGTGGAAGAGTACTTCGAGGCGGTAGTAGCGCGCTATAGAAGGAACGTCAAGCTTCCGGGTTTCCGTAAGGGGAAAGTTCCCCGGAGCCAGGTGATGAATCAATTCGGTGCTGAAATAGAGGCTGATTTTGCTCAGGAATCTGTAGAAAGATTATATACTTTAGCTCTGGACGAGCAGGATCTTCACCCGGTAAATCGGGCCGAAGTGAAAGATTTAAAATTTGCCCAGGGAAGTGATTTTAGTTTTACTGCCACCTTCGAAGTTGAACCCGAAGTCGTTCTTCCTAAATATGCCAGGAAATTGAAAGTTGACCGGAATATATATCTCTCTGATGATGAAGATGTGGAGAGGTATTTACAGGATCTACGCCAGCATCAAGCGGAGTTAAGAACTGTTGAATCCGGCTCAGAAGAGGGACATCTCCTGCTGGTGGATATGCAGGAGCTGGATGAAACTGGCTATCCCATTATTAACAAGAAAGTGGAAGATCGCTATATTAAAATAGGCGACGGTGTCTTTGGTGGAGACAATTTGGACAGGCTTTTGGGACTTAAAGTTGATGATTCGGTACGTATTACTGTTTCGACCAATCGAGGTCCAACGCTTTATGAACTTACCATCAAAAATGTACAGGAAGAGATTCTCCCGGATGTGGATGAAAATTTCATTAAAAGTGTAGATCCTGAAGCTGAAACAGAGGAAGTACTGAGGACTAACATCGCAAAAAATATTAAGGAAAAGCTTGAGAGAGATTCTGAAGAGCAGTTAAAAGAGAATATTATATCCTGGTTTGTGGAACAGACTAAGTTGGAAGTTCCCCCCTCCATGATTGAGAGTTATCTTGATAACTTGATCGATAATATCAGGAGCCGGGATGGTCAATCACTGGATGAGGAAAAGTTCCGTAACGAAATGAGATCTTCATCTGAACGAAATATCAAATGGTATTTAATCCAGAAGGCGCTCATCGAAGCAGAGCACATAGCAGTGAATGACGAGGAGCTGCAAAGTGAAGTGACCACTATCATTCATTCCATGGGTAGACAGACTAGAGAGGTAGAGCGTTATTATAAAAAGCCGAGTAATCGTGAAAATCTTCGAAATAGATTGGTGGAAAAAAAACTCTTTGCACACCTTAAATCTTTTGCCAAGATTAATGACGTAGAAATAAAAACCAGTGAACTCCGCAGTCAGGACAGTTAGATACCGGCATAAATGAGGAATTGAAATCATGACGAATTCACAAATTATCCCCATCGTGGTAGAACAGTCAGGTCGGATGGAGCGAGCTTATGACATTTATTCCAGGCTTTTAAAGGAGAGGATTGTTTTCCTGGGAAATCCCATTGACGATACGGTGGCCAGCCTGGTGATTGCCCAACTTCTATTCCTCGAAGCAGAGAGTGCCGATAAGGATATTTCTCTTTATATCAATTCACCCGGTGGATCCGTAACGGCGGGGTTGGGAATCTATGATACTATGAATTATATCAAACCAGATATATCGACTATTTGCATGGGCCAGGCAGCCAGCATGGCTGCGGTACTATTAGCTGCCGGGACCAAAGGAAAGCGCGGCGCTCTGCCCAATGCCCGCATGATGATTCACCAACCTTGGGGCGGTACTCAGGGTGATGCCAGTGATATTGCCATTCAGGCTGAGCAAATTGTCGCTTTGAAGAAACGACTGAACAAAATTATGTCTGATCAGACCGGACAATCTCTCAAGAAAATTGAAAAAGATGCTGATCGTGATTTCTACATGAATGTCCAGGAGGCGAAAACTTATGGTCTGATCGACAATATCCTGGAGAAGCGATAAAGAATTCAAAATGAAATTACTTCCTATTTCTGCAAATCTGCCCTTGCTAATTGTTATGAGATCACCTATACTGAATCAAACGATACTAACTGCTTCATTTGGAGGTTTCCTGAAAAAGTCATAAGGAGTTCGGAAATGAAAACGAAAGTTATAGGATTATTGACATTTACCCTTTTGGTTGCTATTACTTTTGCTGATGCACCTGCAGCTACGAAAATAAGCCACAAGGTTCTGAGAAGCCACTACGTTTTCCCTAGGGAAGGAGATGCCATTGAGTATGGTGTCAATCAACTACCCCGTCCCTCCATCATTCACTCTCCCAGTTCCCGGGATGTGGATGTTATGTCAGTCATGGTGGATTCCTCCAGAAATGGATATGGTATGCTGCTGGGAGTCACCAACCCCCTCCATTGGGAGCCGGATTATGGATTTACCTGGTGTTATCGTCAGTGGTATATCGCCGATGAATCTTTATCAGGGCAATTGGGTGCTGCTTTTTCTGCGAATGGTGAGTCGTGGGATGATATCTATTCGGGCTTGAACCTCAGCAGTCCCGGTGAGACTATGGCTCGTTACCCCAGTGTAGTGGGGGGGACGGATTATCCCTACCTGGTATGGAATGAATATACCAGTGGAGCCGGTGGAGGACAGTATGGGGGTCGCCCCCTTTATACCTGGGATCAATTTTTCTACGGGGGAGGTTCATTTTTTACACCTCCCCTGGATATTAACAATGGTTGCAATCCAACTCCCTGTGACCCGGAAGACAACTGGGTAGGTTGCCCAGTGGTAACTCATGATGCGACGGGTACACCGGTGTTGAATGTCACTTACTCTGGCTGGAGCGGTAGTGCGGCCAATGAACTGGCCTCTGTACGCTATATCTACCGTTCTAATTTCCATCAGGCTGGGTACTTTGCCTTCGATGATGCTGTGGAACTCTATTCCGGTGAAGAGTTTGAAAAAGAGACTGCCAGCGGTACTTATACCAGTTCGGCGATTATCGATATCAATGAGAGTGGGGTGGGCTATTCCGCTGTGATCAGTTATTTCGATGGAGTTATCACCGGAGGGGGTTCTCCTGCTGATACGGCACACACGTTCATGCTCCGCAAGACCGAAGATAACGGTTTAACCTGGAGCGAAACCGGGCATAATGGTACCCCATTCTATTACATTCCCTCTGAATGGCTGAGCAGCTATTTCGATGACAATGATCTCTTTCCTGAATTCTACGTCGCCTCTGATACCGATTCCACCGAAATTACAGAAGCATATATTCCTTATGACTTTGACCTGAAGGTTGATTCAGAGGGGACACTGCATATTTTCACTCCGGTGATCCCTTCGGGAGGAGGTTTCATCTACTTTATCGAGGGGTGTGGGATGTATCACCTTTGGAATGATGATCCGGTGAGTAATCCCATGGGATGGCAAGCCAGTTTCATGGGATCCATGGATCTTACCTATCTGTTTGAGTACGATTCCCCCAATTACCAGCGGATTTTTCCTTCTTCAGCATTCAGTATCGAGGATGAGAATATCATCTACGGTACTTGGGAAGCTTACTCTGATACTTCTTCACAGCGTATGAATTTTGATGTGTATGTAGTGCGTTCTGAAGATGGTGGAGTAACATGGTCTGATCCCATGAACATCACAAATACCATGACGCTGGACGCCGATGAAATCCATCCCCATCTCTCACCCCGGGCTACTAACGAAGAGTGTTATGTGGTTTACATGGCACCCGATTACGAAACCGAGACAGTATCCCCCCCTGGAGGTCCTGAAGACTACAAACAGCGGCTCTGGTTCGCTAAGGTCAATTGGGGAACGACCAGCATTTCTGGTGATAATGGGGTTCCGGTTCAGTTTCATCTGAGCCAGAATTTCCCTAATCCGTTCAATCCTCAAACCGTGATCAATTATAGCTTGGAGGGAAGAGCCCCAGTACGGTTGATAGTTTATGACCTGCTTGGCCGGGAAGTGCAGACGTTGATCAATGATGAGTTGAACGCCGGGAAATATGATGTTATCTGGAATGGTGCTGAACAGAGTGCCGGCGTCTATTTCTATCGATTGTCAATTGATGGTAGAAGTGAGACGCGTAAGATGGTACTACTGAAGTAGTAAACTATAGCCAAGAGAAAACTGAATGGAATGTTTGAGGGAAGTGGCGGATAGGCGTCCGCCACTTTGTGCTTTCAAAAAAATTAGATAGGAATGGATGGGCTTTCACAGATCAGACTCGTGAAAATAATGTCAACAATAGGAGTATTAAACAAAAAGCTTGAACTCTTTTTGATCCTGAAATTAACTCTTTTCTTCCTCATTTTCACAGCCTGTGAAGAATCATTCGAGAAATCTTCCCCAGAAATTTTACCACAAAACACGTTAGGTGAAGATCAGGTGGGTAATGGTTTCACCGGGGATATTGATGAATATTTTTATAATTTTGGGCAAGATCTGTCGGCTGAGTTCTACAGATTCACCCGTTCCAATAATCGTATAAATCTTTCTTACCAGGAGTATATTTCTCTTTATGGTGAAGTTCCCCCTCTTCTTACGCTACAGACTTTCCCGGATTTTCTTGTGGAAGTGACGCCCAATGATTACACCGCAACCCAACGAAGAGTCATTGATACCCTAACCATATTTGGACAGGTATTAGAAGATTCGGTTACTATCTTTTCGGAAAGATTCCGTAACCTGGAACGGATGGATTGGGATACCGAACCACAAGTAGATTTGCAGAGGTACCGACCGGTAAACTCTGAAGAGATTCAGGAAACCCAGACTGTTTTATACCAGGATACCATAGATATAATCTCCTACGCCGCAGTCATAGATACTCCCCTGATAAATAGTGGTGTTATGTTTGTTGACTCTGCGGAATGGACAGATACGACCTATTATTACTCGGCGGACATCCCCCTGACTTTTGCATACACGTTTACATTTAATAGAACTCAATTAGGTGATGATTCCCTCATGTTTCGTGTTAACACCGATTGTAACGACAATGGCAGCTGGGACCCAGCTGAGGTGAATGAAGATCTTGGTAATGGTATTTGGGATCCCAGGGAAGCATTCCTGGATTTGGATGAAAATGGTGAGTACGATTTGAATGAACCGTTTCAAGATCGTAATTGTAACGATTCATGGGATGATGCTGAAGAATTTACTGATTCCAACAATAACGGTAAGTATGATGAAGGGGAACCGTTCAATGATATTGGGAACGGGCAGTTGGACGAAGCTGAAATCTATCGAGATCAAAATGGAAATGGTGAGTGGGATGAGGGAGAAGGATTATTTGTTATGAATAACTCCCCCAGTACTCTCCTTGTTTCCTGGGCAGATGTGGAAAATCCGTTGATTTTGGAATCTATCGAAGTTGGCGATTCCCTGGTGACCAGATGGGGTGATACCTATTTCGATTTAATTAAGGAAGTCTTTTTTGTAGATGATAAAATTGTAGAAGTTGCTGATATCGATTCCCAGGTAGTCCTCTTCACTAACGAAATTATTGCTCATCTACTGGAGGGTAGCGCCGATGGAGAATATTTTATTAGTAAGTCAGAATGGGATGATGGTAAAGAGTACGACTATCATATGTTCCGCATAGATGATCATGTCTATCAGGTGACCCAACCCAGTTTTTTTGAGCCTTATGGTTATTATTGGAGTGATTCAGAATTAGAAAGTGGTTTCTGGCACCGGGATGTGTTTAATGAAGAGATACTGTATTATACTCCTAATGGTCAACTCCGCGATGGTGAACTAGTTGAAGAAGAATATTTTGATACCACAGAAGTTGCCATATATAAAATAGAGAAACGTTTTGAAGTTGAATCAGATACCCTGATTGTTCCCGCTAAAAAGGTACGTGGTTACGAGGAAGATGGTGTGGTGATTTGTTACCAGGATAATGGCTGGCCGGCGGCATCCATAGATGATTGTCCCGGCGCTGATACTACTTTAACTCACTGTTTCAAAATTACACGTACCCTGACCATGATCATTATCGGGAGTGGAGTAGAATATGGTGAAAGGAATGAGACCTGGCTTGCCAGAGGATTAGGTATCGTCAGAGATGATTTGTCTGTACGGTGGAGTGAAATGACTGGATCTCCCGAGCAATGGACAGTGATATCTCGTTGGGAGCTTGGTAGGGCAACGGCTTCGGGGATTGGAAATGCTTCTCGGGCATTAAGTCAACCAGAAAAGATAAAGTTAAAAAATCTCGGTGCCCAATCTGTATTTGAAAATGATCCTTACATCTTCCATCGAACATCTGGCTTTCAACGCGTGGAATTACATTTACATGACTGATAGTGAATATCTTTGTCCGGGTGAATTTCAGAATGAAGAGCTTGAATAATACAGTTACCAGGATAGGAGTACTTATTTTTTCTGGATCGTTACTATTAGCCGGAACAGATGGTACCATTCGTGGTCGAGTGACGGATATGGAAGGTACTGCCTTACCCGGTGCTCAAGTATTCATTCAGGATCTCTCGTTGGGTGCCGTAGCAGATGTCAACGGAGACTATATCATTCTTAATGTACCGGTTGGTACCTATGATGTAAATGTCATGATGATGGGATATCAACGACAGGTGGTGTCGGATGTAGTGGTCAAGATGGATCAATCAGTGTGGTTGAATTTTAAGCTGCCTATAGAGCTGCAAATTGGGGAGGAAGTAAATGTCATAGCCGAAAGACCCATGGTGGAAAAAACTTCCACATCTAAAAAAGTAACGATAGAAAGTGAAGCCATTGCTTCTTTGCCTATGCGTGATCTGAATGAATTATATACACTGCAATCAGGAGTTATCAAGGTAGAGAGCCGCCGGGAAGGGATTCCAGATCATGAAGAGCGGGGCCTGGAAGAGATTCACGTACGAGGAGGTCGCTCTGGTGAAATTGCCTATATGATCGATGGACTTTACATCCGCAATCCTATATATGGTGGTATCGGGAATGGAACCCGTTTAAATCTATTTGCAGTGAAGGAATTTGATTGGCAACCGGGCGGTTTTAATGCTGAGTATGGTGATGCCATGTCGGCTGTATCCAATATGCATACCAACTCAGGTACAGAAGATTTTGTGTATCGATTCAAGTACGAAACCAGTTTAGTGGGAGCGCTCCTAGGATCGAAATACGACGATTTGCGGGGTTACCACGATTATAATATAGGTTTTGGAGGTACCCTACTTGGTATCAGGAATCTAAAATACTGGTTCTCAGGTCAGTTTACCAATAGTGACTCCTACCGGGTTTATGAATTTGACAATATCATTTACAAACTGTTACCCGGGCAGGAACATTACCTGGATCCTCCAGATGTCAATCACCCGGATTATCAGAAGATTCTTAACGAAAACCGTAATAATATGGTACAACCTTGGGATCAAGTAGCGGGTTTTAGAGGATTTGGTAGTGATAAAACACAGGATATCTTTGGGAAACTTACTTACATATTTTCTTCTAAACTTCGGTTCAACTTTTCCTTCTGGAACCTTAAGGCTCACCGTAAGGGTTTCAACCCTCGGTATCTCTACTGGGATCAAGGCCAGAACGAATTATTCCGAGATACACAGCGATTTACCATTGAACTGAACCATTCCCTCTCCAGCCGAACATTTTACACCCTCCGCGCTGCTCGCTTTGTTCAGGATCAGTTTCAGGGAGTTCGTTGGTATGACAGTGATAATGATGGATATCCGGACTGGTACGAGTGGAGACATTCTGCCGGGCCAGACCGGGGCATGTCAGATCCCTATGATCCCTATGTAGTACCCTATTCCATCTCTGAGAATGGTGATACCCTCTTCTATACGATGAAAGATGAACGGAGTGGCTGGTACCTGGGAGCTAAACCGGGGGTTTATAACTGGGAGGTAGCTGAAGAATTTACAGATATGAATGGGAATGGTATCTGGGAAGAGGGTGAACCCTGGATAGACCTGGACGAAGATGGTACCTGGGATGGTCCTGAATTGGTGGAAGCATTGCAAAAAAGGGACGGCTCTTACTGGTTAGCACCAGAGATGTATGAAAATTATCAGAACTTTTTTGATTTTTTTCATATCTGGCAATATTATGCTCAGGATCCTTATGGTGAAAATTATCCCGATTCTCTTTTAGAGGTACTCTTGTATGGGGGTGAGCCAGATGACTACAACTACTATTTACCTTCAGCCGCGGGGGGTTGGAGTTGGTTGGAGGGCCATGTTTTCGGGGGTCATGACCGTTTCTATTCAACTTCTAAAGCGGTTACTAATGAGCTTCGGTTTGATATTACTACACAGGTTACGAATGAGTTTAAACTGCGAAGCGGTATTGATCTGAAATCACATCGGCTTAACTTTTATGAAGTGAAGGAACCCTGGTTGGGTACGGGAGCATTCATCCAGACTTTTGCAGAATTCTGGGAGGATACTGGGCCGGACGGGCTTATGCCAACGGACGTGGATTATGTAGTGGCAGATCCCGGGGAAGGGAACGGGCGTTGGGATGAAGGAGAAGCCTTCACCGATGCCAATAAGAATGGTAAGTGGGATGACTATCGCGAGCCGGTTGAGCTCTCAGCTTATATCCAGAGTACCTTTGAAGTACCATGGATGGTAATCAATGCCGGGGTGCGAGTTGATGGCGTTAACTATAGAACCCAGATTTGGGCTGATCCAGAAGGAAAAATGTCTCCGGGTAAACCGTGGTATTATTCCGATGAAAATGAGAACGGAGTTTGGGATGAGGAAGAAGAAGTAAGCGAATTAGCTGGATTGGCTCATCAAAAAGTTCTTTTCACCGATGCTCGCTGGTTCTACAAATTTAGTCCCCGGATAGGAATTAGTCATATTATTACTGACCGATCGACCTTTACCTTTAATTACGGGGTTTACTATCAGACTCCAATTTATATGAATGTTTATTTGAACACGAATCGTCTGGAGGATCCGGAGGAACTTTTCCAGGAAAGTGAAGGGAGACTTGGCAATGCTACCATGGGCGCTCAACGGACACAATCTTATGCGTTGGGTTATAATGTTCAAGTCGGAAGACAGTGGAGCTACAGTATTGCTGCCTGGGTAAAAGATATAGATCAATGGTTGACATTTAAAAACAGTCGCTCAGGTGTCTATGAATATCAGGTTTTTGATAACGGAGATTATGGGGGAGCTAAGGGAGTAGATTTCACATTAGAGCGTCGAGGTAGAGGATTAAGTGGTTTGCTTCAATACACTTTTTCGGTTGATAAAGCTATTAAAGCACACGACTGGGCTGCCGAAGGAACAGTCTTTGTTGATGCCCCCTCCCAGGAATTCCTGATGCCTTACGACCGTACTCATGATCTAACCCTTTCACTGTACACGTTTTTACCTTTCGGAATTCGTTCCGGTATTACCGGCTTCTTTCAATCAGGATACCCCTATACGCCCTACATCTATAAAAAGGGGGATCGTGAACCGACTCTGGATATTAAAAATCAGTACTCAAAACGATCACCCGATTACATAAACTTTAATCTTTCTTTTTCCAAAGGGATCAGTTACGGGAAACAGAGCATCTTACTGGGATTGAATATATTCAACCTTTTCGATCTCAGGAATGCGATAGATATTTGGCCACTCACGGGAAAACCAGATGATCCAGGTAGTTTTTATACTAATTATGTAGGTCTACCCGGATCTGATCCCAATGGTGCTGGTGTAAGAGCTTATCTCTCTAATTCATTCTTTGATCAACCCTGGTATTTTTCCACTCCTCGGGAGATTAATTTTTTTGTGAAAATTGAGTTTGATTAAACTGATGAAGATTAAAACTACAGGGATATTATTCATGGCTACTATTCTGCTTTCTGCTGCGGAACGACAGGGACCTGGAAAATCAGGTGAACCCCTGGGTAGTTATAGTCCCAGACCAGTATTGAAAATAGGAGATTATCCTTTTCCTACCAATCCTATGAACGATAGGGCAAAGGGATTTCTTTTGCAGGGGAAGGTAAAAAATGCAGTATCCAACTATGGAAATTTCATTAACTGGGATGAACATCCTGCTGGCTTGTGGGGTGATTATTCCTACTTGCCGGCAGTAAGCTTCCTGGCAGGTGTACCCGGACAAGCCTACTCATCTCGTTTTACCTGGTTGATATACGAAACGATTGAGAGTGGAGGTGTTGTTATCCGTCAGACATGGGAGTCTGAGGATGCATTTCAAGCCTGGTTTGAAGATGGAGATACTAACTTCGTCGGTATCGTTTTCGATGCTGAGAATGATGGAGGTACCTGGTATCCTGATAGTCTTGCCAAAAAATCATCTTTGGACGATATCACGGATTCCTTTCAGTGGGGAATTGATGATGAGCAAGGGAAAATATTTATCAGTGTAGCAGGTGAAACTGATCCTAATAGATCGGTGAGTAAAATTGGCTTAATCCGTCCCTGGGCTTTACGCCCCAAGCTTAAGGAAAGAACGGATGATTTTGATGTATATGAATACGGGTCTGATAAGGAAGAATGGACAACGGATGATGAATATTTTTATTATGGTGCAACTGTATCCGAATCGTGGTTTACCCGCTGGAGTCCCTCTAAAAATACTGATTGGCATGCTTCAACCAATGCCCGAATTAACACTCATAATACTGATATAACAGCTGGAGATATCTTCAGCGATACTCCCTTCACTGATGCTGGGGATACCTATCCGCTTCTGGCACACAGTAATTATTCTCAGACCTGGCCGACGGCTTATAGTGATGAAACGGGTAATTTTGAATCTTTCTGGCCAGGGTGGTGGGCAGAAGATTATTTTGGGGATAAGCCTGAATTATGGGATGAGGAGGACATCACCAATTGTAGCGGGTCGAGGAAGGACCCAGATTGTTGGAAGGTGGTACCGGGAAGGTTCATATCCGATACCGATGTCTATATGGAATTTGACGATCGATGGGCACACCGTGCCAATATGGTTAATACCAATAATGAATATGAACAGACCGGTTACCCACTAGGACTGCGGGTAATGGCCGAAGCCCATTCCTATGGTGTTTCTTACGCAGAGGATATCATGTTTGTGACTGTACGAGTCAGAAACGAAAGTGGTGATTGGTCTGCTTTTGAAAGGGACAATAGTGGCAATCGGATTCCCATTCTCGATGAAAACGGGGTGCAGCTCAGTGGAGAAGGAATGATTATGCCCGATGGTACTAAGCTCAACCGTGGACGAGGATTTGATTACAAGGATATATCCCTGGGTTTCTATATGGATGCTGACGCTGCTATGGGTGATATTAATGGTTTTAGTAGTGCCATCCATACTAATGCCGATGATTTCATGGAGTATATCGACTGTTTAAGTGAGGAATCCTCAGAATTTTTTCCAAATGGATGTCCTGAGGTTGGTGGTGAGGAACTCCGTATCAGTATGGCTCTTATCTATGATTATGATGGAATTAGTGGACCTGCTACAAATCTAGGTATTGTTGCCACACAACTTCTTGATTCTCCACTGGCTACGGATGAGGTGGATTTAGACTTGGATGGTTTTCCAGATATTTTTCCTGGTGAACCGCTGAAAATGACCGATTGGCACTGGTTTGATTGGTATAATCGACCGGGTGTAGTAAGTAGAGAGAGTAACAATAACTGTTGTGCAGGTGATCAGGGTAGGCCTCAAGCCAGGAACAAGGAAGAAATCTTATTAAAGGTCATTCAGGGTGATACAGTAAACCTAAGTGAGAATGAACACGCCTGGTTCTTCCATACCAAAAACCCTGATACCGATCTTGGTTCTGAATTAAATCCTCACTTCGACTCCTTAGAAGGATTGGAGAGGGAAGATGCCTTCCTGAGCGGTGAAGAAGGATTGGATTGTGTTTTAATTATGAGCTGTGGCCCGTTTGATCTTGCTGTTGGTGAAGAAGTACCCTTTTCTTTCTCTATTATTTTTGGTGAAGATCACGAAGATCTGATTAAGAATGCTACTTTTGCCCAGATTATGTATAATTCCCATTACCAGGGTTACACTCCCCCTACCAGGCCAAATGTCCATGCTGAGGTGGATCACAGTCAGGTGATCCTGTATTGGGACGATACTGCTGAAAGTTCAAAGGATGTGGTAACGAGTTATGCTGATTTTGAGGGTTATAAGATCTATCGCAGTCGAGATGGAGGCATTACCTGGGGCTCTAATGAAAAACGGATATATGATATTAGTGATGTTCTTGTTGGTTGGCAGCCTTATGCTCAATTTGATTTAAGTGCCTATGAAGATTCCGTACATTGTGTATACGAAAATGATACCTGCTCCGTCGGGGAAAATCGGAATCGAAGCATCAGTGGGCCTGATCCACAAGCACCCTGGTTCAGTCTAGGTAGAGATACTGGTTTTGATAATATTCGTTTACCTCAACCTGTGATCATTGATGGTAAAGAATACAATTATGTATTCATTGACTCCAATGTTGTCGATGGAATGGAATACACTTACTCGGTTACTGCCTACGATATGGGCGTGGAAGCTCCGTTTGTGGTGGAATGGTATCCTGATGGCAGTGGGGGATTTATTCCGGATACTATTCCTGGCTTTGCCAATCCAGATGACTGGTCAGCACCTGCTGGATATGCTTCCATAGAAAATTCCAGGGGGACAACTGTTTTAGATGCAAATTTTGTAGTGGTCCGTCCTGGATCACCTCCACAGAGTGACTTAAGTAAAATTAAAGTGGTCCCCAATCCCTACATGCAGCGTTCAGGTTTTTCTGAGACAGAGTACTTGCGACAAATTCGATTTACCAACCTCCCGGAGGAGTGCAAAATTACAGTTTTTACGGTAACGGGAGAGAAAGTGACTACCCTGAAGCATTCTGATCCAGATAATGGCAATTATTTTTGGGATATGCGTACTGTAAACAATCAGGAAATCAGCCCGGGACTCTATATCTATGTAGTGGAGTCCGGGAGTCAAAAACAGATAGGGAAATTTGCGGTGGTAAGATGAGAAAACTGTATCGAACAATAGTTCTAAGTCTAGTCCTGTTGAGTTTATTACCAGCTCAATATAGAGATATACCCGAAGTCGTAACCAAAGTGGCGACTACAGCGGGCAATTGGTTAAAATTAGGTACGAGTACCCGGGCTGCGGGAATGGGAGGCACCTTCGTAGCGGTAGGGCAAGGTGTCAGTGCCATACCTTACAATCCCGCTGCTGTAGCTTATCTCCAAGGGTCGGAGGTTTACTTGTCCCAAACAAACTATATTGCCGATATTACTTATAATGTATTGTCCTATGGAAAGCGTCTGTCGGCTAACGACTACTTTGGCATCAACCTCTTTTATCTCGACTCCGGTCCCATTGGAGTAACTACCGAGGATTTTTCAAACGGAACGGGAGAGGATTATCATGTCATCTCAATGTCTTTTCGTCTGGCTTATGCCCGCAGAATGACGGACCGGTTGAAGGTTGGGATTACCCTCAATTATATTCGTGATGAAATTTATACCACTAACATGCAATCTGTTGCTTTTGATGTTGGGTCAAATTTTAATACGGGTGTGTTTGGCATTGTGTTGGGTATGAGTGTTTCTAATTTTGGTCCTGAAGTTCAGTACAGTGGGAAAGGTTTACAGATTCCCGTGGCAGACAGTCTGGATGTGGAAGGACGTCTCAGTAAAGTGACGGAAAGTTTTCCCCTACCTTTGATGTTTCGCTTAGGCTTGCAGAAAGATATCATGGGTCCCTCACCTGAAGCTACTATCAAAAATTCCACGCACCGTTTGACAATCGCACTGGATGGCACGAATCCTACTGATTATACCATCCACGGCAATGCCGGTATCGAATATTCTTTCAAAGAAATGGCTTTTATCCGAGCGGGAGCTAACATTGGACACGACACAGCTGGATTTGCTGCTGGTGGTGGTCTCCTAATCAAATTAGGTCGCCTATCAGCTAGAGTGGACTATGCTTTAGTCGATTACAATATATTAAAATTAATGCATCAGGTCAGTATTGGTCTGGAATTCTAATCGGATTAACTGAGTGTTGCCACGATGAAAATGTGTTCCCATAGTATCATTGCCTTATTGTACTGTTTGACAGGGATAATAACTAATTTGGATGCAGAGAACGGATTTTCAGCTCCGAATACGCCACGACTCTTTGCTACAACTCGTCATAATAGGGTCTTCCTGGCATGGGATAGTAATGCCGAGGCATCAATAGATTCACTGACCAGTTATGCTGATTTCGAGGGCTACAGAATTTACAAGAGTACTGATGGTGGAAACACCTGGGGGGGTCCCGATCAGATGCTTTTTGATTATGAAGGTAAATTCATTGGTTGGAAACCTTACGCTCAGTTTGATCTTACCGCAGAGGAAGATAGGGAGTTTTGTCTTTATTATCCTGATTGTGCTGCTAATGATCCCCACCGGGAAATTGAGATTTCAGGTCCTGATCCACTTAATCCACGATTTGACCTGGGTAGTAATACAGGCTTGCAACACACCTTTGTGGATTCTAATGTAACAGATGGAGTGGAATACACGTATTCAGTAGTAGCTTATGATATGGGTTTAAGGACGTTTACGGTGGAGTATCTCTGGAATGAAGAAGATTCTACATGGTATGCCGATACTACTTGGTCACCCTCTAACCCAGGCCATTACAGTGGACCAGATTCGTTGAATGGCAAACCTAATCCTACTCAAGGTTACCCCAGCCTGGAATGCCCTAAAGGGACAAACCAGAACGACTTAAATTTTATGACGGTAATTCCTGGGTACTACGCCAGTAACGTTTCCTTTCCATCCGAAGAGGATATTGAATCCTTTTTCATCCGACAGGAAGGGACAATTGGCACAGGCAATATTTCCTATATCATTGTCGATCGTGATAGCCTTTCTGATGCCATCTTACGATTTGAGATACAGGCTGATTTAGGGAGTACAGCGGGCGAAGGAATGGCCTGTGAGAATCCAGTAGTTTATGTGTATGAGATTACCGACAGCGTCAGCCAGGAACCAGTTGAATACGAGCATACATATAGTATCGATACTCTTTCGGAGTCCCAGATAGATTCTCTTTTAGATCTTCCCGGTGTTATTGAAAATGAGTTTGAGATTTTAACTCCCCTTTATCGATCAATTACTGAGGTAAATCGCGATAGTAAATTACTGGATGGTATTCGTTTTCGATTCCAGAATATTCAAGACTTTGTTCCTGAAGACCAGGGGGCTTTAATAGATACTCTTATCTGGAATGCTGACAGTACTACCATTGATGCCTTAGTTGGGACACTGATTTACTTTAATTCAGCAGCGTTTGCTCGTCGGTTGAATTTTGATTATAAAATTGAACTGCTTTCCTCACCTACTGATTCAGTAAAAGCTTTCTACTGTAGTTCTTTCTTCACTAAAGTACCCATCAGAGTTACAAATCTGACTACTGGACGTAAGGTAGGATTGACACATCAAGACCAGGGATATTCCTTTCCACCTCCATTGACTTCTGAAGGATTTGGAGATTGTGAGTGGACACGGAATGAGCCCCTGGTATTTCAAGGTGATACACTGGAAATTGATAGTGTTTTAACTGCGGTATCTTCTTTCTCACTCTCTCTTGATTTCAATATAGAAGATTTAATTCCAGGATTGCCTGATTGGTCCTCTTCAGTCAGCTATGTAGAAGGAGCTATCGTCAGGCAGCGAGCCATGGCCTGGAAAGCGGTAGCTGTTAATTCTGGAGTAGAACCCTACAGCTTTATCGATGATAATGGTGATGGTGTGAACGATAGTCCTTGGATACCTTATTATCCCTGGTCGGAGGGGGAATATGTTATTGTTAAGATGGAGAAGTTTTTTACCGATGGAGATGCCTGGATTGTGGATATGGGAGAGTTTGGTAAATCCCACCAAGTTACTGAAAATGATCTGGATCTAATTCGTGTGGTACCAAATCCTTATATTGTACATTCAGCCTTCAACGAAACAGCAGATAGTCGACTACTTCGTTTTACCCGACTGCCAAACGAGTGTCGAATACTTATCTACACCATTTCTGGTGAATTGGTCACCAGCCTGAAGCACAGTGATCCCTACGAAGGAAATCTATGGTGGAATCTACGTACTGGTCTTGATCAAGATGGACCTGAGGTGGCTCCCGGGCTCTACATTTATATCGTTGAAACAGGGGGGAAGCAGCGCGTAGGGAAATTTGCCATCGTCCGCTGAGAATGTGATAAAAATCATGGCATCATGTCCTTATGCAGGAGTAAGTTGTACTTATGGATAATATGAATGCAACTAAGATTTTTTAATAAATACAACGATAAACCCAACTTAGAGGTGTTAACATGAAAAGAATAATACCGGGATTAGTTTTACTTTCCATTTTCCTGTTGAAATTTGCTTCCCTGAATGCCAAAGATCTTCAGGTTCATGAGCAGGCCAGACCAACAGTCGAAGCTGACCGTGATTCAAATTGGCAGGGAATATTGAATTCCTCTCGAATATCCAACAGAGATACTACGACAATCTTTTTCGATGATTTAGAATCTGGAACAGCCGGTTGGACTTTTGAATCAGGGTGGGAATTAACAGAGCAGAGTTCCAGTAGTCCTACACATAGTGCCTGGATTGATGATGATAATTACAGCACGATTTCATCGCTCATTACTCCCGTTGTTACGCTGCCAAGTCTGGAAGAGAATGAGAGCATTCATTTTAATTTCGACTTATGGTGCGATTTTGTGGATTTTGATGGTGACGGTGACAATTTCTTGGAAGACTACTATAGTGTGGATGTTGCGGATTTAAGCAGTTCTCCCTGGCATACATCTTCCTTTAATGCCTTTGAAGGTAACTCCTGGTGGTGCGGTGATGAAACCTTGAATGGTTATACTAACGGGTGGTTACAATTTCTCGATTCTCCCGAGATTACTATCCCTTCATCGGGAAACACCAGTCTATCTTTCAAGTTGCAATATGCTATTGAAGAGTACACAGGTGCACCACAGGATATCCAGGGGTGTCTGATAGATGGATGGGACGCAGCCAACGTCAGAATCTCAACTGACGGAGGAACTACCTGGGAAATCCTTGAGGGTTCTCCATCTTATACCAGCACAAGCTGTTATGGTTGGTTTTATAACGGAGAATCTTGCTCTTCTCCCGGTTGGGGAGGATATGGTAGCGGCTGGGAGGATGCCAGTTTTAATCTGGACAGTTATGCTGGAGAAACCGTTATCCTCAGGTTTGCTTTTGGTTCAGATCCTGCATGGTCAACATCCGATGAACCTGGACTGATCGGATTCTTTATAGATAATTTATCGGTGGACAATAGTGATCAAGGAAACCTGCTTTATGATAACGCTGACGATCAGATTGTAATGTCGGCCTCAGGATTAGCCTGGACAGATGTTTTCTACGACTACGGCGATATAACTCGTCCCGGAGGTTCCGGATGGGATACCTACGATCCTGGTGAACCATTTAATGGAAATGTTATGTTAGATCTTTCCGATTTTGCCGGGCTGGATATCCGGCTTCGTTGGGTAGCAATCATTGATGATAATGATGATGGTGGAAACGGTGAAGGCTTCTTCATTGATGATGTCCATATCTGGAAAAAGAGTCTGACCACAGAGTTGCCAGTGCCGGAAAATTTGATCGCAGTGGCTGGAGATGCTTTAGTGACGCTGAATTGGGATCCAGTGGGTGTAGGTGCTGGTGGCGAAATTGGTTACGATAATGATGATGGAAGTGGCAGCTTTTTCACAAATGGAATTTACTCTACAGATGGACTATTCATGGCAGGTGAATATTTCAATGCTCCCTTCGGTGCTACAGTTGAGACGGCTCGCATTTATGGTTATGATAGTAATACTGGTACTACTACCACAATCTATGGTTTTGATGCCTTCGGGGGTCTAATAGAAGATGTCTCTCTTTATTCAAAAGATATCTCTCTTACAGTTGGATCCTGGAATGATATTGACCTTAGTGCTGATGGTTGGGTATTTGAAGGTGATTTTGTTATTGCTTTTGATGCTGGCACTTTCGAGGATGCCTCCATCATGTATGCACCCTTGGATGAATCAGCCGTACCCTCTGGACACAGTTATGTCAATTTTGATAGTTGGTCGACTTGGCAATCCGTTGCTGAAGCGAATAGTCTGCCGGATGGAGAATGGGGAATTCGGGCTGTGATAGGAGCTGGTGGTGAAGTAAATATAGCTTACAATATCTATAGACATACCGAGGGAGGAGACTATACTGATCCTCTCTGGTATGGCGAATTATGGCCGGATGTACTCTTTGAAGATCCTTTTGTTACGAATGGTACAACCTATTATTATGTAGTAACGGCTGTATATAACTACGGGACACCCGATGAGGTGGAAAGTGACTTCTCCAATGAAGTAACAGCCACACCAGAAGCGGCAACTATCTATGAGATGTCCTATGATGATGGAACCGCAGAAAGCAGTGTCACCTCTCTTGGAGATGGTGGTTTCTATGCGGTACATTTCGTTCCTGAAGAACCCGTAACCCTCGTCTCATTGAAATACTATGCCACCGGGGATGGTGGTTTGTCGTGGATTTACTTATGGGCCGATGATGGTGAAGGGGGTATGCCCGGTAGTCAGATTGGCACTACCCTGCTTTTCTCCAGCGTTATTGAAGGTTGGAACGAAAAAGATGTTTCCACGGCAGATATTGTGATCTCCGATGGAGGATTTTACGTTGGTTGGGGTGAGACTTCTCTGTCGCCACAGCTCGGTCTGGATACCGACAGTCCGGATGATGTCAGTTACTACCAGATTCCCGGTGATGATTGGGGCTCAATTGCTGATCTGGGATACAGCGGTGACCTTATGATTCGGGCAAAAGTGGATGCAGCAGTAACCATCAATCAGCAAGATAATGGGCTTCCAAAAGAGTTTGCTCTTAGGCAAAACTATCCCAATCCGTTCAATCCCGTAACCTTCATTCCTTTCGATCTGCCGACCAGGCAACACGTCAAATTAGAATTGTACGATGTCACTGGACGATTGGTTCATATCTTAGTAAATGAGAATCTTCCTGCCGGTCGGTATAGTTATCATCTGGATGCCAGTGATCTAGCTACAGGAGTCTATATTTATCGGATTGAGACAGAAAAACATTCTTCAGCAAAGAAGCTGATTCTTGTCAAATAACGATTTATAGACGAGAGTCTGTTATCAGAAGTTGCCTGAGAAGACTGATATCTACAGGCAGCTTCTGTTGCTGGGTCGCCTCTGTTCAGGGGAAATTACACAAATAGAAAGGTGAGTTGGATGAATAACTTTTTTTCAATAGGCACCCTTAATTTTATGTTGTTAAGCTTTGCTTTTACTGCCAATCCGAATGGTGCTTTTCATACTGATAGGTTTCGTGTTTATTTCAAAAATGAACTTGGTAGAATTGAATTAAAAGAGGCCAAGGCTGGTACTATTACTGGTTTTGATTCCTTTGACCAATTGTTGCAGGAAATGGAGGCAGTAGCTATTCAACCCTGGTTACCAACTGCGACAGATTTCGATAAAGATGGGGATATTTTCCTCAACAGGTTTTATGAGATTACCCTACCAGAGTTTAGGAGTGACATTCAGGAAGTCATCGCTGCATTTTCTTCTGATGAGCATATCCTCTTTGCCGAACGTATTCCTATCCATCGTTTGTTTTATGAGCCTAATGATCCCAAATACAGTCAGCAATGGTACATTCCTCAGGTAACAATTGAGCAAGCTTGGGACATGTGGGATATTGCCAGTGGGGATAATCCCGGTGACGAGAGTATCGTAGTGGGGATAGTGGATACTGGTTGCGATTGGGATCATCCTGATCTTATTGGAAATCTATGGCAAAATTTAGATGAAGATTACGACGGTGATGGTGTTACTGTAGAATATGTAAGTGGAGTGTGGCAACTCGATTCTGGCGATTTAAATGGAGTGGATGATGATGGTGATGGTTACGTGGATAATCTTATTGGCTGGGACATAGGTGAGGACGATAATGATCCAGTGGGTCCTCCTGGACAGGGTACTTATGGAGGTAACATGCATGGGACTCACGTTGCAGGAGTTCCAGGTGCTGCCACCAACAATAGTCTTGGGATGGCCAGTGAAGGTTGGTCAATCAAGCACATGCCGGTAAAATGCGCTTATGATGATGGCACCGCTATCGTAGGCGGATATAATGGTATCCTGTTTGCCGCTAAAGCAGGGGCAAATATCATCAACTGTAGTTGGGGTGGGGGTGGTCCCAGTGGTGGTGAGCAGGCCGTAATCAACAATGTTTACAATAATTATGGAACTATTATTATCGCTTCGGCGGGTAACGGTGATGATTTTGGAAATGAGGAATATGCGGCTCATTATCCCTCCAGTTATGATAACGTTATTTCGGTAACTGCCCTTGGGCAAAATGATGTCTGGCATCACTGGGCTACATACCATGAATCGGTAGACTTTGCTGCTCCTGGCGAAAACATACTAAGTACCGTTTATGCGACTGTTTCTGGTGGGTATCAGTCATGGGATGGAACCTCCATGTCTTCACCTGTAGTGTCTGGCTGTTACGCCCTTCTCTGGTCCTATTTTCCTGAAGCCGATCGTGATTGGATAGAACAACGCCTTCTCGAAACTGCTGATTCAATAATCTATGATGTTAATACTGAAGATTATCTGCAAGGACGACTGGGGGTAGGGCGTCCTGATGTCTTTGCAGCCATTGCCAGTGGAGTTTTTCCAAATCTGTCCGTCCAATCATATACATTACAACTTACCGAAGATGATGGCGATGGAGTTTTGAATCCCGGAGAAAGTGCCAAGATGCGGATAGTTTTAGCTAATGCAGAAGGTTGGGCGACAGCTACCAATGTCTCCGCCACTCTCTCTTCAACATCTATGTATATTAATATCATAGACGATACTGGGACGTTTCCAGATATTATCGGTGGTGGAACAGGAGTAAACATCGTAGACCGCTTTGAATTCTCCATTACCGCGGATGCTCCTCCTTCGTCCCTCCCTTTAACACTTACAATTACCGCAGGTGATCCGCCAGCAGATTATGAAGAAGTCGAAGTATTTGATCTTGAACTGACACTTAACCAGTTGGGCTTTCCTTTCACGGCGGGAGGAAGTATTTATAGTTCTCCTTTGATATATGATATTGACCTCGATGGCTCTGATGAGATTGTTTTCGGTACTGATGATTATACTATTTATGCTCTTGGTTCAGATGGAAGTGAGAAATGGAGCTTTACTACCGGGAATCAAGTTAGAGGATCCGCTGCAGTAGCTGATCTCGAAGGAGATGGTGATCTTGAAATCATTATATGTTCTAAAGATCAAAAGTGTTATATCCTGAATGGAGATGGTTCCCTGCAGGCTGAATACACAGCCAATGGATTTCTCATGACTACTCCAGTGCTCAGGGATTTAGATGGCGATAACGACCTGGAAATCATCTTTGGGGGCTTTGGAAAGTATCTTTATGTAATACACCACGATGGATCTGATTTTGATTCTTTCCCGATTTTAGTAGATGAGTCAATTATGGTAGCACCTGCTGTGGGTGATATAGATGATGATGGCAGCGATGAGATTGTAGTCGGAACCTGGTCGAATCATGTATGGGGGTTCGAATCAGATGGGTCCGTAATGAGTGGCTTTCCTTATGCAGCCGGGAACAGGATAAATGGTGATCCTGCCTTGGTGGATCTAAATGGAGATGGCACTCTGGAAATTATTGTGGGGTCTGATGATAATTATCTGCATGTCATAAATTCTGATGGTAGTCAGCGCTTCACGGTTAATGGCAGCGGTGATGTTCGGGGTGCACCTGCCATAGAAGATATCGATAACGATGGCGATTGGGAAATTTTCTTTGGTAGTAATATCAAAAAGGTTTTTGGAATAGATCATGATGGGAATTCCCTTCCCGGTTGGCCACAAGCGAGTACAAGTGCCTTTAAGAGTGCTCCTGTTTTTGGTGATTTGAATGGGTCAGGTTTCCCCGCAATAGTAGCCGCCAATTCAAATGGTGCTCTTTATGCCTGGGATACTGAGGGTACTTTACTGGATAACTTTCCCATTTCCTTATCCGGTACCGTGGAGGGATCATTTTCCATAGCAGATATTGATGCTGACGGGGACCTGGAAATTGCAGTGGGAGCTTCGTCGACTTTGTCTGTTATTGACATCAAAACTTCGGCCGGCAGTGGGGAGTACTGGAGTATGTTCAGACTTAACTCTACAAGAAGTGGGAACCGATCTGATTTTGAAATGACTGTTGCTGTTGATCGACCCCTCGTTCCAGAAAAATTCGTAGTTTATGCTAACTACCCTAACCCTTTTAATCCATCTACTACCATACGTTATGAACTGCCAGAACAAACTTTTGTTACCATTACCATACATGATCTATTAGGTCGAAGCATTCGCACTCTCACGAAGGAAACTCAAGTTGCAGGGTATAGAGCAGTTGTCTGGGATGGTTTGGATAATAAAGGCCAAGTAGTGTCCTCAGGGATATACCTGTTGCGTGTGAAAGCAGGTCAAAAACAGGTAATAAAGAAAATGATGTATCTGAAGTGATCAGGGTCAATCAGATTAAAAAAGGGTTTTGGTACTAGTAAAGAAATCGTAGATTTATTATCACAGTAAGAGGAGAAGGTAATAGAATGAGAAGATTTTTATGGATACTGGTGGGTGCGATTTTAATGTTATTCAGTCCCGCTTTTCCTGTTGACTGTCCAGCAGATACTGCTTATCATATAGACATGGATACTACGAGCGAAACCTATGGCGAAGAAATTCCCACTGGACTATGTGCCTGTTTGGGTTTTGAACCTGAATTAACTGGTACCAGTGACGCGATTACCTTAACTATCCTTGTTAACAATAATGAGCCTTTACGGGCATTTCAGTTCGAGGTTATTGATGATACCGACGATGCTCTGGTATTCAACTCGGCCGTAGCAGGTAATAAGATAGAAGGATGGTCGGTACCGGGTACTGAAACAGCTAATGGTGATGTTCTTGTCTTTGGTTTCAGTTTTTCGGGTGCAGAGACTGAAGTAGGTGAAGGAGTTTTAGTAAGCATCACTTTTGATGTCGTGGGTAATGTGGGCAGCCAGATTAACTTTTGGTTAGGTGGTGAAGGTGGGGTTCGTCTCTCTGATGCAGAGGCTCAAAACGTAACCTGTTCTTATCCGGGTGTTAATAATCCAGTTACGTTTAATATGCTGGGTATAGATCGTAACTCTGATGAAGCACTACCCACCGAAATAGCATTGCGGCAAAATTATCCCAACCCTTTTAATCCAGTGACTACTATCGATTTTCAATTGATAGAATCCACTCCAGTTGAGCTAGTGGTTTATAATGTCTTAGGGCAGAAGGTAGTTACCTTGGTGAATAGAGATATGACCGCTGGTTATCATCATATCCAATGGGATGGTAGAGATGAGTTTGGCAGAGCAATGGCTTCAGGGATCTATTTCTACTCTCTGAAGACAGAGGGATTTTTTGATCAGAAAAAGATGCTTCTCTTGCAGTAAGTTTTACTATTATCATCGAAGTTTTTTACGGCACGCTTGGCGTGCCGTTTTTATATTTGTCCCATGCACCGACTTCTTATAGTCTCATTGTGTTTGTTTCTTATCAGTCCTTTACAGTTAGTACTGGGACAGAAAGAATATCATTCAGTAGATGAAATAGAGCGAGAGTGGAAGGAATACACTTCATTTCAACGTGAGGAACTATTAAGCTTCTGTGATTTTCTCTTTCAGGAAGGATATTACGAACGAACGGTATTAGCTTGCTTCCGTTATACTTTTCTATATCCAGAAGATGAAATCATACCCTTGGTATATTATAAAATAGCACGCAGCTATGAAGAGATGGGCAATCTAGCCTTAGCCGAGGAATACTATCAACAGGTATTATCCAATGTGCTACCTAATTCCTCAGAGTATCGAGCAGCCCATTATAGATTGACTTATTTGAGTTTACAACAAGGTGATTACGAAAGTGTTCATAGGGCTCAGTTAGGGGATAGTTTAGATCCCTATTTAGTCGTATTTGATGGTTATGCTCTTTTTATGGAGCTACAATGGGAACAGGCCAAAGCGAATTTCCAGCTTTGCCGGAAATTGTTTGATACCAGGGAACACGATCGATTGTTAAGACGCCTCATCAGAGCCTGTGAAGAAGTTTCAAGCTTACCTGTGAAAAACCGTAAATTGGCTGGGTTAATAAGCATATTTCCCGGTGGGGGTAGGGCGTATTTAAGAGATTGGAGTCCAGCAGCAGGTACTTTTATATCCTCAGTTGGTTTGGGATTGAGATTAATTGACAAGAATTGGCGGTATATTACCTTAGCAACTTATGTTGCAATTTATAGTGGTAGTATCTGGGGATCTATAAAAGATGTTGATTATGCCAATCAACAGACGATAAAGAAGTATGCCAAGTGGGTAGATAGAAGATTTGGTCCTGGAAATTTCATTGATTTTCCCGAGCCAGAGATTTTAAGTTTTCATTAGAATACAGGGTAATTAAAATCTAGAAATATTAGAAAAAACGTTTGTGGTATTGTTCTTTACTAAGTTAAGTTACAAAGCTCGAGTGCGGATAATTTTTTCATATTCAGATCCTACTCGAAAAGTTTTTTGAAAATTGGTATGCGCGGGCCAGTGTCGACAGGAAAGAACATCGACACATAAAAGATAACAAACACCTACAATGGAGAGTTTGATCCTGGCTCAGGACAAACGCTGGCGGCGTGCCTAACACATGCAAGTCAAGGAGAACGTCCCTTTCGGGGGGCTATTAAACTGGCGGACGGGTGAGTAACGCGTAGGTAACCTGCCCCAGGGACCGGGACAACCCATCGAAAGGCGGGCTAATACCGGATAATGCAGCGGATCCTCAGGGATATGTTGTTAAAGGGGGCCTTCGGGTCCCGCTTTGGGATGGACCTGCGTCCGATTAGTTAGTTGGTAAGGTAACGGCTTACCAAGGCGATGATCGGTAGCTGGTCTGAGAGGATGATCAGCCACACTGGGATTGAGATACGGCCCAGACTCCTACGGGAGGCAGCAGTGGGGAATCTTGCGCAATGGGCGAAAGCCTGACGCAGCAACGCCGCGTGACTGATGAAGCTCTTAGGAGTGTAAAGGTCTGTCGTGAGGGAAGAACAGTTTTCATGAAAATATCATGAGAATATGACGGTACCTCACAAGAAAGCACCGGCTAACTTCGTGCCAGCAGCCGCGGTAAT
>JBHHUM010000100.1:0-6612 GCA_046861645.1 Fidelibacterota bacterium | reverse complement strand
ACTCCCTGCGGGACACCTCCGTCAGCAAATTTTCTTCTTTGAAACCATGGGCCAGTGCGAATCGCTTCGCACCTTCTCCGACAAGCATAACATGATCCGACCGCTCCATCACTTTCCTGGCCACGGAAACAGGGTTTTTTATCTCTTGAAGGAAAGCTACAGAACCAGCATTCCCACGAGAATCCATGATACAAGCATCCAAGGTAACATGACCATCTTCATCCGGTCTTCCTCCTAATCCCACCGTACGTATAGTAAGATCATTTTCTGCTACGTTCGCTCCCGCTTCGACAGCATCCAGAGCTGATTTTCCGTGTCGAAGAAGACGCATGGCTGCTTGATTAACCTCTCGACCGAATTTCCACGGGGAGATCACTACCGGGTTATTTATTGAGCGGCTTATTTTGTTGATCATCTTTGAAAACAGTACACCTGGTACGAGTGTAGATGCAATAGTACCTTTTAAAAAATCTCTTCTTGTACTCATAACTGCTATCCCTCCAACTTCATGCCGCTGGAATGCGAATCTCAAAGGTAGTCCCCTTACCTATTTCAGAATTACGTACTCGAACCGTTCCATTCTGAAATTCCTCGATAATTCTCCGGGTCAGGCTCAAGCCCAATCCCCATCCATGTTCTTTTGTACTATATCCTGGTCGGAACACATTTTTCCAGTCTCGTCGCCGGATTCCTTTACCATTATCGGTAATCTCCAGTACTACAAAACCACCGGAATGGGTGGCGGTAAGAAAAATCTTGCCATCCGGTTTATCCAAGCTATCTATGGCATTCTTTACCAAGTTCTCCAGGGCCCAGGAAATTAGAGTTGGTGTACTGAGAATGGAAATATCATCTACATCTGCGACCTCTAAAACAATAGATTTATTTCTGGGCAGTCGATCTCTGAAATAATCTGCAGTCTCATTTAGCAACTGCTGTACTTTAATCCTTTCCAACTTGGGTTTCGAGCCCATCCGAGCAAAACGGTCACTGATGCTTTGCAGACGACTGACATCCTTCCTCATCTCCATCGATAATTGGACACTTTCCTCAGGATGCTCTGCTAACCGGTCCAGCCAACCCATCAGGGAAGATACAGGAGTACCCAGCTGGTGAGCAGTCTCTCGGGCAGTACCAAGCCAGATATGTCGCTTCTCATTATTGCGAATGACTTGAAATCCGATAAAACCAAGGAACACAAAAAATGCTACCATTCCAATTTCGATGTACGGTAATACCCTTAACTGTGAGATGAGCGTGGAGTCACCGAAATAGAGGTTCCCTAACGTTAATTCCTGAGTGGCTCCAACTTCCTCCAGATAAACGGAAAAGACAAGGGGAATTGGATCATTTTCCTTGGCCATATCCTGCTGATGTTTTTTGACAACTTCCACACTCAGTTCATCATTATCGGGGAGGTTTCTCCACTGTTGAGGATTACCATCAACATCTGTAAAAATGATAGGAAAAGAAATAGGTTGAACAATCTCTCTAAAAACAAAATCCAATTCCTCCCCTTCAGCCTCAGAAATACCCTTGGCAAAAAGCTTTGCATGCAGGGCAACCGTTTCCCGATTCTCTTCTCTGAGCTTTTCAATGATACTCTGTGTATAAAGGAAAAGTCCTACAATCAGTAAGACTGCTCCCAAAAAGAGTCCTGCCTTAATGTTGCCCGCTTGTCTATATAATTTCATTTAGGGTAGATTATCAAAAGTAGAATCAGCATTTTGAACCTTGAGTTACTCATGCTAAAAAGACACTGATGTACGAAACTACAGGTAACTGGTTAAATGGGTAATAGATATTAGCCACATTTTGCATTGTAATCGTCTGACTTGGGGTTGATTGCCAATCTACCATGCACTATTCATATATCCTTCTAGATACTTAAATGGACCACCCCTTAAAATCGGGAAGATTTTAAGGTTGGTGGATAGCTATAGTATATACTCATTTTCTCGGAGATAGTCAATAATTGTGTCAACTTCATCATCCAAGGTCATCAGGGATGTATCTACTATTATTTCAGCATTTTCAGGGATCTCGTAAGGATCACTGATACCAGTAAAATTCTTGATTTCTCCAGTACGGGCTTTAGCATACATCCCCTTTACGTCTCGCTCCTCGCACACTTTTAGGGGACACTTTACGAAAACTTCCACAAACTTACCTGTCTCCTTACGAACATACTGTCGTTCCGCCTTGTAAGGTGAGATAAAAGCACAGACAGTAATGACGCCATGTTTCACCAGCAATTCAGCCACAAAAGTTACCCGCTCGATATTTTTATCCCGATCTTCCTTGGTAAAGCCCAGATCCGGGGTCAATTTCTCTCTGACGATATCACCATCTAATCGTTGTACGCGGCAACCCATGGCCCGTAGTCTCTCCACCAGGGGAATAGAAATCGTTGTTTTCCCTGCTCCAGAGAGCCCCGTCAACCAGATACAGACTCCACGGTTATTACCATGAATCGTCGTTTCCATTTCAGCTAATACCTCCATAGTGTTTCATCAAAATCTCAGCCACTTCAGGCCGGGTAAATTCTTCGGGCAGCTCTTGTCCATTCTTCAACAATTCACGGACCTTGGTACCAGAAAGAAAAATCTTTTCGTGATCCATAGCTCTGGAAGTTTTTGTCGTGGCCATGGAGTTAGTCCGTTTACAGTAAAAGGAATGCTCAAAAAACATAGGTTCAATACCGAGTTCATCCCTCCTAAAACGAGCAAAGATTTTCTGGGCGTCGTAGGTACCATAATAATCACCTACCCCGGCATGGTCTCGCCCTACAATAAAATGGGTACAACCATAATTCTTTCGGGTAATGGCGTGAAAAATAGCTTCTCGAGGTCCTGCATAACGCATGGAAGCTGGATATACGGCCAGAATGGTGTGACGGTGGGGAAAATAGTTATCTATGATAGCTTCATAACATGCCATTCTTACTTCTGCCGGTAAATCATCGGCTTTAGTCTCACCCACAATGGGGTGAATAAGCAACCCATCCACCATTTCCAGAGCACACTTGGTAATATATTCGTGAGCTCGGTGAATTGGATTTCGTGTTTGAAAAGCCACTACATTTTGCCACCCCTTCTTTTCAAAAGTACTACGCATTTGTAGAGGAGGAATACGGTATTTGCTGAACCTCCTGTGACTGGGAAGCTGGTATACCTCTATCTTACCAGCGACATAATATTCACCACTGGATATGAGTGCATTCACTCCGGGATGTTTCCTATCTGTGGTTAGATATACTTTTTCCGCTTCCCGCTCCTTGTCTGGTCGAAAGATATCACCAATCATGATTTTACCAAGAATACCCTCACTTTTCGTAGATAGATAGGCTTCTTCCAAACCTCTTAATTCTGCCTTCTGATCCTCAGTTATGGGGAGAGTAATGGGAATAGTCCAGATGTTGCCATCCTTTAACCTCATCTCCTCAATTACAGTAGAATAATCCTCCTGGCCCAGGAATCCGGCCAAGGGACTGCAAGCTCCAGTAGCAATCATTTCCAAGTCAGATTGATTTCTTCGACTGAGATTTATGGACGGTAACTTAAAATTTAATTCTTCTGGCCGGGGTACGATCCCATCTACCAGAGCTCCGCCGTGGGGATTAATCATTTAATATGACTCCTATTCATCTTTTTTACAGATATTAAAAGCTCGGGAAATTACAAAACTCAAATGGTACAGACAGTAGATATCTAGTGAATTATTTTAGATGGAATTTCAGCTATTTAAGCAGAATAAGCTTTCTGGTAAACTGCTTTTCTCCGGCAGTTAATCGGTAAATATAAATGCCACTGGCTACGGTAGATGCCTCCCACACTACTTCATGTGGACCACCAACCAGTTGACCAATCATCCCACTAGGGTGGGGAAGCAAAGTCTCTACCTTCCGGCCAAGGATATCGTAGATAACTAATTCCACATCTGTATTTTCAGGAAGATCAAAACGGATGGTGGTGCTGGTGTTAAAGGGGTTGGGGTAGTTCTGGTGGAGGGTGAACTGAAATGGTAAGGGCTCTGTATCCTTAACGGAAGGACCAATACCTGCCCAGACTCCAAAGTTGGTCAGCAACTGCTGCTGCACATCAGTAGGCATCATAGGAATGTTGAACGCTGTGAAGAACGTGTTTCCCACAATACTACTGGCATAGTAGAAGCTGCCCGGTGCATACTCAGCCAGGAAAGGAAAACCATAGACCTCGTTTGTCGGGACCATCATGTCCACGAAGGCAGTGCCCCAGTAATGCGCCATGCTGTCCAGCTCTACATATATCGTGTCCAGACCTCCATCCAGTAGGCCTGTACCACCGTCATCATTGCCCACTACATGAGTGTAACCCCAGTCATTGTAAACGTAGTCAACACCGAGGACGTCATAGGCGAAGTCTCCCGGGTAGAAATTCACATCCTCCCAGCCTGATAAAGTACCAAGTTTTTCTTCAGAACTGTAAAGGAGATATCCACCCTTGTTTACAAACTCTGCCAATGTATTGTCTGCTGACTGGGGTGCCCAGTCTACCCAGTCTAAAACGCCATTGTTGATCACACCGGCATAGTTCGATAGGACTGTCTGGAAGTCTGGGAGACCATTGTCCCAGTTGCTCCAGATGTCATAGTTGATGCCGACAGCATCCATGTTAGCCTTCATAGTTGAGTCGTGGAAGCCTACACCGTAGTCCCAGTATGGCTCATAGGCATCCAGGATATACAGAATGGGAGCGCCGGTACTTTCCCAATCAATGGCATAGTAACTTTCCTCAGGTGATAGTCCTGCTAAGTTGAAGTCAAGGTAAGCGACAGCTTGATACACGCCGAAGCTCGTATCGGTTTCAGTAACTTCGAGGACTACATCCTCCAAGACTACATTCCACCAAGTCCCGCCCCCGTCATCATTATTCATGGGGTGTACTTGGTATTCACCATCTATAACAATTTGCAGATACACTTGCAAATCCTCTGGGGAAGACAATTTTGGTAGACCATACAGGACATATTCAAATTCCAGATCATAAGTACCAGCCGGGATGGCACCCCTGGGCCGACTAATCGGAACTATAAGATAATAAGGGGGATGTGGAATCCACGATAGAAGATTCTGCGCGAAATCTACCAGAATGTTGGGATCCTCCACTTTGTCCATATCCCACGGCACAAAGATCATATGGTAATCGCCTCCATACTGAATACCGCCAACAGACTCCCAGTCTTGCTCATCATAACTCCAAACATCAAACAGCGGTATGGCATCATCATCAGGGATAACTTGATCTGGCCAGGCAGGATGAGCTTCAAACTCACCTAAGCCTTCCGAAACCGTACCATCAATACCGGCATAGAGAGAGTCAGCACTGCAGTCACTGCAGAAGTCACTGACATGTAGGTAGTCGGCCAGGAACGGATTAGCTGAGGGATCAACAGTTTCCCAGTCACCAGTGGAACCCAAGCCCAAACCATGGATGTAGTCATCGGAGATGAGGACAAAGGTACCACCGATGTCCATGTGAGCCATCAAATGCGCCTCAAAATCAGATTCCGGGGCGATAGAGCCGTAACCGTTTAGTCCTTGTCCAACAATTATGACACCGTAATATCCAAGTTCACAATCTCCCGGTACTCCCATGGTGAAGGTTGTCCAGCCATCGAGGAGGAAACCTACTTCCTCAATATAATCGATCATAGGACCCAGGTAATCGTCATCAGACCCACTGTCATTGATGAAGAGTATATTAGCACCTGACGACTCGTGAATAGCAAAGCGCAGGGATTCAAACTGCAGATCAGTAGTATGGGCCACATCTCCATCCGGATTCTCAGCACCGTTGTCCGTAGCCGACCACCAGTATTCAACTGTACTTCCGGCACCAAGAGACGGAATGGTTCCTGTGAAAGTACCGCCTATAGTGGGATCATTTTGATAGGTCACATCCAGAGTATCCGGGCCGGAACCATCATCATAAATGAATAGAACCTCTGTCAACGCTCCATCAAATACATTAGTGCCAACATCCTGGATAACTGCTGTCGCTTCATAAGGACCTGGATCGCACGATTCATAGACATCGTCCAAGTCCTCAACACTCCAAATGAAAGGTGGTGGGTCTCCATAGTAGTCAACATAGGCGTGGATCACAAAGTTCAATCTCGGCACCCAGCACGGGTTAGGAGCGCAGTAGCCAGCACCGGTGTGATACCATTTGATACCGTGGTTGTAAGGAATTCCACTACCATTTACACCGGCGTAATACATCAGATCGGCATTATCTCCGCCGGAGATGAACAATGTAATAGCAAAGTCGCGTGTACCAACATCAACCCAGTCAGCTTCGGGAATCTCTACTTCAAACCAATTGGGGTAGACATCTGACTCGGTGAGTGGGAAAGTGTATTCCCAAAGTACATCACCCAAAAAGTGGGCGATTCCTTCGTTGTAAATGGTGAAATCGTATTCGCCGTTTCCGGGTATGTCCTGTGTCCAGTCATCAGGAATGGGGTCATCCAGGACGTCCCGCAAATAGAGAGTTACGTCAGTACCAATCATCTCTGTTTCGTAGTGGAAGTACATCCCCAACCCCGTAAAATAGGCATCGGTAAGGGGAC
>JBHHUM010000099.1:0-6638 GCA_046861645.1 Fidelibacterota bacterium | reverse complement strand
GCCCCGGTCATATGCTCCACTTGTGCATCAATTTGATCCGTGGAGATATCACCTTCTCCATTGGAATTCAAAATAATATGAAATGCCACAGGAATCACAATGGGCTCTTCGATAATAAAGCGCTTTCCAGCCAGCCGACGCTGAAGATCGGCACGGGCTTCCTGTAATTCAAGGGGTGATAACTCTGGTGTCCCACACCAGAAAGCACTCTCCTGAGCTGGTGAATTGATAGGAACTAAATAAACCAGGACTGTAAGGGTAAGAAGTACAAATCGTTTCATGATATCATTCCTTGGTAGTTCAGTTTCCAATTGATGCATTTCCATTATTGGCACTTTGGGGTTAACAGCAGGCAACCTTATTTAAGTAAAATCATCCGCTTTGACAAGGTTTCTCCACTACGGGTCAAACGATAAATATAGATACCACTGCTGACACTACTGGCGTCCCAGATAAGCTCATGAGAACCCCTCACCAGTTCACCACTAATGAGAGTACTTACCTCCCTACCCAGCACATCATAAATAGTTAATTGCACATCACCCTCATCAGGAACGGACAATCTGATTGTGGTAGATGAATTGAAAGGATTAGGAAAGTTTTGGTACAGGGCAAATACTGAAGGAACTGCAGGATCATCCATGGAAAGATCT
Source organism: Fidelibacterota bacterium (assembly GCA_046861645.1). Lineage (GTDB taxonomy): Bacteria > Fidelibacterota > Marinisomatia > Marinisomatales > UBA2128 > UBA2128. Next base: position 5,985 of record JBHHUM010000099.1, on the reverse strand, counting down.
TCAGCATCCACAAGAAAATGAAGCATGGAGTCCAGTAATACTGTTTTAGTCGTAGCTCCATCCACAAGACCACCAAATTCAAAGGTCGCCGCGATGGTCCGGTAAGTACCACCATCATTAGCCACACCCGTGAAGAAAGGCGTACCAGAATTACTGAAAATAGGAAAGGCCTCTACTAACGGAACCAGTTGGTCTATCTCTGAAGCATCGCCAGCATAATCGAATGTCATCCCGGCAGCAAAAGTTCCGTCTTCCCCGACAATCCCCTCTAAATCGTAGCCACCCTGGAGGGCTACATCAACGCTAAAAAGCTCCGTCACCGTGGCCGCATTCAGATTGGAGAATTCATCGCCCGCCTCCATATACATGGAACCGCCATCATTCAGGTAGTACCGCAACTTAAATAAATCACCTTGAGTTCCCCATTGGCCATCCCAGATTTCATATGTTTCAGGGGCAAACCCACACAGGACAAATACAGCTTTATAGCCCGTCGTGAAAAGATTCCCACCAAACTCGGTCAGGTTCTGTACTTCCGCAGCAGACCGACCCAATTCATAGAAAGATCGACTCAGACCTGTGGCAGAGGTAGGACTTATATTATCCGGATTCCAGATAAGGAAGTCGGGCACGTCACCCATCCAGAAGCGATATAGGTCAGTAATGGAACTTGTGTTTTGCTCAGATTCGTTATCCACAGCCAAGATTTGATAATCATAGGAAAACCCATATTCCGGTTCATCCTGCCAGGACACTATTGCACCAGCTTCAGAGGTGATTACATTCGCAAAAAAGTTACCGTTGCGATAAATATAGATACCTGCTAAATCATCCAGGGGGGTACCATCAATCTGAGTTGTGGGATTTGTCCAACTCAGGGTGATGATCCCACCTTCCTCAGAGCCAGAAAAATTCTCCGGGAATGAAGGAACTGGTGAACCTCCACAGATAGCATCGGCCGCACTGATGATACTGGTGCTGTCGGATTCAGTTAAACGTACAAACAGGGTGTAGAAATAATACTCTCCATCCACCAATCCACCATCCACATAGCTTTCCGTACCAGCCGATACCTCAGCCACAACCACGCTGTCCCGTTCGATAACCACTGTGAAAGGGGGAATATCACCTCCCCCGGCAAGTAAAGTTGGATCTTCCCAGGTCAGGGCGATACTGGTCGGTGTGCTATAATCGCTGTAGGCTGTCAGATGCTCCACAGGGTTGGGGTCTAGATCGTCAGCCAACTGGCAGTCATCATAACTGACCACAAGAAGTCCATTGGACATATCACTGATATAGGCTGTGCAATTATTTGTATAAGGGAATGTACCCCAGGCACCCACAAACAGTCCTTCCTCCTCTGTGGAATCATAGTATCCTACTTCCACTAAATTCGTGGGATCTGAAAAATCGATGATTCTTAATCCATCAGCATAATAGGAGGCATAAATCAGATTATCCACTACAAACACATTATGCACAGAATGGTTGGCACTCACGGTATAGGAATCAAGCATGTTGACATTATTTAAATCCTGCACATCCCAGATTTTGATATTGCCACCATAAGTCTCGTCTGAGGTAATCAGATATTTGCTATCTTCTGACAGCCAACAGGCATGTGCAGCACCATAATACTGCCAGGAGGTGATCGTCTGGGGATTTGTCTTATCACTCACATCAATAACATAAATGGTGCTTGAATAGATAGCACAACCCCAAGCGGTATCATTTTTCACATACAGATCATGAATATACTCACCGTTCCACCCTCCAACTGTCTCGGGGTTTTCCGGATCAGACAGACTGATAATATGAATATTATACCCAGCAGCCCCAACTACATAGAGATAGCCATCAGCGATATGAATATTATGAGAGCTGGAAAACCCGGTCGCATAATTACCGACAAATTGGGGGTTCTCCGGATCAGCCAGATCAATAATCTGCACTCCACCACCACCTTCTGTACCTACATAAGCATAGTGTCCATATGTCTTCAGATCTCGCCAGGAAGAGGGCGGCCCGTCAAACTCCCCGGTGACATAAGGATTCTCTGGATCAGAGGAGGTGTTAATAACGAAGGTACTGGCCCAACTCCCGACCAGAGCATACTCTTCACCCGTGGGAGAAGTATAGCCCCAAATATCAGAAGCATAACCCCCCGGGTTGGTGGTGCTGATAAAAGTAACATTGTCACTTACCTGGCCATAACTCCAATTCATTACGAATAAAAGTAGAACAAAAATATATTTTTTTGTTTTCATCGGTCTCCCATTATGTGGTCGCTCTTTTACAGCAGGAATATAGCCCTGGAGCAAAGTTATCGCAAATAGGGAGACGAAAACTTGACAGATATCACAGTCGATTTGAACGCAAAATAAGTTGCGGTTATATGATTTCACTGACTCTTTATCTATTTTCCAAAGACGAAGAAAAAAGTAGCACTATTTTGAAATTAGTGCTATACTTCATACAGAAAGCATTTCCCCACGTCAAGTTAATGGAGGACTAACAATGGTACAGTCAATATCTAAACGATCCCTCCTGTTCCTGACTCTTTTTTCCTTCACTTTTGCTACACCCCCAGAAGACGATGGCTCCATTCTAGGCAAATGGGAATTGGACCAGGATGTCATCAAAAGTAGTCTGTCAGAGGAAGGTCTTAAGGGTGAGGAATTGGAACTGGCAACCGCTGCTGTGGAGGCCGTCTCCATGGTCTATGAATTCAATGAGGATGGCACTTTTATCATTACCATGTCAACACCTGACGAAACGAAATCCCTGACCGGAGAGTGGAAGCTGGACGGAACCTCTCTAAGCACTCTTCTGAAAGATTCCGAAGAATGGGATGTAGCTGAAATCTCTTGGAAAGAGGGCCAACTGGTTATTGCCAATGAAGAAGAGTCTCTCGTTTTCAAGCGAGTGGAATAAGTAGCCCTTTACCCACCCAATCTGAATCGTGGATCAGGCCTGGCTTCATAGCGCTGGGCCTTTTCATTCCAAGCAATTAGCTGGACTCGTCCCAAGTTACCACTCTCCACCACTTCAAATCCTCTGTTCTTCTGCTGGTTCATCAGCACAGTGGCAAAACCCGGCTCCATAAACAGGATATTCGGTTGATACTGATGATGAAAGCGGGGCTGTTCCTGAGCCTCCCTTACCGTCATCCCAAAATCAATTACATTTACAATCATCTGTAGTACTGCTGTGATGATCCGTGAACCACCGGCACCACCTAAAATCAAAACCGGTTTGCTATCCTGCACGATGATAGTTGGGGACATACTGGACAGGGGTCTTTTGCCGGGGGCAATACTGTTGGCTTCCCCACCAACGAGTCCAAAGGCATTAGGAACTCCCGGCTGAGCGGCAAAATCATCCATCTCATCATTAAGAATAACTCCTGTACCAGGTAATGTTAACTTGGCACCAAACTGCAGATTCACCGTTTGATTTACTGCCACAGCATTACCCCAGCGATCCACCACACAAAAATTAGTAGTGCTTCTGGACGACCATTCGAATTTATTGGCTCCTGACGTAGGCACTTTAGGCGATGTCTCTTCTGTAATCGCCATTACCAATGAATCCGCATATTCCTGACTAGCGAGGCGGGTTGTAGGTATTTTATAGAAATCACTATCACCTAAATAGGTTGCCCTATCCTCAAAAGCTCGGGACATAAACCGGGCAGTCAGATAGACCGACTCAGAGTCCCATCCGGATTTTCCTTCCAAAACGCCTGACGCCTCCAGCATGTTGAGTATCTGCAGTACATGTACCCCGCCGGAACTGGGCGGCGCCATGCCGATAATCTCATAATTCCGGTAGTTCCCCACGATTGGCTCCCGATGTCGAACTGTGTAACCAGCCATGTCAGCTTCAGTAATCAGCCCACCATTGGTCTCCATGTAGGCTGTCAACTGTTCTGTGAATTCACCTCGATAGAAATAGTCCGCACCACCTGAGGCAATCTTCTCGTACGTAACGGCGAGGTCCGGCTGGCGGAGTATCTCTCCAGCCGCAAGTGGTGATCCATCTTTATGCAGATAAATGGCTGCTGAGGCGGTGTCATTTCTCAGCTTATCCACATTTCTCTGGAGAGCCCTCGCATACGGTTCATCCAACACAAAACCATTTCGAGCTAAGGGAATTGATAGGGCGATGACTTCAGTCAGGGTCTTTGTACCGGCCAACTCCAGAGCTTCAGTATAGGCCGCCACGATGCCGGGGACCGCTACCGCCAGAACACCCTCTTGACTCAAGGAAGGATCAAACTGCCCCTCCCGGAGGTACATGTCGCGGGCAGCAGCCGCAGGTGCCGTCTCGCGACCATCCAGAGTATGAATTGTACCATCAGCCAGTCGCATGACAATAAAACCGCCACCTCCTATCCCGGAATGAAACTGGTCCACTACCCCCATGGCGAAACCAACCGCTACAGCAGCATCAACAGCATTACCACCATTCCGTAGGATTTCCATACCAATCTTTGTAGCAATAGGATGGGCCGAAACGACAGTACCCACATCTCCATACCACCAATCCTGGAGAATCGGTACACAGGAAATAAAAAGTACTCCGGCGACAAGGAGTATCATCAAGGGGATTCTTTTAGCGAAAGTCTTCACGGCTACCGTTGGCGTCAAGGGTACGGAGAAAGGAGTTAGAATGTCAAAGGAATAAATTGAAAAAAGTACACTCTTCAATGCTAAAACGTATATTATTGACTACACATCCTCAATTCTGAATATGGACTTTACAATAATGACATTCTGTAACACAAGGTGTAAAACCTTTTTGATAGCAGGTAAGTCCCCAGTTTCCTCAGTGTAGTATTGTACGATCTCCTTTACCATCCGGGATATACCTTTGCCGACTGAAAACTGAAAATCATGTTGAGACGTTAAAAGCTACAGCTAAGTAAGGTTTCCTCCCTGGAAAAGAATTTCCACGATTTTTTGAGTGACAGAAATTACTATCGATGTTCTAACTAAGTGTACATACTTACACATTAAATAAAGAATGATCAATCAACACGTTCGAATCTTTCCTATCAAGAGAGAGAAGTCTTACAGTTGATTATAGAGGGGTTCAGCACGGAAGAAATAGCAGAACAACTTCATATCAGTACAAACACTGTTCGCAAACACCGTGAAAACATCATGCAGAAACTGGATATTCATGATATTGCAGGGCTCACTCGATATGCTATAGAAAAGAAACTTCTTCCTGTAGACCCTTCATAAAAGACCGACATGACTTTCCACTAATCGTTCCTAAACGAGGTGTTGTTTTCCCCAACCAGCTATCTAAACCGTAAAGAATCTAGCTGTTTGAAATCAAATCCTGAATAGGTGATAGTTTTAATCTGATGTACGCAAATTGACTATGCGAAAATACGCTCTTCTATACCTATAAAGTACGACGTTCGTCGTATTTCGGGATTGAAAGATTAACCGTATTTTATTTACAGGATGAGAGATACGAGCTTTGGCTGTCTTTGCATCGATATTGTAGAGATTATGCTAGTGACCATAAAACGACTCACACTTTTGCCTTATTATGAATAGACTACGTGATAAAACTATCTATGGGAAAACTAGACAATGATCAAAACATGAGAAGAATATCTCTGATAAAGAGGTGGATGTTGTCTGGGAATCCCATTTTATGGGTATTATGTACCTTATTCTTGTTCGCATGCCTATATGATGATGAAGATAGTATTACAGAATGTCCAGAAGGGTACCACTTGTGTGGGGATGACAGTTCCGACTGCTGCCTTGATACCACTAGCCACAACTTTGTCTGGGAAATTGATACGCTGGGAAGCTACGGCAGTTATCTTATGGATGTAGTAATTATAGATGAGAATGATGTCTGGGCAGTGGGACAAATTAAGTCGGGGTATGATACAACAATTAGCGGGAACGACACATTTTATACTCCGATTAAGTATAACGCTGTACATTGGGATGG
>JBHHUM010000183.1:0-1747 GCA_046861645.1 Fidelibacterota bacterium | reverse complement strand
GCAGGATAATCTCCTCAGCACCGCGGTCAGCTTGCGTGACCAGATCAGTATCTCCCTTAAAGTTTATTTGACGAGTGTGCTTTGACTGCTCTTGGATATAATCAGAAGCTTCCCGGGCGGCTGTCAACGCCACCTCAAGATAACTCTCTTTTTCCCCTGACATTAGTCTTGCTGCTGAACCTGGAGTCTTTCCTGAAATGTGAGGTGCTTCCGAGAAAAATAGTCGTTAGTCAATTTCTTTAAGGTTCCAGTAAGAAGAATAACACCAATGAGGTTTGGGATAGTCATAAGACTGAGGGCAATATCTCCAAAGTTCCAAACGAAGGCTAGAGGGAGTATGGCACCAAGAAAATTGAAGAAAACATACACCCAACGGTATGGTTTTATTGCCTGTGGTCCTACCAAATATTCAATGGACCGGTCGCCGTAGTAGCTCCAAGCCACCATTGTTGTGTATGCAAAAAGTAGGACTGAGGCATTGACGATGAAAGTTCCTATCTCTGGCGCAAATGTAAAGCCAAGAGTAAATGCTTCTCGGGTTAATTGTGCACCCGTCAAATCGGTAGAATCCAAAACTCCAGTAGTGAGAATCACAAGTCCAGTCATAGTGCAGACAACAAGAGTATCAATGAAAGGTCCCATAAGAGCTACAGCTCCTTCTCGAATAGATTCCTTCGTTTTTGCTGCTGCATGGGCGATAGGGGCCGAACCCTGACCTGCTTCATTGGAATATAACCCACGGCGGATACCCCACATAACAACTGCGAGAACGCCACCCCATTTTGCTTCCGGGTTGAAGGCCTGTGTGAGGATAAGTTTGAAACTTGGAAGAACAGCATCGTAGTTATATAAAAGAACTATTAGGGCACTTCCAACATAAAGAACTGCCATGGTCGGTACCAAGCGGCTGGCAACTGCCGCGATACGTTTGATTCCGCCGATGATTACTAGTCCTACCAGTGTTGCGATTGCTGCACCAGATACCCAAATTGGCACGTTATAAGTTGAAAAAGTCTGAGCTATAGTATTCGCTTGATTCATGTTTCCAGTACAAAATGAACAGATAACGGCGAATGCAGCGAAGGAGACGGCGAGGGGTTTCCATTTTTCTCCAAGGCCTTTCTGGATATAGTACATCGGTCCACCGGAGGCAGATCCATCTTCATGAATGACGCGGTAATTGTGAGAAAGTGAGCACTCAGCGTACTTCAGTGCCATACCAAAAAGAGCAGTTATCCACATCCAGAAGAGAGCACCTGGACCTCCCAATCGAATAGCGAGGGCTACGCCTGCGATATTACCGATTCCTATGGTAGCAGAGAGAGCGGCAGATAATGCCTGGAAGTGAGTGACATCACCTTCGTCGTTTGGGTCATCGTACTTACCGCTGATAACATCAAAGCTGTGCCTGAGTTTTCTGATTTGAATCCACCGCAAGCTGAAAGTAACAAATATACCTGCTCCTAAAAGTATAAATATCAGCGGAAAACTGATCCATCCGCTAAACGTCTCTGTCCACTGAGTAAGTTTTTCAGTCAATGTTTTCTCCACACAGGTTGCTCGTTTAATAATTTCGGCGGACATTTTACAACAGGAGTAATAAATAGGCAAACGGCAATAGTGAACTGTGATGGTTCTTTGTAATAAATTCTCATTTTAGAGAACAACGTTGTTCTAACTCTGAAAGGATAAGAGTAAATTTGCAGCTGATCAAGACGTGGAACTTGATACTCTGATTTTGGTTCTT
>JBHHUM010000098.1:0-6661 GCA_046861645.1 Fidelibacterota bacterium | reverse complement strand
AGTTTATGACTTCCGGTAAATCATTGAAGGCATTTATCCGGGACAGGTGGGAGGCGCAGCGAGAAAACCTGAAAGTGGAGATGAGTTGAGGTAAATGACATTAGATTCGACAGCACCTCATTCTAAAATCAGGTTCTTTGTCTTATTGTAACAACACCATTTTACATGTTTTCTTATACGTCTTCTCACTCTCCTGTGACCATGCTCTAAGCATGTAGATGTAAATCCCCGCAGAAGCTATATTGCCACTATTATCCTTACCATCCCAAACTACACTCTTGAATCCTGCTTCTTCTCTGTTCTCAAGGAGTGTAAGGACTTCTCTTCCTAAGATATCATAGACCACCAGGGAGACATATGAAGCCTCTGGCAAATCGTAGTGGATGGTAGTGACCGGATTGAAGGGATTAGGGTAATTGGGCTTCAGGGCAAACTGGTCCGGGATATTTGCATTATTGGTTCTCCATTGAGGTTGCTGGTATATGGTGTAGACGATGTTTGAAGCAGATGATTCTTTGACGGTTATGTCAACAGCCGTAACATAATAGTAAACACGATCACCTCTACGACTCGTGAAAATCCCATAGTCTGTGTAATCAGTAGCGGGGACACTCACAGATGCACGAAGCACATAGTCATTGTCCATACCGATCCTTTTTCTGTATACGTTGTAGCTGACAACATCATACTCAGAAGATGCATCCCACTGCAAATAAGGATGACTACCCACTATGGAAAGAACTAGATTTGTTGGAGCTGAGGGTGGCATCTGATCAAAGTAGAAAACTCCAATATCTGAAACAGTCCCATCGGGATCGGTGTATATAGGCGTGCCTGTATCTATGCAAGGGGATTTTGTATTATCGTCAATTGGATAGTTTGCCCATGTAAGGTGATGATTGCTATCGAATAGTGGATCTTCTGAGATATTCCCATATGAAGAGTGTGGTACGTCCATGCTCACGTAATTTCCACCAGAGTTGTCCCAGACATCGCAAAATGAGACTACTGGATCGTCATTGCCACTAGCATAAATTCCATAATGATCATTATTCTCGCCAGGTAGGTTATTGCTGGCGATTATGTTGTTTCTCAGATCGATTTCCCAACCGTCTTGGTTACCGTCCTTAACCCATACACCGTTGGTATTATTTACTATCGTATTTCTCTCAATATAGGCTCTCTTTTGATTGACATAAACACCATACCACGTGTTCTGAAATATATAATTCCTGTGTATATCTATTACGCCTGTACCATAATCAACCACGATCCCACCTCGTGTATCATATATCTTATTGTCAGCGACATATGCTGACTTATTGTAGGGAATTCTAATGAATATTCCATGGTTTGTGGCATCATATACCTCAGAGTTAGTAATGCTCGCGTTGTCGCATTCAATGAGTTCAATACATTTTCCAGTTACATTGTATATTTCAACATTATCAATATCAATCGACGAGGCATAGTTGGCTACAATTCCATATTGTGTATCGGAGATGCGTGCATTACTAATGCTTGCAGTTGCACCGTTTCTAAAAGTAATACTGGCCCAGTCCCACCTGCTTGGCGAACTTGCAGTCGATGATCTGAACTTAACCTGCTGAGACTGAGTACCATTCACGACAAGTGTGCCATCAACGATTAATTCGCATTTCTCAGTTTCATTTCCACTGTGCTGATCATCTCGTCTAGCATCAAATAAGATCTCTGTTCCTGGATCAACTGTTAAAGTAACTCCCGGATTAACAAATACATCTCCAGTAACGTAGACTCCGCCAGACCATGTTACCGATGACTCTATGATTCCTGATACGAATGTAAACCCATTAGTTCCTAGGAGAGCTTTATATGCGTTCACTCGACCATAACCATATTCATTTGTGAAATTCTCGCCATTCATACCAGGTACCTTGTCAGCAGACTCTTCTATAATCTGCCTAACTTCTGATGGCGTTAGACTTGGATTTATTGATAATATTAACGCAGCCACCCCAGATACATGTGGAGCTGCCATTGAAGTGCCTGCTAAATATCCATAAAGTTGACTAACATCGTCATAATTTATTTCAACAATATAATTAGGTGTGGTTGAATAAATATCATTAGAACTTGGGGAGCCACCATATCCCCCGGGTGCCACCACATTCAACCCTGATCCATGATTAGAATAAGATGCTTTTTGATCGTGATGCTGTGTAGCTCCAACAGCAATTACATTTGAATAACTTGAAGAGTAAGCAGCAGGCCACTCGAGTGGATCGTTATCGTTCCCAGATGAAGCAATAATAAGAGCGTAATTATCAGGATCGTTCGCATATTGAACTGCTTCTTCTGCTAAACCTGACGGGCTTGTTTGACCTCCACTGTAGTTGATGATCTTTGCCCCGTTGTCCACCGCATATCTTACTCCATCCAGAAAAGCCTCCCATGAACCACCAAGATTTTGATTAAAAACCTGAATTACCATTACCCGGCAGTTTCCTGCAACACCGGCAATTCCTGCACTATTATCAGTTTCCGCAGAAGCAATACCTGTAACATGTGTACCATGTCCATGCATATCCTTCACTCCGTCCGACGGATCATCAATATAATCAGGACCTAGAATGAACTTGGTGGACAAGTTTAGATCTGTATGCGAAAGATTTCCACTTAGTATAGGAATACCCGAATCTAGAATTGCTATTATGACAGTACTGTTACCTCTAGAAATATCCCAAGCTTCCTGAGCATCTATATCTGCGTCGTATGTACCATTAGGAGGACTCTGACTCGTATTTTTCAACGCCCACTGGTGTCCATCTTGATAGTAATCATCATCTGGTTCCCAATGAGCTCTTACTACCATATTTGGCTCAGCTACTTTTATCAATTCGTTCTCTTTCAAATCAGAAGCAACTGATAAAATATCCACATCAGCAGGCAGTTCAATCACTCCGAAGCCAAGCTCATCGAAATCCCTTCTGATTGTTGCCCCTAACCCCTCCAGCAAGGGAGATATGTCCTTATTGCTTACACCTGATCTTAAGATTATAGCTATTTCACCCTGAAGGAATTCAACTTGTCTGCCTTCCCATAGTCCTGTTTTCACTAGCTTACCATGAATCTTCTCCTGAGCATTTAGAGAAGGTAAAGTAAATAACTGTAAACTAATAATTACATATAATCCCAGTAATGAAACAACATTCCTGTTTAACATGTTTGTTCCTCCTTTTAATTTAAGTTCTTGTGGAAGCAAGATCTGAACTAGTCTATCTGTTTCCCACATTGTTCACAATAGGTGAAATTGCGTAGATTCCATCCACACCCACAAAAATTCTGTTACTGTCCAATACACTGCTTACTGTTCTAACTTGATCAAATACTTGGTCACCTACCATTAACCAATTTATATCCTGGGGATCGCTTTTATAAATTGCTCCTTTATGTCTGTCATTAGTTGCAATAAATATTTCATTCTGGGATAAAACGATTTTTCGAACACTAGTGGTATCTTGTAAACCGGAATTTGTATGCTGCCAAGTAATACCCCCATCATTGCTTGAATAAAAGCCAGTACGCCACGTACCTGCATATATGATATCTGAATCAGAGGGATGAACGAGAAGATCATGAACAATACCCACCTCAGGAAAATCCAATCTCTGCCAACTGCTGCCACCGTCTGTACTCTTGAGGATTGCCCCTGTCATATCAGTCCCCACATATAAAGTAGCCGGGTTATAAGCATCAATAGCCAGAGCAGTGACACCACCATAGATAATACTAGTCTCGCCGATCCTCTCCCACGTCTGGCCAGCATTAGTTGTCTTGTAAAGAGCACCAGAACCGAGACCCGATGTTCCAACGTATAAAATAGTGGGATTCAAAGGGTCAATCTCCAAGACACTGGGACCCCGATCTGGGATTATGGGTATGCCACCCACCCAAGACCAGCTCCTACCACCATCCACTGACCTTAAAATTCCAGATTGGGTGAGATAATTGGTCCCAGCAGTTACGTAGAAGATGTCCGTGTCTGAAGGATGAATATCAATATCCCTTACAGTTACACCACTAACAATTGTATCCCACGTAGCTCCTCCATCGATACTTTTGAATACTCCTCCAACTTTTCCTTCACTGAAATTGCTGCCGCTACCTGCATACAGTATGCACTCGTTAGTAAAGTCAATAGCTATAGCACTAATCTTCTCATCCTCCAAACCCAATAGATGCCACTGCCCATGTTCTAAACCTGAATCATAGCAGTTCTCAAAGTCATTTAGAATGGGGGATTCATTGCAAGACCAAGTTGAAAGATTGACTATTACGATAAAAATGAAGGTATACTTTGTAGTATTGCAGGTCATAACGAGTGCTAGTAATAACTACCTTGGCAATTAAATGTGTTTTTTTCAATGTACTTAAGATCTATGAAGTATGCAATACTACGAACGTCGTATTTTTATAGTGTTGAAGAGCGTATTTTCATAGTGACGAAGTGCGTATTCCCCTATGGCCAAAACACGTACATTCCATTGAACTCAAACAGCTAGACTCTTTACGGCCTAGCTAACTATCCATAGAATACAGCATCTCACTCATCGACAACCGAGGTAGAGTTGTGTCGATCTTTTAGGAAGGGTCTCCTGGAAGTATCTTCTTTTCAATGACATAACGAGTAAGCCCAACAACATCATGAATGTCCAGCTTCTTCATGATGTTTTGACGGTGCGTGCGAACAGTGTTTGTACTGATATGAAGCTGTTCTGCTATATCTTCAGTACAATATCTTTCTATAATCAACTGCAGCACTTCCCTTTCTCGAGTGGAAAGATTCGAGTGAGAAGGTTGATTTTTCTTTATTTCTCTTGATGCTTTACTGTATGCCTTAAGTACAGTTTTGGAAACTGCTGGACTTAAGAATGCCCGCCCTCTGGCCACTTCCCTGACAGCTCGCAGAAGATCATCAGATGCAGTTCGCTTTAAGAGATAACCTGAAGCCCCTGCCTTAACAGCCTCTTGCACAAACTCATCGTCAGTATACATTGAGAGGATTACTACTTTCGATTCTGGTACATCCTTTGATATGATGCGTGTCGCGTCCACGCCATTGAGTACTGGCATACCAATGTCCATTAAAACAATATCAGGACGAAGTTTCTGGCAAAGAGATACCGCTTCCCTCCCATTTTCTGCCTCACCTACTACTAGGATATCTGAAGACGCTTCCAAAAGGGATCGCAGTCCCTCTCGAACAATGGTATGGTCCTCGGCTATTAGAACAGAGATTTTTCCCAACTGACTAAACCTATTCCTTCATAGAAGTCATTCTGATCAAACGTAGTTTATGCTTCTCCATAGGGTATGTTGGCAAACAATTTCGTTCCCTCACTAGGTTTCGATTCGACATGGAGCCTACCTCCAACAAGCTTTACTCTTTCCTTCATACCCTGAAGACCAAGACCTACTTTCCCCAGTTCACTTTTCGCAAGGCTTTCTAAATCAAATCCTCTCCCTTTGTCCTCAATTCTAAGGTAAATAGCGTCTCTATGTTTACCAATGTCAACCACAACTGATTGAACTTTAGCGTGCTTCGCCACATTATTCAAGCCTTCTTGAATTACTCTATAGAGTACTGTCTTTATCTCGCTATCTATATTCTCTACTTCTGGTACACCTTTCACTTCAACAATTATTCCGGTCATATCTGTGAAACCACGAATATGAGATCTAATTGCAGGCAAAAGTCCTAGTTCATCCAGTACAGCTGGATGCAATTCATGTGAAAACCTATGAATGTCTTCCATAGTTTCCTGTATCAGGCCAATACAATCAGTTATCCTTTTACGAGTCTCCTTTTCCTGGAATGAATCCTGTTGACGTATTATTTCTAAATCCAGACTAATGGCTGTAAGAGCTTGACCCATAGAGTCGTGGATTTCCCTTCCTGAGCCCTTATAACTTCTGAAGAAAGTGCTTTTAGTGTTTCCTGCTGACTGCGTAAAGTAGCAACAAGTTCTTTTAACTGCTCTTCCAATTGTCTGCGTTTAGTAACATCACGTGGAATTACCAGAACCGAAATCAGTTTTCCCCCAGAATTATACTGCGGTACCATCGTGGTCTCCATCCAGAGATAACCTCTCTCCGTCTCGACTAAATAGTCATCCTTTATAGACTTCCCCGTCAAGAGTACCCTTTCCACATCATGAATTAGTTCAGATCCAGAATTACTTTTAAGTATCTCTGTCAATTCCTTTCCTACGCAGTCATCAACACTTTCACTAACAAGCTGAGCAAACTGGCTGTTGACAAAGATTAAATGTGATGTCTCATCAACTACGAATACTGCATCTTCCATCGACTGTACCAAAGTCCGGTACTTTTCTTCAGATTCACTGAGAATCTGCTGAGACTTTTCAAGTGCGTGAAGCTTTTCGTGTTCAGCTTGGACTTGTCGCTTGTGGCTCACCAAAATGGCTGCTATGACTATAGCTGCTAGAGCTAGTAAAAGCCCTGTGCCAATAACTAGTGCCCACAGAAAATCTACCGAAGTCGCAGGCATAAGAAGCCTCCTGCATAACATAAATTGGAGATAATATTTAGCATGCTATGAATTGACCAAACAATAATCACCGGTCTGAGAGCAAACGCCACCAGGTTACCAGAGAAG
>JBHHUM010000029.1:0-25936 GCA_046861645.1 Fidelibacterota bacterium | reverse complement strand
AAGATATTCCGGTATTCCCCATTCACTTCCCCGTCACTTAAACTAATCCACTGTTCTTTAGAGGAAAGGTTCAGTATGACCACGACCTCCGCCTCGCCTTTCTGCCGGTAGAAGGCAAATACATGCTTTTCATTTGTAGTGGGGATCGGGGAAAAACTACCTCCAGCCGTGCCGTTCCAGAGGGCTGGATTCTCTTTCTTCAGATTAAGGAGCGTTTTGTAGATTTCAGCGAATGGGTGGTCTTGCCACTCAATTTCGTCCTTCTCGAAGAATGACAGCCGTTTATTCATTCCTGACTCCTGGCCGTTGTAGACCAATGGCATCCCCGGCAGCGTCATGGTAAGGACAGCAAAGGTCCCGGCGCTTTCTCCCAGCCGCTCGAATACGGTGCCGTTCCACGAATTCTCGTCATGGTTAGAAGTGAATAACATGCGGTAATCATCTGGTTTGTATTGACTTAATTCTTTTATGAAAAAAGCATTTAGATCAGCAGCGTTACGTCTACCCTGGGCGATATCGTTCATAAGGTAGTAGAGGTCCCAGTTGTAGGTCATGTCGAAGCCGATTTCATGGAGCTCTGGTACGGCGCCTTCTGCTAACATAAATATTGGTTTCACATCCCTGAGCTGTGGGATAGACTCTTCCCAGAACTTCGGCGGCACCATCTCAGCCACGTCACAGCGGAAACCGTCAATGCCAGCTTCTATCAGCCAGAACTTCATGGCGTCAGCCATGTATTGCCACAGCTCCCGGTTATCGTAGTTGAGATCAATCACATCATGCCAATCGGGAACCGGTGGCTGGAAGTTACCATCCTTGTTTTGAGTGAACCATTCCGGATGATCTTCAGTCATCTTGTTATCCCATGCTGTATGGTTTGCTACCCAGTCAATGATCACGTACATGTCCATATCGTGAATCTTTCGGACCAGCGCTTTGAACTCGTCCAGCGTTCCGTATCGAGGGTTGACAGCTTTATAATCCTGCACTGAGTAATAGCTGCCGAGGGTTCCCTTGCGGTTGACCTTGCCGATGGGGTGGATGGGCATGAACCAGAGGATGCCGATACCCATTTCCTTCAATCTTGGGAGGTGTTCTTCGAATTCCCGGAATGTCCCGCCGGAAGAATACTGGCGGAGGTTAACTTCGTAGATAGCAACGTTCCTGCTCCACTCGGGATGATGAGTCGAACTGGTTGCAGCACTATTTAGTTCTTGGCCTACTGCAAGAGTCAGAGCCAGCATGAGTGCGATGAGTATTTTCTCCATTTATCCTGTGTCCCCACTTTTTATGTTCCTGACGTTTCTCAGATGCCTAAATTACCGCTTGATGCGGAAACAAAATATAGCAAAAACAAGTCTCCTTTTCGTGCTTTTGATAATATTACTGCTCCCCCTTGAGGCAGAGCAACTTTATCAAATTCCAACTGTCATTCTCCAGACTGGGAAAGAAAAGGGCGTTGATCTTTCCGTATACAAGGTAACTCAGGAGCAGGAAGTTTCCATTCTCCCCCAAGCTGGATTTGAAGTCAGCTATCATCACGATACAGACAGTCTGTTTCTGAGAGCGACAGATGAAGCCCCCCGGCTGAACCTGCTGCCAGTTTTATCCGGGAGTGATACGTTTCATCTGCTCATTCGCTTGGAACCTATGGTTCGTCACACCTTTACTTTTAGTCCACAGCATTCTAATGACTATGTGGTGGTCATGGGCGGTTTCAACGACTGGTCCCGTTCTGCTTTGCCGCTGAGTGATTCTGACGGGGATGGGGTTTTAGAGCGGACGGTTTACCTGAAGCCGGAGCGGCACGAGTATAAATTTGTTGTGAACGGTGAAGAGCTTATTGATCCTGATAACTCGGTGTTTATCTCCAATAATATCGGCGGCTGGAATTCAATTCTTGATCTCTCACACTATCGAGAAGCGCCAGCGGGACGGTTTATTAAAGATCGGGCTGGACCAAGTAGACTTCACTACCATTTTATTCCACCTGAAGATGAAGCCGAACCGGCAAACATTGTCGTCCTTTTGGACAATCAAGTCGTACCTGAGAAGCTCATCAGATGGCGGAAGAGTGGTCAATTATCAGTGAAAGTGAGAGACATGGACGGGTTACTGAGAATCACTGGTCTGGATGAGAAGGGGAGAGTGATACCGGAAAACCATACAATCTTACATAACGGGAAGCCGCTTCATCCTGATGATCAACCGGAGGATTGGCACTTTTCCATTCTATACAGTCTAATGGTGGATCGCTTCCTGGATAGCGATTCTGCTAACACGCAGGCAAGCGGAGACCCTCAGATTCATCCACTGGCGGATTTCCACGGCGGCGATCTGTCGGGGATTATTGACAAGCTGAAGAGCGGCTATTTTACTGACCTGGGTGTGAATGCTCTCTGGTTATCACCTGTGGGAAAACTTCCGGAGAAGGGGTATGTGGAGTGGATTCCGCCTAACAGAAAATTCACAGGCTACCACGGTTACTGGCCGGTAGATCCGAGGGAGGTGGATTCACGTTTCGGTACAAAACAGGAGTTGAAGGAACTGGTCAATATTGCTCATGAACAGGGTATTCGTGTCCTTCTCGATTTTGTTTCCAATCACGTTCACGAGGATCACCCATATTTTCGGAATCACCCGGACTGGTTCGGCTCCATGTATTTGCCGGGGGGTGAAGTCAACATCCGCAACTGGAGCGAGGAGACACGGCTGACAACATGGTTCGATTCGTTCCTCCCGTCATACGACTTCGTGCACTCGCCGGAAGCTATTGATCAGGTCGTGGATGATGCCCTCTGGTGGCTGGAGACATTTAAGCTGGACGGCTTTCGCCAGGATGCCGTGAAGCATGTTCCCCATTCTTTCTGGAGGCAGTTGACAGCACGGATGAGACAAGATTTTCCTGACCGGAATTTCTACCAGATCGGTGAGACCTTCGGCTCCGATGAACTGATCCTGAGCTATGTCAACCCCGGGGAGCTTGATGCCCAGTTTAACTTTGCTATCTACTTTAATGCGAGGGGTGTCTTCAGAGCTGATGAGGCTGACTTCTCTCACCTGAGTCAGGTACTGCTGGACAACGCCGCTGTCTACGGTCAAGTCAACCTCATGGGAAACATCACTTCCAGCCACGACCAGGTGCGGTTTATGGCTTTTGCCGATGGCCAGCTTCGATTCGATGAGAATGGGACTGAGCGAGCCTTTAGTGATCCTCCCGAGAAGACCCGGTATCCAGAAAGCTATCGGAAACTGGCGAACTTCACCGCCTTTAATCTGGCTTTACCGGGAATTCCGGTCATCTACTATGGAGATGAAGTGGGTCTGATGGGTGCAGGGGACCCAGACAACCGACGACCCATGCGGTTCGCACCGGATCTGTCAGGAGATGAGCAATGGCTCCTGCAAGAAACCTCCCGCCTTTGTGCACTCCGGCAAAAGTATCCTTCTCTTTCAGTGGGAGATCTCGTTCCTTTAGCTACCGAGGGTCCGGTAATGGTTTTTGCCAAGATATACTTTGATGAGACAATTTTAGTGGCGTTTAATCAGAGCGATGCCGTCCGGGAGGTGGAGGTAAAACTCCCTATCCAGATTAAACATATGAATGATTTATTGACGGGGGAGGGGCTGCGGGTGCGTCAGGGTAATCTGATCTTGCAGATACCGCCTTATTCCCACCAGTTCTTACTGGCGGAATAGTCAACTTACCGCTGGCTCGAGGAGCCGGAACGAAACACTACTAACATCCGCCTCAAGGCGAGCCGGGATTCTCAGCGGCAGTGTAGCCAAGTGGCGGTCGTGACCGCAGGGGAAATTTGATATAATGGGATAGTCTCCATCTCCGCACACGTCAAGCACAATCTCATCTATTGACTTGCCAAACGGAATCTCTTCGTCCTCGATATTCATCATTTTACCCACAATGAGTCCGGCGACCCTGTCGAGCTTTCCGGCTCGCTTCAGGTGCAGCAGATCCCGGTCTATGCGGTAGAATTTCTCATCCACGTCTTCCACGAATAGAATTGTCCCTTCAGTGTCAAAATCCCAGCGGGTACCAATCATCTTGTTCAAAAGGGTCAGGTTCCCACCAAAGAGAGGACCATCTGCTTGTCCTGTTCGCAAGACAGTAAGCTGAAGACACTTGGGAACCTCCAGTTTGGTAGGATTATCACCACTCAGTATGGATAACAGATTATTGAGCGTGAATATGTCAGTGGACTCCTCGAAGTTCCACAGCATGGGACCGTGGAAAGTAGTGAGTCCGCACTCTTTCTGTATAGCGCAGTGGAGGGCAGTGATATCGCTAAAGCCGACGAAAATCTTAGGATTGTCTCGAATAATCGAGTAATTGAGTCCATCAGTAACGCGAATTGAACCGTATCCGCCCCTGGCACAGATAATGGCATCGACTTCGGGATCGGCAAACAGCTCCTCCAGTTCGCGGATACGCTCTTTAGTTGAGCCGGCGTACTGGTCCTCCCGAAGATGACAGGCTGAACCGAACTTTACCCCGTATCCTGCATCAGTCAAGACTTGAGCAGCAGTTTCGAGCTTATCCTCACTCGTCCACCTTGCCGGGGAAGCAATTCCAATTGTACCTCCACTGGGAAGACGAGGAGGCTTAGTTATTTTATCCCATTTCAATAATTAAGATACCTGCCGATTGTCGATTTGCAACCACGTTAGTTGTCTCGTTGCCAGGAATGTACAGTTCCAGGTAAATGCCTGGCTCTGAGATATAATCAGTATATAAAAAATCCTTAAGTAGGAAGAAAGAATTCTGAAGCATACGTTTTTCCTATTCATCTGTACTAATATTACGAGATTAAAACCATTAGGGAAATGAATAAAGATGCGACTTATCTACTAATATCCTGCAGATATCGTCTTGAAGTTTCCGATATGGGCTGGCACTACCCACGTAACCGTTCATCATGATGGAAAAAGCAAGTGGTTCATTATTCTTTGTAAAAGCATAGCCTGACAAACAACTCACTCCCTCTAATGTACCTGTTTTAGCGTGAATGCGATTCCCTGCTGAGGAGTTCTTCATCCGCTTCTTAAGAGTTCCATCCCAACCTCCAATTGGCAGTGAGGTCAGGAATGATTCTCTAAAGTCCTCTCTTGAAAAAGCGAAAGTCAGGAGTTTAACTAACTGTGTCGGAGTGGTCAAATTGTATCGGGAAACGCCGGAACCATCAGCCAGATAAAGACCGGCTGTGTCGATCTCTATTTCATTATAGAGAAAAGTCTTGATAGCTTGTAGTCCATTCTGCCAAGTGCCTTGAGTCCCACTGGATTCGTGGCCGATGACTTTTATCAATAGTTCGGCAGACAGGTTATCACTCTTTTTTAACAGATTAGTCACTGCTTCCAACAGAGGGGCGGACTTGTGGCTGGTTAGGAGTTTGGAATTATCTGGCAAGGAACCTTTTTTTATTATTCCAACCCGTACCTTATGAGCTTCCAACATTTCTCTGAATACTGTACCGGCAAATAAGGTCGGATCCTCGATGTTTCTATAGAAAGTATCTACGGGGGAAGTTACCAACAGGTTACCGGAGATCAGGAAATTGTTGGTTTCATGAAACCAATCTCTCTCAATCTTTAATTCTTGGAGTCCAGTGGTATCTTGGACAGTCATGGAATTATTTTGTACTAAGATATAATCTGTCTGAGGAGATAAGGTTACTTCTACTGGTTTAGCGATAGTTCCAGGTGCAATAATAAAGTCTACAACATTATCGTTAACTGTCAGTGCACTGATCTGAGCCGCATACCACCAGGGTCCTTCATCCCACATCCATCCTGTTCCGAAAGGGACGGAATCTAAAAGGGTATCATCAAGAAGGAGTACGTCCACTCCCTCGACATAACTGGCTACTGTGTTTGCCAGAGAATCGAGTTGTTCGAGAGTTAGATCAGGATCACCGCCACCTTTTAAAATCAGGGTCGAACCGTTAAGATAAACAGATGTTTCGAAAGTAAAGTCTTTACCCAGTAGCATAAGAGCTCCCAAACCGGTATAGAGTTTATTATTACTGGCAGGTGTGAAAAGCCGTTCTGAGTTTAATTCATAAAGGGTTTTACCTGACTGTAGGGAAACTACTTTAATCCCCATGTTAGCTTTCAATCCGGAATCACGTATGACTCGGTTAATCTCCTTTACATATTTGAATTGACCTGTTTCAGTAACCACCGGATGGATAGGAATACATCTTGTAAAGAATAATAGATAAGTGAACCAAAGGAAGATAAATTTCTTATATTTCATTTCAACAGTGCTATTTTTCTTGTTAGATGAAATGTTTCTCTGCTGCCCAAGGGGGTAAAATCGGCTTTCAAGATATACACTCCACTGGCATTTCCACCCCTTTGCCACATAACTTCTTGTTCACCATTCACTATTTTGCTACTCACTATTTCTTCAACCTCATGCCCAAGGATGTCGTAGATCGTCATCGTGAGTCGGCCCTCAACCGGTAGATCAAGGCGTATGGTGGTAAGTGGATTGAAAGGATTGGGATAGGCATTTATGGCAAAGCTTTCAGGAAGAGAAGATGGTGTTCCAACTTGTAAATCTCCCAGGAGTAACCAGACAATTTCCTCTAATAGATCTTCATCTGGTTCAGGACCGAATAACATCTCTGGAGGAGGAACTGTAAATAGAAACTGATAAGCCTGTACGCCAAAAGAGCGACCTTCGTTATCTTCTAAAATAGTGGAACCAACAAAAGGATCAATGCTAATCGTATATAGGGAATCAAGAATATACCAAGAGGTGTCCAAGGTAAAAGTACGTCCTCCCATTCCAGTTATTTCTGCCGGAGTAGGCTCCAGTGATCCGAGAGTTATGGCCAGTTCCTCTAAGTACAGCGAACCCAGTGAATCAGAACTAAGACCCTGTAAAAGACCGCCACCTGTAAGCCATGTACCAGAAAGATTCTCCCTGAGTCTTTGCAAGAGACTTATAGGTAGAGGATTGAAATCATCGAGAGAATAGATAATTTTACCAGGAGGTAAGGTGTAAGTGGTATCCATGTCAAATAATTCATCATTCACTGTAGAAAAAGGAATATTTATTCTGTCAAGGTTGTTACCGATTAAGGCCACAAAAGGGTGTGAAGATTCCTGCCAGACGCTATTTTCATTATCAAATGCATCAATGATGACGAATTGTTCATTTGGATTGCCTAACCTGAGCCCATAAATATCCGATGGATCGCTCTCATTAGGAAAGGGGGCATTGTCCACTGCTGTCAATTTAAAATAGATAGCCATATCCTGGGGAAAGGATGCTACTACTAGTTTAGTGGTGGTGTCAGTTAAAATTGTTTCGTCATGATTGCTGGTCCAGGTTTCCATATCAAAACTGAAGTAGAGGCGGTAACCTGCCAGGTCTTCTTCAGAGTTGGGTAACCAACGGATACGGAATCCGTTATCTTCGCCGAGGACAGAAAGGAGAATTGGTGGTTCCGGTGCTGAATTGTCCTGTTCCGTTACTTCAAATTCTGCTGTTAGAGTGTCGGTATTGTTCATGGTATCCCAAGTGTAGACCCGGGCAGTGTAAAAGCCTTGTTCCCAATCGGAGACGTCCACCGAGCCATTATAGGTGAGGTGATTGGAGACAATGTAGTGGTATATGCTGGTTGTAGAGCCATCATGAAAGACATTGTGTACATAGGAATCACTGGCAGGAATTTCATCAAACTGGAAGGGGAGACGTGGACCGGCTACAATGCTATCGTTTTGATCTATAATGTCAAAACCAATTTTATAGATTCCGTTATTCCCACCGTAGGGCCCTGTATCAGTTATATCTGCAGCACGGCTAATGATGTCAACCAGGCCATAGACACGATTATTAGAGAATTGGGTGGTTGATTCGTCCATGTAGAAACGAATATCCATGATGGCAGGGTCGTGGAGATCCTGGAATGGATCTAGTCCCCCTTCTGTTCGCAGGGCGTTAATTTCTGAATCGGGATAACCATCTTTGAAGTGAATATGATTCCAGGAGTTGGTTGACCCAAGTACAGTTTCGAAAGCTATCACCGGATCACCTACTGAAAGTCCAGCTACGGGATTTACATGGACATAAGCGTAACGTCCCACTCGTACCCAGGAATTTATCCCATAATCTCCCGGCCAACCGATGCTGGTCACGGTACCGTTAATGACCGAGTACACCTGCCCACCAACCGAAAGGTGGATATCCACGCCGTCATGGAAGTGGTCAATGGACCCTGATGATCCGGAGCGATTCTCGCAAAAGGTGCCATTAATCCCATGTTGCTCGTCAAAGGGTACACAGGGCCAGTTGTAGGACTCTGCCAATAGGAACTGAAGAGTTGCGGTGAAAATAGCGACAAGTATGTTATTGATTCGGTCCACGGAATCGATATCTAATCGGGGTGGTATTCCAGTAGTTCTCCATCCAGTTGAAGGAAAAACAAATCATCCTCTGTAGGCCATGCCTGGACAACTTTATGGTATTCACGGCTCACGGAGGTCACTGAATCGTAGAACGATTGCAGGTTAATGGACAAAATATTTATGTCTCCCAGTTCGATTATCCCCTCTGAATAACGGCTGCTCTCGGCATATAGCAAATGGACAGAGGGTTTGGCAGTAAAAAGCTGCAAGGGAATGACTTTTCTATCGAACTGGATTTCTGCCAATGTTTCTTTATTTTCAGGATGTATGACAATTAGCTGATGATTGTCTGCTGCGAAAAGCCTATCGTTAACCCAGAGCATCTTTTTGGGAAGGAAGTCATAACTAACGATTGTTAGATTTTTCAATGAGATCAGGATGAGTCTTGGTTCCTGATTGAATACTTTCTCCGTTGTCACTGTTCCGGAGACAGCAGCAAAACCACTATGGGAAATTGTAATATCTCGCAGGACAGTAAGAGGCAGTTCCATTATATTAACGGGGGACTCGTCCAGATTCCAAGAGAACAGCACAACATTGTCCGATTGATCTAATGAGGCTGATTTCATTCCCCCCAAGTATACATGATTCTGGGAAGAGGGTGCTGCTGCCAGGACTTTTTCGTGATCTCGATCAGTATCCGGGAAGAGAAAATCTACCGCCTTGAGGTTTCCGTGTTGATCCATGAGACGTACTTCCTGACTTTCAGGATCGGTAATTAGAACAAGGCCCTCATCAATCGGGATGACTGACGGGAAAGCATGATCCCAAGGGATAGATATCGGCCAAGATGTTACTTCACTTCCTTTAGAAGTGAAAAATGAGATAGTCATTGTGCGAGGCGAGTAACTGCTAATTGGTTCTACGGTGACCACCATGAAATGGAGATCACCAAACAGGGTAATAGGTAAAACCTGCAACACACGTTTATCCTCGAATTTCGTAGTTAGTTTTGATAATGAGACTTCTTCATCAGTCCAATACCCAGCTATTGTTCCTGAAGGTGATATTAGTAATCGTACATTTTCCGGTGTATTAGGTAGGATATGATTGTGTAGAGATATTTGACCTGATAAAGTAACAGTTAGATTTACGAAAGTGAGAAATAATATCAGGTGCAAGTTATGTAATAAGAATCTTTTCACTGGTCTAATTTATGTCAAATAACTTGTCATATAAAAGAAGCCTCGAACTATTTCAGCAGGGACAGTAAATAAGGAGGGTTAGGGGACAAGCTATACTCTATTCTTGGAAAGAGACTCAGATTGCCCAAACTAGTATCCAGAATTTTCTTTAAAACGTTAAGCTGAGAGAAAGACCAGACATTATTCCGAAAACACCAAAATCTCGACTAACGTAATCCAGCTTGATCTGTACGTTTTTATAGAGTTGCTGCTGGATACCAGCTCCCATGGACCATCCTTGCTCAGCATCTTCCATGAAAAGTGTTGATTGACCAGCCCGTAGAAAAACCCTATTCTGCCAGGAGTATTCTAGACCTGCGTTGACATACTCAACGTTATCATTGGGATGGACAGCATCAAAGGATATGGAAAGGGTTTGGTGACCAGATTTGAGCAGGTTCGAGCTGACACCTATTCTGAACAGAAGTGGCAGCGGCCATTTCCACGTATCCAGATGAGCATCAATACGGTCATTATTTCCAGTTTGCTCTTCATCAATATCATAGGTGATTTTAGTATCCTGTCCTTCCAGATGCATCTTCTCCCCGAAATTGGAAACATTCATTCCAATTCGAATATTTCGGTTCCGTGTAATAAATAGTGAACCAATGTCAATAGCTATGGTTGAAGCTGACATGTGGTAGATTTGTTGTTGAATAAATTTCACATTAAAGCCAAAAGAGAAACTGTCAGTGAACCTGCGTCCGTAACTCACTCCCAGAGCGATATCGTTGGCGCCAAATTTCTCACCGGTACCGTCGGGATAGATAATGGTTCTTACCCTCATGTCATTCATAGTAACGGAAGTCGCTGAGATTCCCAATACACCGATATTTTGAATAGGTATTATCACAGCGGCATAATTGAAACTGATGTCTGCAATCCAGGGTAGATGAAAGAAATGAGTTGTGGTTTCCTTTGCAGAGGCAATGCCAGCGGGGTTCCAGTACAAGGCCGTGGCATCATCCGCCATGGACACAAAGGCGTCCCCCATAGATAGGGCACGGGCGCCCACTCCCATCTCGAGGAATGTAGCTGCGGCAGTT
This sequence comes from Fidelibacterota bacterium, assembly GCA_046861645.1. GTDB lineage: Bacteria > Fidelibacterota > Marinisomatia > Marinisomatales > UBA2128 > UBA2128. The sequence goes on along the minus strand of JBHHUM010000029.1, from coordinate 15,270 downwards.
CCTACTTTGCTTACCTGCCGGGTAAATTGACTAAAGGCAGGATACATTGTGACCAATATTAGAATGGGTAGGAGAAATTTGTGTATCGAAGAGTCTTTCATTATTTAATAATAGCAAATTTGCCGATTTTCTCTCCCAGACCCGGTGCATCCACATGATAGATGTAGATGCCATAGGCGATCTCCAGGCCATCTTTGGAAAGCATGTCCCAAGATTCTGAACCATCCTCAAGATCACTATCGTGATGTATAGTATCCACCAGGTAACCCGATAAAGTAAAAATCTTTATCGTGCACTTCTGAGGTAGATATATGAAATCAATCTTTCGTGTTCCTCTTCCTGATACATACAAATGTTGACGTTCCCAGGAAGCTGTAACAATGTAGGGATTAGGTACCACTGCTATTTTGCTTAGTTCCTCTCGTGCTCGGGATTTATCGATACGTGAAGTGGTAGTAATAAAACTGTACGAATCATTTTCTGTAAATGGTTTGGAGGTAAGAATTCTCAAGATATCACCCGCTTCCACATGTTCAATGGGTACAATTGTCGTGTCGTAAATTTCAGTTGTGTCATTAATAACAGTAGTATCTATTTGCAGGGAATCCACTATAAAGGATATTTTGAAACTGGTTTCCATGCCGGTTTCCTTGGGTATAAGGACTATGGTTTCCTCAGGATCCCATTGCTTATCACCGTTGTTCTCCAAGATTACATAACGGGTTTCCCGGTCTTCTGTTGTATTCCAGACAGTAAAGGGAGCTGTTACACCGAACATCACATCTTGAGAAAGAGAATCCCCTAAACCTCCTCCCCAGCGAAGCTCGAAATCTGCTGGATAGAGGGTGCCACCTGAATAGACACTGATATTAGGAATATAGTCGCAATCACCCGAGTACCAGCCGCTGGAATCCTCTAAAAAAGTCAGGGGATCATCGTAAGCTAGAATTTGCATACCGTCAAAAAAGGGATTGTAGGGCTCCCCATCCAAGAAATCACTTTTATAGAGAGGATAGTATTCATAGGATATCAAAAAAGAGTCGTCCTCACATAAATCGCCAGTGAGACAGGAAATAATACCAAGCTCGTAGTTTACTTCAAAATGAACTCCCTCCTCGTATTCTATTGTTCCATCCAGGGAGGTTATTGACACTGTTCCAGAAACGAGATTTTTATTCTGAACACTTGACCAACCCCCAACTATGGTAAGAGTATCTATGAAGGTTCCCTGATTTCTGACGGAATAGTAGGTTTTATTGTCTTCAATAAGAAATTCGACAGCATAAGTCCAGTTTTGATGGACGCTATCAGGGTCCACAGTATTGATTATTATTGAACCAGTAGCTGCTCCAGAATCGTGTTTGACGAATTGGAGATCATCATCGGGTGTATTGGGGGGGATGTATCCTGCCACCGGAGCATCAGGGACTACTTCGACCACATTTTCTCCAAGAGAAATGACATTTCCACTGGCATCGAGATCGACAATAATTGTGCATTCCGAAGGTGCTAATGGTTGGAGATTTTCATATTCGCTTAAGCCTCGGTCGTAGAAATCTTCGTCATATCCTTTGTCATAGGCGGTAATTGCATAATAGTAGGTTTGTCCATTTTGAACGGTTGTGTCTATCCAATAGTGGCTTAAGCCGTCATCATCTCCCATGTCAAACTGTATACCATTGAAAGCTATCGGGTGAGGACCTTCCAAGCCATCCTCCAGGTCAAATTGAACAATAGGTTTTTTAAATGTTAAATGGCCATAGGCATCGGTGATCACCCAGGGTTCCAGGAAAGCAGGGTCAGTACTGCGGTAAATTCGATAGCCTTCAAAATCGTAACCATAAATAGGGTCGCGGGATTTCTCAGCTTTTCTATCCCAGTATAAAGTGACTTTGCCATTCCCTGGGACAGCGGTCAGGACGGGTTTGCGAGGAGGCTTCGCAAAGGAGTAGTCAGCATCATAGATCTTTTGCATGGTCTGGGCATTTCTGAGAATATCATCCAGATCCTCTCCAAATAACATGGCAATGGCGAACTTCTTTCGCTCTCCCGCTTGGAGAGAAAAGTAACCTGAACCGTATAGAAAAGTGATGTCTTTAGTCTGCTCTGGGACATCGAAGAAACCAGGTACCAACTGGCTCCATAATTGCTCGTCATCTGAAGCTGTTATATTCGGCCAGGGGGCAGCAAAGAAACTGGTAAGACCGATCTGATCCGATTCATCATTATCGGTGAATTCGAAGTTGGGTTCACCTACATCTGGAACCCCATTACCTTCTGTTCCGTCCAGATCTGGACCGGTATAATCCTCGTGAGAGGGTCCTAAACCATCTGAACCGATATCATCTTTATCCGGATCCCAATCGCCATCATTGTCGATGCCATCAAATTGGCTTTCATCGACCATACCATCAAAGTCGTTGTCGATACCGTCATGAGGATTGCCGGGTGATTCAAGGAATGTCCATCCAAAGTAGGCAGGTTTAAAACCGCCTTTGGCATTGCTGAAATTATCATGATCCCACTGGTAGACTATAGAATTTTCCTGGTCGAACCAGGAGTCATCATCACCTTGATCACCATCATCACCTACGTCGGCATCACCATACATACCGAAAATCACGCTATCGAGGGTAGAAGTGCCGACATTTGTGATCCAATAGGTCCAGATGATAATATCTTCCGCTGCTGGGTGTGACCATTGATAGCCTCGTACTTCTACTTGAATGCCGAGCCCTCTCCGGAGAGAATCGGTAGAATCCGGATAAAAAGGGAACTCATCGTTATAGAAATCATCCATGACGAAGTAAGATTCCTGATCGGCACGGGCATATTTACCATATTGTCCATTCCAGACACCATCCCAATCAGTGGTTTTATTTGGCCACGACTCAGGCCAGGAATCTGGATCATCATTCATGGCAATATTTTCCTGGTTGGGATCGGCATAACCCGAAAGAGGTTCAAAACCCCACTGATAACCCTCAGGTGACAAATCCTTTCCGTTGTTTGATACCATCCCATCTGAAATGATATGTCTCCTGACTCCACTTTCCAGTACAACACTGGCTCCTATAACAGGAGTGAATTCAGCGATGTAAGAGCGCCCTGATCCAATAGGGTAGATGCCAGAGTCATAACGCCCGGCAATGGTCCAATCCCCAATACCGCCAAAATTGTAGAATCTGGTGAGAATTTTATTGCCATTGTGTGTACTGAATTTCCTATCTTCGCGACCCATTGATCTCTGATATGGTTTCCTCTGAACATCTACCTGGTCTTTACTTCTCTGCGCCTCAAGGTTAGTCAATAATCCGATGAGCAGTATGGCTATGAATTGAGTGTGTTTCACTTTCTGCTTATATCGAGAGAGTTAGCCCTAGTTTTACTTGTCGAGGAGAAGAGTAGAAATCTGGTCGAACAAGGTACTCGTCCAGAGTGTTATGAGTTTGTTCCTGAGGGGTGTAGGTGGGGATGAGAGTATAGGTAGCACGGCCTGTATCAGAATAAACAAGAACTTCATTTCGTCTATCGAGTAGATTATATATACTGAGGTTAAGAGAGAGGTTCATATTCATAAACTTGAATTTCCAAAAGCTGCGCAAATCAACATTATACTGATCTGGTTTTCGTTCACTGTTTTCATAGGCAATACGAGTACCCGCCAGGGAGGGTGTGTAAGGTAATCCACTCCAATACTGAAGCACCAGGCTTAATCCACTACTCTGAGAAGGATGTAACGTTAGTGTACCATTCAAAGTATGTCTCTGATCCCAGTCCAAGGCAACTAACTGCTTTTCTGGTTCGTTACCACTGAGTTCGTCGTAATAAGCAGCTGCCGGATCGGATGCGTTTCCTTCGGCAAAAGAATAGGTATAATCCAAAGCACCGGACACAAAACCTGAGGAACGTTTGGTTAATGAAATAGTGACACCTCTTACGTTGCCATAATCGCGATTTACATAAAGTGCATATCTGTCACCAGCAATAAAAGTGTCCACAATCTTCGTCCCCAGAAGATTACGGATATCTTTGTAATAGGCAGTTACATCTATCACCGTATTGAATCCAATTTGTTGTTGAAAACCCACTTCATACTGAGTAGTTCTTTCAGGTTCGAGATCTGCATTACCCATGGTTGTGCTCAACCCAGGTGTTACTTCAAAGTCGGGATTGGAGTAGAGATAGCGGTAGGCAGGAATCTGGAAGAAGTGGCCATAGGAAAAATGCATGACTCCTGCATCAGTAATAGGGAATGCCAGTGCAACACGAGGACTTAACTGTGATTTGGGAGAGGATGTAACGAACCAGTATCCTAAGCGGTCGGTATCATTTTTCATGTTATCAGGGCGTATTTCATCTTCATTGATTTCCCCATCCCCATTTTCGTCAAAATATTGATTGACAGGCTTTAAAGGTTGCTTATAATTGGGGTCTGCAGGATCGGATAATATTTTCCAGTCAGGATCAAAGTAGTCCCATCTGATACCTAAATTAATGATGAGGTCTTTGAATTCTATTTTATCTTGACTGTAGACTGAGAACTCAGTAGGGGTTCTGATAAGTTTGTTGAAATTAGGCGAATTTTCCTTAGGTAACTGAGGTATATAGTCGGTATCCTCGTTATATAGAATTGTGAAGCTGGTTTCTTGAAACCTGCTGGATCGAAATTCGATTCCCAGCTTAAGTTGATGCAGATTAGTAAGCTGGCTTAAAAGATCAGCTTTATAGGTTTGTATCTGTGATTCTCGATCATAGTGTCCCATCCGGAAACCACCAATATAGAAATTATACCCTGAAGCAGCAGAGAAAATTCGGGGATCTACATTATAGTGTGTTGAATCAAGAGGGTCCTCGTAAACATAATACCGGTAGCGGTTGGTAGTCAGGGAGTAGTTAAGTGTAAAAAATGTGGCCGGACTGAGAGATTGCTCATATTTGGCTATTATACTACTGTTAGTTCGGAATCGCTGGTAATCACCTTCAGGATTGTATTTGAACTTGTGATTGTAAGTTTGGAACTGAGTATTGCTACCTGTTATATTAGCTGATATTTTAGAGCGTGTTCCCAATTTAAGGCTCATTTTTAACTGACCCGAAAGCTGCTCAACCCAGTTCATGGGAACAAATTTTTCATCTCCAGCTTTGACCAGATTCCACGTAGTAGTAACAGGATCCTGGATAAAGGAATCAGGCCAATAACGTCGCTGTCCGTAGAGGTATCCTTCATCAAAGAAGTAACGACCAGAAGCAAAAAATGAACTCTTTTTGCCAGTCAAAGGGGTAGGACCACTGATACTGCCCTGCCAGTCTCGCAAACTGGTGGGTTCAATTTTACCAATGTTCATGAAAATGTTATCATCAGAACTCCAGTAATCACCTATGTTCATCTGTAGATTACTTTGATAGCGGTTATAGCTTCCGTCTTTGGTAACGATATTTACTACTCCAGACATAGCCTGACCATATTCCGCATTAAATGTTCCGCTAATAAACTGTAACTCCTGAATAGCGTTATTCTCCAACTCTACAGCCATTCCCGAAGTAAAGGGGTCAGTAACTGAAATGCCATCAATCAGATAAACGATTTCTCCTCCACGACCACCACGTACGTGCATGGTGCCATCAGAGCCAACGACCACTCCAGCTTGCAGGGAGATCACTTCTTCAAGTTCTTCTACAGGTAGAGCCGATATTTCATCCGACCCTACATTAGCTTGGGAGTAAGTGATGTCAGGTTGTATCATAGGTCTTTCAGAGATAACAGTGATTTCCTCCAAGCCTACTACTCCAGGAGAAAGGTTGATATCTATATTTGTTGTCAAGTCTATCTTAATGCGAACATTCTTAACAATGACTTCTTGATATCCAATCATGGTGGCACTTAAGTCGTAGGTTCCGGGGGGAATCTGCAATACAAAATAAGCTCCATCCTCATCAGTGGCGGCTCCCATGTCTGTCCCTGTGAGTACTAAATTTACCCCTACAAGTGGTTCCCCGGTGGAGTCATCCCGTACTTTTCCAGCGAGTTTCCCTGTTGTACCGGCAAATAAATGGTTGTAACTAAGAAAAAGGATTAAAAACAATATTTTTCCTGAGGAAATAATTTGACCAGGTAAACTACGATAGGCAAGGAAGGAATTAGCAAAAGTGATTCGAGGCAGTATGTTAAAACGAAAAGTCTTACATAAAGTTAATTTATTGAGTTGAGTTGCCATTCTCATCATCCGAAGAAGAGTCGACAGATGTAAACAGCCCCCACAATACCCGCTAAATCTGCCATTAATCCGGCCAGAACAGCGTGACGACTCTTCCGAACTCCCACTGCTCCAAAGTATACAGCGAGAACATAGAAGGTAGTCTCTGTTGAACCATACATAGTGGCTCCTATCTTCGCCTGTAGCGAATCAGCGCCATGTAAATTTACCAGATCGGCCAGCAAACCAAAGGAACCGCTTCCTGAAAGGGGTCTCATAAAAGCCAGGGGAAGATTCTCAGGAGGAAACCCTATGAATGATAATACCGGTTGAAGTCCAACGATCATCCAATCGAGGACACCGGAAGCTCGTAACATACCTATGGCGACTAATATTGCTACCAGGTAAGGGATAATCCGTACAGCGATGGTGAACCCTTCCTTGGCCCCCTCAACAAAAACTTCATACACCTTCACTTTTCGTGCCAACATGGCGTAAAGAGGAATTAATGCCAGAATGAAAGGGATGATGTATTTTGAGATTTCGTTGATTAGGGCCATGTTCAGCTTCTATTCTTCATTAGATATACGGAATGCTTTCATTTTTTCAAATGTTTTAGCAGCGACAATACCGACAACAGTTGAAAGGGATGTTGCCAGGATCGTGGTAATAAAAATCTGATTGGATACGGCTCCCATGAGTCCTACAACAGTAGCAGGGAGGAGGATTTGTACACTGGAGGTATTGATTGCCAGAAAAGTACACATGGCATTGGTGGCAGTATCTTTCCGAGGATTAATCTTCTGTAACTCTTCCATGGCTTTGATACCGAATGGTGTTGCGGCGTTACCCAAGCCTAAAATATTTGCGGAAATGTTCAGAATCATGGCTCCCATAGCGGGATGTTCTACGGGTACGTCAGGGAAGAGCCTTCGGGTGAGGGGTTTAATACCTTTAGCTAACAAATGGACTAATCCTGCCTCCTCAGCAATTTTCATGATTCCCAACCAGAGAGCCATGACCCCAATAAGTCCAATGGCTATTTCCACAGCCGTTTTGGCCATGCTGATGGCTTCTTCAGTTACCGCATCAATCTTCCCTGTAGCTGCTCCTGCAACTACAGAAATGAGAATCATGCCTAACCAGATATAGTTCAACATCGTTTTTGGTAATCACATTTGGAATCCGCAAGGGGATGAGAGAGATGCAGATGTAGAAAAGAAAGCTGCATCTACTCAGCTTAGAAACTTACACTTGTAGAAAACTGGTGAACAAAAGATAATCTACCAAAATCAGTAACGGCATAATCAATATGGAGTTTAGTTAGAGATCCGAGGGATAGTTTTAATCCCCCACCGAAAGCCAGTCCTCCTTCGGCTTCATCCATTCCATAACCCCTGTAACCACCTCGAAGGAAAAACATATCTGCTATGGAAGCTTCAAATCCAGTGTTGAAAAACTCGAGATTGTCGTTGGGATGAATCATATCTACAGCACAGGAAATATTTATTCCCTTTCCCTGAATGAGATCGAGAGCGATTCCTGTCCTGACATACAATGGCAGGTCCCATTTTCCCATCTCAAGTTCAGCCCGGATGGTTTCGGTATTACCTTCAATAAACGGGTCTGGATCAACAAAAAGGAGGTTCGCCCGGCCGGATAAATGCATCTTGGTACCGAAGTTACTGAGGGCGATCCCAATCTTTAAATTGTGGAATTGACTGTGGTAATGAGTACCGATATCAAGAGCTACGGCTGATGAATTCATAGACCAGATTCGCTCCTGTATATATTTTCCTACGAAACCAACGGAGAATCGGTCGGTGATGGAAAGAGCGTACGATAGGCCAATCGCTAAATCACTGGCGTCAAAGAATTCCCCGGTTCCCTCAGGTTGAAAAACCGTACGAACTTCGTCTTCAGGTACAGAGACACTATTGGCAAAAAGTCCTATGGTACCTCTTACCCCGGGGGCATTGACTGCTACGGCGAAAAAATCATGGGAAATACCAGCCAGCCAGTTGGTATGTGAGAAGAAAAGTTCACTTTTACTCAATCTTGCCAGGCCGGCGGGATTCCAGTAAATCGATGTTACACCAGTAGAGAGGGCGTTGAAGGATTCGCCCATGGCTGTAGCGCGGGCTCCAACCCCAATTTTCAAAAACTGAGCGACGGAAGTTCCTACTTTTGTAGTACTTTGCAGTCCCGAAACCATCAGTATCAATAAGAGTAGGGGAAAGAGGGTAAGTTTTTTTCCTGTTGCAGTCATTTGATTATTGCTAATCTTCCAACTCTTTCGAAACCTTCCGGAGTCTCTATATGATAGATATAAATTCCGGGGGCAATATCGTGACCATCCTTATTTAAGAGATCCCAGGATTCTGTCCCTTCGAATACCGTTCCTGTATGTGTGAGTGTCCTGACATGTTCTCCCACCATGGTGTAAATGCGGATGGTACACTCTTCAGGGAGATGTATAAAATCCACTCTTCGTTCACCTCGTCCAGCAGTGAAAACCTGAGGTGGAGTAGCCTCTAAGCTTGAAGCTGCCACGTACGGGTTAGGTACGACTGCGATGAGGGACATGTCATTCTTGGTGAGGTTTTGCTCAGTTCTTGCAGCAGAAGTAGTAAAACGGTAGATATCATTATCAGCAAATGGTTTTAGAGTATAGATTCCCACTACATCACCTGCTTCAAAAGACTCAAAAGCAACTATCGTAGTGTCATAGATGACAGTAGTATCATTTACAACTGTGGTATCAATATCCAGAGAATCGATTGTAAAAGTGACCTGAAAACTGGTACTTAACCCTGTTTCATAGGGAAGCAATATGATCGGTTCACTTGGATCCCACTCTTTGTCACCATCATCTTCAGTAATGACATAACGAACAGTATCTTCTTCAGTGACATTCCAAATAATAAAGGGTGCTGAAATACCAAAGAAAAAGTCCTGGGAAACTGAGTCTCCTAGGGAACCTTGCCATTGAATTTCAAAATCTGCTGGGTAAAGTGTTCCTCCTGAGTATAAGTTGATTTTAGGAATGTAATCACAATCTCCACTGATCCAACCACTACTGTCCTTTAATAATTCGAGATCGTCGTTATAAGCCAAGATCTGCATACCATTGAATACTGGATTCAAAGGTTCTCCATTTATGTATGAACTTTGATAAAGAGGATAGTAGTTATAGGTGACAATGTAGCTTGTCCCTTCTATGATTGCAGTGGATATGACCGTAAGTGTTCCTGATTCGTAATCAATAGTAAAGTCGGTTGTATCTTCAAAGGTCATTGATCCGTCAACTGTTGACATACTTACTGAACCGGGGACGATGTTTTCCAAGCTGAGACTTGCCTGTCCACTGATAATTGTGACTGTGTCAGCAGTAGTCTCAAGATTTGCTACCGAGTAATAAGTTTTGTTTCCGTCTATAGTAAATTGAACTTCATAGGACCAATTATCGGGTACAATTTCAGGGTTAAGTACGTTTATAATAATTTCACCAGTGGCCGCCCCGGAATCATGGGTAACAAACTCAAGTCCTGGATCAGGGGTATTGGGAGGGATATAACCAGCTGCAGGTGCATTAGGTGTCACGGAGACTACGTTGATATCACCCAGATTCTTAGAACATTCTAGAGGGGGCAAGTTACCTTCGGCACTACCTTTATCGTAAGCAGTGATGGCATAGTAGTATGTCAGTCCATTGATTACCGGAGTATCTATGTAGGTCCAGGATAAACCTGTATCATCACCCATGTCCATGTGATACCCTTCGGCTGAAGGCACCTGATGGGGACCTTCAATATCATCATCCAAATCGAATTGGGCAATGGGAACATAGCCCACGGAGATACCCTGATTGTTTGTTATTTCCTGTCCCCAATCTCCTTTTACCGTACTTCTATAGAGTTTATATCCTTCAAAATCCTCACCATTAACAGGATCGACGGATGCTTCGGCATTACGATCCCAGTACAGGGTAACTTTCTTATCACCGGTAACTGCTGTTACCGTAGGTTTATCTGGTGGCTTGGTGAACTGGAATCCAAGGCGATAAATCCAGTCGGCTACTTTTGCATTTGAGAAGAGATCATCTTTATTCTGACCCATAAGAACAGCGATAGAGAATTTTTGAGATTCACCTGGTTCCAGTGTAAAATATCCAGAACCGAAAATAAAGACATTATCTGCATCCTGAGCGATATCAGTCTGACCTGCAAATGTTCCCGGTGTCATCCGTCTCCACATCACATCGTCCATACCAGCTTCTTCCACACCGTAAATCGGTGCCCAGAAACTGGTAAGGCCGATCATATCACTTTCATCCACATCAGACAATTCGAAATCGGGTTCACCTTCGTCAGGAACGCCGTTCTCATTCAGGTCATCACTTTTGCCATCGAGGTCACCCCAATCGTCGATGCGTCCATCACCGTCATCGTCGATCCCGTTCCACATTTTGGTATTCCACCAATCTCTCGCCTCTGCAGTATCGGCGACAGCTTCTTCGTCAGTTGCGTGCCAATCTCCGTCGTTATCGATACTATCATATTGACTTTCGTCAGTGAAACCATCGTTATCGTTATCGATACCATCTATAGCAACTCCCGGACTTTCCAGGAATTTATAGCCAAGCCAGCCCAGTTCATCCCAACTGATACCGTAATCATTTCCTGACCCCTGTTTATCCCAACAATAGACCATGCCTGTTACATCAACTTCTTCCCCGGTAAAACTGTCGATACCATCATTATCTACAAAACCAGCAAAATCATCTGAAAAATCTCCTGCTCCCCCTATGTGAGGATCACCAATCATTCCCAAAACAACTTTATCGATCGTCTTCTCACTGGTATTGGTAACCTCGTATAAGAAAAAGATAATATCCTCAGCTACAGAAGCGGCATATTGGTAGCCCCGTACTTCTACAGTAACACCAGTTCCTCTCAGGGATGAATCTGAGGGACTGGGATAATATTCGAATTCTGCATTCCAGCGATCGTCCATGACAAAGTAGCTCTCCAGATCAGCTGTAATTACACCATCGCCGAATTGTCCTGGCCAGAGGAGATACCCTTCGTCATCGATAGGGAAATTATCGCCCCAGGAATCAGGATCATTAGACATGGCGATACTCTCCTGATCTGGAGCGGCGTAGCCGGGAAGGGGTTCCCAGCCCCACCAGTTTGATCCTCCAGTGGGGTCAGAATCGCCACCATCTAACATGCCATCGGAGAAAATCCAGACGGTATCGCTATCTACGTCCACAACCTCTACGCCAACAAGGGGACCAAACTCATAAGCATATCCGTGTCCAGAATAGGCTGGCCACTCCATGGATGGTTCAGTATTGGGACGGCCAATGGAGCCATAATTGTAGAACAAGGTTCTGATTTTATTGCCGTCGTGTGTGGCGAATTTCCGGTCTTCGTGTGCTAAAGACTTGTTTAATCTTCGCCTTTCTTCCATGGCTTTAATGAAGTTGTCAAATTCAGCTTTAGACCAGGTTTTCATCGGCCCTTCCGGCCTTTTTAAGGAAGATTGACCGCTCAAAGAAAGGGGTATGATAGATAAAATTAAGAGAAGGGTGAAGAGTTTACTTGGTTTCATAGGTGAGTGATGAAAACTAATCTTTTCCTTTTGTCAAAATTCCAGAGCAAATCCAAGATAAATGAGTCGAGGTTGTGAGAACCAATTGGGACGATTCACCCATTCTGGAGTTGATTCATCTCCGAAGCGTCCCAGAGAGTAACCCGCCCTGCCGGAGCTGTCCCAAACGTAGTTTTCATTTCTCCGGTCGAAGAGATTGTAGACTTTCAGAAATAGACGATAGGAAATCTTAGCTGAGCTCAGTTTAATCGCAAAATTCTTGTAGGCGGTCAGATCAACGGTAATCTGATTTGGTTTCCGTCCGGAGTTCTCTTCGGCGATACGGACCAGCTCATTTACATCCTTGGGAGTATAAGGATAACCACTTTCAATCCGCCCAATTGTACTGACTCGCCATTTGCCAGGATGCCCAATGTTTAAGTTGAAACGGAAAGCATGGGTTTGGTCCCAATCCAGATTCACCACTTTTTTCTGGGGTTCGATGGAGAGGCGGTAGTCTCTGCGAGTTCTGGTGGGGTCTGATTCGTTACCTACGGCTACCTGATAGGTATAATCTACAGAACCGGAGACAAGTCTGGTAAACCGCTTATCAAAAGTAAAGGAGACACCCTTCACATTTCCCCAGGAACGATTAATATATAGAGCATAAGAATCAGAACCGCCTGGAAGAATATATACTCGCTGACCCAACAGGTTTCTGAAATCCTTGTAAAAAGCTTTCAGATAGATTGCTGCATCCAATCCCACTTCCTGTTCAAAACCTATCTCATAGGCTACCGTTTTCTGAGGTTTCAAATCAGCATTGCCTATATCGCTTTTAATAACGCCTGGGAGGACATCAAAATCAGGATTATGATACAGTTTCTCGTAAGGTGGCATTTGAAAGAAATGACCATAAGAGAAGAATAACTTTCCCCGATCTGAAACAGGATAAGCTATGGAAAAGCGCGGACTGAATTGCTGCTTGGGAGAAGCATCTTTAGTACTGTCTGGCGAGGGATCACTCCAATCTAATGCGACTCGACCATCACTGTCATAATAATCCCACCTTACACCGGCGTTGATGACCATATCCTTTAATTCTATTTTATCCTGTATATAAGCCGAAAATTCTTTGGGTTTAGGTTGATACCTGTCAAAGTATGCCCCGCTGGCGATCGTGACATTACCATTTATGCCATCTCCATTATCATCCTTAGCTGAACTCCAGGTTCCGTTGCCATCAAGATCTGTAAACTCTTCACCTTCATCATATTCGCCATTGCCATCAATATCTACCCACGGTTCATCTTTTCTATCAACTAAGATGGACCAATTGGACAGGTCGAATTCGTGCATCTTAGCTTCAAATCCCAGTTTTACCTCATGTTGAGCTGCCAACTGAGCAGTAAAGTGACCAGTGATCTGATCAGTTAAAAGGATTCTTTTGTGGCGAGAATTATTGGTACCCCCTTTATAAAACTCATAATTATCATCCCGAACATAGTACCCACCCCAAACATAACGACTATCTTCGAGGTTTTCGTAGGCATAATATTCATACTGGTTGTCTATTCGTGAATAACTGACGGAATAGAAAATTAGTTCACTTAGTTGATGTGTTAATTTAAACATATGATTCAAGGCATTCTTAAAGTTCTGGTAGTGCCCTTCTTCGATGTATTTACGGGAATGAGAATAACTCTTCCAATAACTATCTTCGAAAAGAAGGTTATATTGTAGTTTAACTTTAGAAAAAAGATTAAAAGTCAATTTCAGTTGTAAATTTGTTTTCATAGAAGGGTTTAGTGGGAATGCCTTCCACTCCGAGGAATCTTTTTCAGCACCATAAGGATTGTATCGTGAAAGGCCATACAGATATCCATCTTTACCGACATTTCTGGCCGAAAAGAAAAAGCGAAGTCGTTTTCCGAACAAGGGTAACGGTCCTGAGAATGAAGCCTCTATTTCCTTGTTGTTATCAAAATTGTATGCTCCTCCATAATCCTGTACAGCCTGATTAATATCGATATCATAGTTGGTAGCGAGGTCCCCACTCATATAGGACAGGGATCCATGATAACTCGTTCCGGGTTCTTTCGTTACTAAATTAATGATACCTGACATAGCCTGACCATATTCGGCACTAAAAGAACCAGTAAGCACGGAAAGCTCCTGAATAGCATTGGTGGCGATATCTACACCTAGAGTGGTGAGGTAAGGATTCATATTGGGGATGCCGTCAACAAGGTATGCGATTTCATTGGAACGTCCACCCCTGAAGTGCAGAGCGCCTCCGGCATCAGCGGTTACACCGGCTTTAGTCTGGACAATAGCCTGAAAGGTTTCGATGGGGGAGTCTTCGATGACGTCAGAGGAGATTACGGCAGCGCTGGCAGTAGCATCCCGCTGAATCATTCCTCTTTTGGCAATTACAGTGACTTCTTCACCGGCAGCGACTACGGTTTCTTCCAAAGTGGCATTGAATTCAGTCGTAAGATCGGATTGAACCCTGACATTTTTCACTTTCAAAGTTTTATAACCAATCATGGAAAAGACTACTGTATAAGAACCGGGAGGAACGTTTAGAATGTAATATCTGCCATCCTCGTCTGCTGCAGCTCCCAAAGAAGTCCCATCTAATACAATGTTAACTCCGACTAAAGATTGATTATTTATATCAGTAACGCGGCCCTTGATTTTACCTGTAGTTCCGGCTTGAAGATTAGAACCAGACCAGATAAAAAAGAAGGTAACCAGGATTCGGATTAACAAGGTTGCCATCTTATTATTTGTTAAGAGCGGCGAGCAAAATAACTACCCGCCGCTCTTAACAGGTTTATCTGACGAATGTCATCTGGCGAGTCAGGACAGCACCATTGACATTTAGTTTGTACAGATAGACTCCACTGGCAACCATTTCACCTTGGTTATCAGTTCCATTCCACTCAAGGGAGTATTCACCTGGATTATGGTACTCGGATGTTAAAGTGGTCACTTTACGTCCCAGTAGATCATACACTGCCAGGTCTACGTGTCCTCCCTGAGTAAGGGAGTAGTTGATGATGGTAGATGGGTTAAAAGGATTGGGGTAATTCTGGCTGAGTTTGTAGGCATTGAGAACAGCAGCACCATAGTTCTCTTCTATAGCCGTAGTACCAGTTTGTTCTACAACAATTACATACTCTGTTTCAGTAGAATCACCATCCTCAAATCCAATGACCAGATCGGGAAACCCGTTTCCATCAAGGTCTGATGAGGCTGCTGGAGAGCCCTGATCGCCACCAAATGAAAGGGTATATGCTCTTACTGCCCCGCTGGTGTCGGCTTGATACACCATTTCAACTGAGTAACTGGATGAATCGGTGATAGACCCAGAACCACTATAGGATGCATGCCAGACATCACTGCCGTAATTGCCACCCATGAAGACATCACCATATCCGTCACCATCGAAATCTCCAGCGACAAGACC
>JBHHUM010000097.1:0-6803 GCA_046861645.1 Fidelibacterota bacterium | reverse complement strand
CTTACAGTCCCGTACTTCATGTCGGGAGATTGTATGTCTATAAAGGCACTGAACATGGTAAACACGAATTCCATCGGAGTTCCACAGGGTGTTGTAAACAACATGCAAATCAGTTTATCTTTAGAACATAGCCTTTCTCATTTAACAACGACTACAACATTAAAAAAAGTATCCGTCTTCCTTCCTCCTGTTTAGATTTACATCGTGATATCAAAAGTAGAAATCAAATATCTCACCCGTCTCCATCTGCGAAAATACAGGAAACACCATGGACAATTTATTCTAGAAGGAGCCCGTCTGATAAAGGAAGCACTTGCTGCCAATGTAGAAATCTCCAAATTGTGGCATGTACCTTGGGAGATGTTAAATAATATACAGAAAACTATTCTGCGTTCAGCCAAAACGAAGAATATTATCCTCGAAGAAACAGAATTTGATGACTTAAGTAAAATATCGGATACCGTCCACCATCAGGGATTAATAGGCATAGCTGCTTTACCAGAAGTTCCTTCACTTAAAGGCACCGCAGATAAATCTATTCTTTACCTGGAAGAGATCCGGGATCCCGGCAATCTTGGCACTCTCTTCAGAACGGCCTGGTGGTTTGGAATCGAACATGTCACCTTGTCACCTAAATGTGTTGACCCTTACAATCCTAAAGTGGTACGCGCAGGGATGGGAGCACATTTCAACCTGTCCATCTATCCCCAAGTAGAACTGGGTGATTTATCTGCATTAGGGTATACAATCTTGGTGGCAGATCAGGGCGGGAAACCGTTGACTGAAATCCATTTCAACAAAAGAATCTTTTGTCTGGTAATGGGAAGTGAAGCTCATGGCGTTTCTCAGAGAAGTCGTACTTTGGCCAGTGAACTACTGGCAATACCAAGAGTAAATAAAGCAGAGTCTCTCAATGTAGCTGTGGCGGCTGGTATTCTTCTATTTTCACTTACACAAAACACGTGATGCTCGCCGTTTGGTTTTCCACTAGATAAACCGTAACTTTTGTCGGATGTGCAGCACCCACAGTAAGATGGTACAGGAGCAGGAAAACCATGACCCCGCAGATCAAGCTCGGGACGGCCTTCGGAATAGTCCTTTTGGCGCTGGTAGCGTCTGGATTTGTGGCAGCCATCTTGCTCCTGGGTCTACAATCTTTTGCTGATCCCGAAATAGCTACTTCTCTATCCATTTTTCTAGGCGAAGCTTTCCTTTTTCTTCCAGTCTTTATATTTATTCAAAGCAGTCAATCTAATATAAGAGAAGTCTTTAGAATTAAACCTATCACCTCCCCGGTACTGCAAGCTACAATTATTCTTTCCATTGGCGTTACCGTTATTGTCGATGAATTAGATCGAATTATTGGTATTTTACTCCCACCTCCTGACTTTTACTTAGAGCTGATGGAAAACGTTAGAATGGAAAACCCCATCGCGTTATTCATTTTATTTTTGGGGGGTGTGGCTGTAGCTGCATTGGTCGAAGAAATGATTTTTCGCGGGTTTTTACAACAGATACTCGAGCAGGCATGGAAAGATATTACCAGAGCCATCCTGGCTACGGCCATCTTTTTTGCAGCCATACACTTCAATCTTTGGTGGACTATCCAGATATATTTCCTAGGCATTTTGTTGGGATATCTTGCTTGGAGAACTAATTCCGTCTTCCCGGGCATAATTCTTCACTCAATTAATAACGCCCTAGCCATGATATCGGCTAACTGGGGTTACAAAATAGAGCAATGGTATGCTTGGCATAGACATGTTAATCCCCTGTTACTCCTCATTGCTGCAGGGCTTATATTCTTTGGTTACACTCGTTTTGAAATGGCAGTTAACACTTCCCGGTTAAAACATTCCGAGAATTAACCATGAACATAACAAAAAAAATCAGAACCGAAATGCTACATGCAGAGGTAAATGTCCTTTTAGATACTTTCCGAAGACTTCTCCGCCGACGAGCACGGACAAATTTAGAGAAGCTAGCTCGCAAGACGCACCCAGCAGATTTAGCACTACTTTTCCGTCATTTTTCTGAAGAGGAAAGACTACAGGTTTTCTCCCTCGCACAAAAGACCGAAAATGTTGGGGAATTCCTGACGGAATTAGATGAATCGATAGTGCAATCACTCCTGGAACCTCTTGATGCCAATCAAGTGGTACTTCTCCTGGAGGAAGTCAGTGCCGATGATCGGGCTGACATACTAAATCTTCTCCCAGAGGATAAAGCTAATACTGTCCTGAAAGCATTTAACCGTGAGGAATCTGAAGAACTTGAAGAACTCATGTCGTATGCTCCGGATACAGCCGGTGGGATTATGTCCGTGGACCCCTTCTCTCTACCCGAAAATACCACCGCTGCTGAAGCGGTTACTCACATCCAGTCTTCAGAGGATGCCGAAATGGTATTCTATCTCTATGTTACAGATGCAAACAATAAATTGTCTGGAGTGGTTTCCTTGCGAGATCTGGTTGTCGCCCCTCCCGACACAGCACTGACATCAATCATGAGAACAAATGTGGTTTCTGTTACGGCTGATACTGATCAGGAGGAGGTAGCCAGACAAGTATCACGATATAACCTGTTAGCAATCCCGGTTGTAGATGCAGATAATACACTACTGGGTATTGTGACGGTCGATGATGTAGTGGATGTCATTCGGGAAGAGGCAACGGAGGATTTTCTTCAGATGGCAGGGGTTGGTAAAGACCGAGAAATCCTCTTAAAATCCACTTTCGAAAGTGTCAAACTTCGTCTACCCTGGCTATTCGCTACCTGGGTCGGTGGAATATTTGTAGCCTGGATTGCGAGTCGTTTTGAATCCGTGCTTAACTTCGTGGCTGTGGCAGCCTTTATTCCTATCATTCTTGGAATGGGGGGTAATGTAGGAACTCAATCATCGACAATCATCGTCCGTGGACTGGCAACTGGTCGTATTCATCTCGGACAGGTTGGGAAAACGATTTTCAAACAGATACGGGTGGGGCTTCTTTTAGGAATATTCTATGGACTTCTACTAGGGATTGTGGCTTCACTAAATGTAATTGATGCACCTCCCAGACTAGGTTTGGTAGTAGGTTTAGCTATTTGCTTTTCAATGTTTACGGCCTCTTCCTTAGGAACACTAATTCCCATCATTCTTAGAAAGCTAGACGTTGATCCAGCAATCGCTTCAGGGCCATTTGTTACCACTTCCACAGATTTGTTCGGCATTCTCATCTATTTCCTGATCGCCACTTCATTTCTTCAGCCTTTTTAGTAAAATTGCTGGGAACACTATTCCTAATTGTCATTAGCCTTTATTGCTCCCTTATTCTGTTCTTTATTATTGGTCTCTATAAGAAAAGTGCCCCCCTTTCTGATCAAAAACCCTTTGTTTCAATAATTATTCCAGCAAAGAATGAAGAACACAATATTAGCAATATATTGCATGATTTGTCCAGGCAAACCTATCCATTAAGCTCATACGAAGTAATTATTGTTGATGACGAATCCAGTGACAACACCTCAAATGTCATTAAGGATTTCTTGAAAAAACTTCCTAATCTACAATTGTTATCAACGGCGGAGTGGGAATCATCTCTTCGTTATAAAAAACGACCGCTTTATCAGGGTATTCGTCACTCTAAAGGGGAAATTCTTCTCCTGACTGATGCCGATTGTCGTGTTGCACCCCAATGGGTTTCAACCATGGTTTCCAGTTTCACCGATAATGTGGGAATGGTTATCGGCTATTCTGGAACAGCACCAGCTATAAACATTACACAAAAGTTAGAAGCGTTGGATTTCCTAATGCTCATGAGCGCCGCCCGTGGTTCGGCTTCTTTAGGTATCCCTTATGCTTGCACCGGGCAGAATCTGGCCTACCGACGTAGAGTATTTGATGAAGTCGGGGGCTTTTCAACTTTTGCTTCTCAAGTAGGTGGAGATGATACCCTTTTACTTCAGCAGATTAAGCTCAAGACAAAATGGAAAATTGCCTTTGCCTCACACCCTGACAGTTTTATCACCAGTCGACCTCAAGAGACATTATTAGGTTTCTTTTCCCAACGCATCCGCTGGGCAGCGGACGCGCTTCCAGTCTGGAAAACTGATCCACTATTTTTCTCTATAATCGTATTAACCTTCTGTGCCAATTTCCTCGCCCTAGTCCTTCCCTGGGCTGCTGTCAGTAATTCAGTCGTTTTACCTCCAGTAATCATTGGTCTTAGTGCTAAAATGATGCTCGAAGGAGTCCTCATGTTGAAAGGAACAGAATTGTTTAATAGATATGAACTTAGGTTAGTCTTTTTGCCGTGGTTCTTTTTGCAGATCCCTTATATTGCAGCCATGGGCATCCTCAGCTTTTTAGGAAATCGACTTCCTTGGGGCAGAAGGCAAAGCAGATGATACTATTGACTACTTTCACCAGTGCCTATTGTCTGCTCCTCATCTGGTTTGCGAGGGGTCTTAACCATGAAAATAAAATTTCTACCAAAAATAAATCTGACGAAAACTTTGTTGTTTCCGTAGTGATTGCCGTCCGCAATGAAGAAAAAACCATCGGTACTCTCCTAACGCAATTGAGCAACCAGGATTATCCCACTGAAAAGTATGAAATTGTGGTAGTTAATGACCAATCTACAGATTCCAGTGGCAACATCATAACTGAACACAGCCGATACAACGAGCAGATAAAATATGTCGAGATTGACCACGTGCCAAACGATTGGGCACCAAAGAAGTGGGCACTCAATCAAGCCGCTCAGATTGCTAAAGGAGACATACTACTTTTTACCGATGGCGACTGCAATGTAGGTACTTCCTGGATTTCATCCATGACTTCTCCTTTCCATGATAATTCCGTCGGAATGGTATCAGGGCCCAGCCCACTGGTATCCACAGATCTAACATACATCGGGAAAATGCTGCTCCTCGATTCGTTAGCTCAAGATGCCCTGGCTGCTGGAGCGATGGCCAGGGGAATTCCACTTACCTGCAGTGGACGAAACCTAGCAGTTCGGCGCCAGGCTTTTAATTCTGTAGGTGGTTATGAGCAGTCAAAAGGTATCCTTTCTGGCGATGATGATTTGCTTATGCATCGTTTAAACAGCGCTGGTTGGAAAATTAAAAGTGTTCTGACACCGGAAGCAACTGCCACTAGTGCTCCACCTGATGGAATTGGAGCTTTTATCCAACAACGCTTACGATTTGCTTCAAAAGGACTGGTCTATTACGGTATGCCCGAAACCGGTCTTATATTCCGGCTGATGCTTCCTTTTCTCTGGACGGTTAACCTTTCCGTCATTACAGGACAAATCGCAGCTATATGGACACTTCAGGCAAAATGGCTGCTGCCGTGGATTATAAAAATGATAGCAGATGGGGTATTACTTGGCCTCTCAGTCCGCATTTTGGGAAGACAGTTTTCTCCTGTTTCCTTCCTAATTGCCGAACTATGGCATAGCATGTATGTCGTAATGTTCGGTGCTCTTGGTCCTTTATTACCTATCCAGTGGAAAGGGAGATTCCAGAATGATATTAAGTGAAAACAGAGTTAGCATTCACTAAAAGAAACCTATATCCCGGATTAAACTAAGCTAATAGGAGATTGTACAGGTGCAAGAGATTAGAAATGACAATACAGTGACTGAAAAAAACGAAACCGGCACTAAACTCAAAGACAGGAAGGGTATGTTCATTGCCTTGGGTTTGATTCTTATCCTCGTTCCAACTCTTGTCCTCTTAGGAGTACCGAAAGAGATAGTAGCATTCGTTACTGTAGTCTTAAGTCTTCTAACACAAGCGTTTGCTGGATTGGCGGCACTTATTGCCATGATACCATTCATCGGACCAATCATCGTCAAGGTGCTCTCTATTCCTTTCTTCTGGTTGGTAAATGCTCTGGGATACTTTGTTTCAGTGCTGGCTATCAAAAAAGGTTATACAAAACAGGTTATCAGCTCCCGAGTATTGACTATAGCCGTGCTGGTAGGAATCGTAATCGGTTACATTTTGGGAAATTTTCTTCCACTATTCTAATCCTCGAGATAGACTCCTGATCAGCACTGTACTGCGGTTCTACTGATAATCTTATTGCACTGTTATAGAGTGATGATAAATCATTATATATCTTATATTCTAAACCATTCTAAAAAATAACAGAATGAGAGAGGACAATGATCACCACAATGAGTATGATATCATTACCAATGGAAGTGAAAATAATAAAATTAAAATGTACCGTATCAATTTAAACCTAAATTACGTCTAATAAATAGGCCATAATATCAGATGACAGGATTGGATTTCAATAAAATATATAACCGCTATGAAAAGCCAATTTACAACTATGTTTGGCGATTAGTGGGGGAACAGCCTATTGCCGAAGACTTGACACAGGAGATTTTTATAAAAGTGTACCGGAACTTAACTGGATTTCAAGGTAAGTCAAAACTTTCAACGTGGATTTATAAAATTGCCACAAACGCTTGTATAGATTATTTCCGCACCTCTGCATACAAGAGACAAATGAACACTGTAGATATAGAAGACCAGAACATAAATAATAGCACTCATGATGAAACTGAAAGCAATCTATCTATTGAAGATCTAATCATCAAAGATGATATGAAAAAATGTATACACCAATGTGTTGATGATTTACCTTCAGACTATCGGTCAGTTATTGTATTACACGATTTACAGGGATTCAAAAATCGAGAAATCGCAGAGATTTTAGACGCCTCAATTGATAATGTTAAAATTCGCCTCCACCGTGCACGAAAAAAACTTAGGTCTGTATTTTCATCTAACTGTGACTT
>JBHHUM010000003.1:0-59764 GCA_046861645.1 Fidelibacterota bacterium | reverse complement strand
GAGATGCTAATTCAGCACCTATTACAATACCTGGTTTCTCGGAGGGTCTCTCTAACTCAGTTTCTATAATAAGATGATAAACCGAACTCAGTTTATCCATCTCCACAGCTTTTAAACTAACCACTAACTTGGTATCATCCCTGATGATAATCCCCCTTTTTTCCAAGTACCTGGCACTGTTTTCCACTTCTGGCAGGGTAGCAACTGTTGTCATGATGAGCTTTTGAAGTTCCTCATTTATTGACTCATCCACAATGCGAAGATCACTTTCGAAACCAGAAACACGTCCCTCCAATTCACTAGTAAAACCATTAAGTACTGCAATAGCAGTCAATACTGCAAAACATCCAACCGCTACACCAAGCATGGCCATAACCGCACTCCACGAAACAAATCCTACTCGTTTGCGTGAGATCAGAAAGCGACGTCCTAAACCTAATGTCAGGTTTTTCACTCGTACCGAACTGCTTCCGCAGGCTGAACACCCGATGCTTTCCAAGCTGGATAAACTGTTGCTATCAGGGCCAGGAAGAACCCAAAAATGCCTACTGTAATAAACTGTCTAACATGAAATTCTACTGCTAATTGTGACATAAAATATATTTCCGGAGGTATCTTGAAGAATCCGTACCGGATCTGAAGATGTCCGACAGCTAGAGCAAGACTAATTCCTAAACCGACACCGATAAGACCTACAAGCCCACCTTCTATGAGGAAAAGTTGGGATATCTTCCTCCGTGAGAATCCATAAGCCCTCATGACACCAATATCACGATTTTTCTCCATCACGATCATTGTCAGAGCCGAGGAAATATTGAAGATAGCCACCAGAGCAATCAAGCCGAAAATGATGATCATAGGACGCTTTTGAGATTGTAGCCATGCAAAGAGTAGTCCATGTCTATCCAGCCAAGTCTCTGGAATGTAAAGAATACCGGTAGTTGTTATAGCTTTTGCCACTGCCTCAGTTTGGTTCTTATCAATCAAGCGTAATATTCTACCACTTATTTGAGCCGGCATTTTGAATAATATTTGGGCATTAACCAGTGACATATAAACT
The DNA here is from genome assembly GCA_046861645.1 of Fidelibacterota bacterium. Lineage (GTDB taxonomy): Bacteria > Fidelibacterota > Marinisomatia > Marinisomatales > UBA2128 > UBA2128. The sequence goes on along the minus strand of JBHHUM010000003.1, from coordinate 58,704 downwards.
ACAGTTTCATCGTAATCTTTCAACCCTGTATCATAGATACCTTGTACACGAAATACTCCTATTCCAGGGGATCGACTCGGATGACCCAAGCCAGCCATATCCAGAAGAGTAACGGTTTCCCCTACTTGTACACCCAATCCCGAGGCAAGTGTTTTCCCAATGACAATCTCTCTATCATTATCCAAATTAAACTCTCCTTCGGTAATAAATTCTGGAGTGATAATGACATCACCAACTCCTGTCGGTGGTAATCCTTCCACTACAATACCCTCAGTTACCCTGCCAGAGCGAATCATTGCAGGTTTGCTGATGTACGGTTGCTGTATAGCAATATCACTTAAGTTGGTTAAAATGGAATCAAGACGCTCATCACTCTCAGGTATATTGTGGTCGAAATATCCCCGTAAACGGATATGTCCATCAAAGCCGATTATTTTCTGTTCTATTGCACTCTCAAATCCTTCCAGGACCGCTAACGTAAGAATCAGGACAGAAACACCAATGGCCAATCCGACAATAGCTAAGTAACTGATAAAGGAAGTAAAACTGAATTTATGCTTGGAACGGAGATGTCGGGCAGCAATGAGCAGTAAAGGTCTCATAACTATCCATCGGTAGGAAGAGATCGCATAGCAGGAAAGAGTAAAACATCTCGGATTGAGTGTTGACCAGTTATCAGCATTACCAGACGGTCAACACCCAAACCTACCCCTCCTGTCGGAGGCATCCCTACTTCCACAGCCCTTACAAAATCTTCGTCAAAACTTTGTGCTTCTTCGTCTCCACTTTTTCTAAGCTCAGCCTGAGCGAATAGCCTCTCCCGCTGGTCTATAGGATCAGTTAATTCCGAGAATGAATTAGCCAGTTCACCCCCACCAATGAAAAGTTCAAACCTTTCCACGATCTCTCCAGTTTCATCATTACGCTTCACTTTAGCTAATGGCGAAATGGCTTTGGGATAATCAATGACAAAAGTCGGCTCTAATAAATTGGGTTCCACTAAATTCTTCATAAGGATCTCAAAGAGAGCTCCTAAATGAAGGCCTTGCTCTATCTCTAAACCGTGTTTCTTACACAGACTCCGCAACTGGTTTTCATCGGTAACATTGATCTCCTCCCCAGTAGCTTCCTGTAATAGATCCATATAAGCTGCCCGGTGGTAAGGCTGGAAAAGGTCAATTGTGGAGGAACCTACCTGGACGGTTTTCACGCCCACAGCACTTGCAGCAGCTTGAATCAACTTCTCAGTAAAGTCCATGAAGAAAAAGTAATCTACATAGGCAGCATAGTATTCCAGCATAGTAAATTCCGGATTGTGAGTGTGATCCATCCCTTCGTTCCGAAAATCCTTAGCCATCTCATATACCCGATCAAAGCCTCCGATGATTAGACGCTTGAGGTAAAGTTCATCAGCAATACGTAGATAGAGTTCTCTGTCAAGGGCGTGATGATAAGTCGTAAAGGGACGGGCAAAAGCTCCTCCATAAAGGGGTTGCAGGACAGGGGTTTCAACCTCGAGGAAACCGTTCTCATCGAGAAAATTTCTGAGGGCAGAAATAATTTGTGCCCGCAGACGAAATACTTCTCGTATATCCGGATTAACCACCAGATCAAGGTGTCGATGGCGGTAGCGTTGTTCCTTATCAGCAAAAGCGTGAAATGTAGTGCCTTCCTTTTCCTTGCTTCCAGGCAGAGGCCGGATACTCTTTGACAGTACTGTTAGATAAGTTAACTTAATGGAAATTTCACCCATCTTTGTCGTGAACACCTCCCCCTTGACACCTACGATATCCCCAATGTCAAGGAGCTGGAAAATTTCAAATGTATCGTCCCCTACTAAATCCTTTTTGAGATAAACCTGTATTTTACTACTGTCATCTTGTACATGAAAAAAAGCGGCTTTCCCCATTCGACGAAGGGAAATAATACGTCCAGCAGTAGAGACTGTTTTTCCTTCCAACTGCCTATAGTTATTGAGAATTTCCTTAGCTAAGTGAGTACGATCGAAGGTATAGGGATAGGGATTGATTCCCATCTCCCTCAGTCTGGCTACTTTTTCCTTACGGATTTGAATAATCTGCGCCAGGCTCTGCTCCTTTTCTGCTGACATGATTTCTCACTCCTTTTCAATAACATGACTTATGAATATTCGAATTGAGATTAGTTATGTAAAGTACCCGTAACAGCTTGTCCATTTCCTACTTGTTGTTTGACTTCATATCCAAGAAGGATTAGTAGCAACTAAGTGGACAGGTCATGCAAACAAAAACGGGTATCACTCACTATTTCCAATCACCAATTACTAGGCTTTTACAGGGTTTCTCCATTACCATAAAGGCTTGGATTAAGTAGAGGCTTCATCCCTGATAATAGCCTTACCTGATCTCTGGAGCAGGTAGGCTCGTATCAAACCATTCAGATCTCCATCTAAGACACGCTTGGCATCTCCCACCTCTACCTTGGTTCGATGATCTTTAACCATCGTATACGGTTGAAACACATAGGAACGAATCTGACTTCCCCAACCTATGTTCATCTTCTGGTCTTCTAAATCCTGCCGTGCTTCGGCCTGTTCCTCTAATTTCAGTTGATAAAGACGGGCTTTGAGTATCTTCAAAGCATTGACCTTATTTTTATGTTGTGAACGTTCATTCTGACACTGTGCTACCGTACCTGTTGGAATATGAGTGATCCTTACTGCAGAATCTGTTTTGTTCACGTGTTGCCCCCCGGCTCCACTGGCCCGGAAAGTATCTATCTTCAGGTCATCAGGATTAATATCGATTTCGATATTTTCGTCCACAGAAGGGTAGACAAATACACTGGCGAAAGAAGTGTGCCGACGACTGGAAGCGTCAAATGGCGATATACGTACCAAGCGGTGGACACCCATCTCAGCTTTCAGGAGACCGTAGGCTGAATCACCCTGTACTTCGATAGTTACATCCTTGATACCTGCCTCTTCCCCTGGTTGAAAATCGATAACTGAATAGGAAAACCCCTGCCGCTCAATCCAGCGGACATACATGCGGTAAAGCATATCAGCCCAATCCTGTGACTCTGTCCCCCCCGCTCCGGGATGGATCTGGAGAATTGCATCCTTATTGTCATCTTCCCCACTGAGAATCAGCTTCATTTCCAGATTATCAACAGTACGGGTAAACTTAGCCAGTTCTTCAACTGCTTCCTGGAGATGAGAACTATCATCACTCTTCTCTTCCTCCAAAAGCTCTAGAAGCGCTTCCACATCATCCCGGGTAGATTGAGCAGTCTCCCATAGGGTGACTTCCTTCTCGAGGGCTGCAATCTTTTTCAATACTCCTTGAGCAGATGACGAGTCGTTCCAGAAATCAGCAGCCACAGATTGTTTACGAAGTGTAGCCAAAGTAGAATTCAACTCCGGAAGGTCAAAGATACCCCCGGAGCTCACGAAAGCGACTGTCCGTCGTCTGAAACCGTTCTCGTAACGTAGATAAATCCATTCCTGTAGTTACCTTTTGGGGTTGAATTTACGAAATTCACCCTGAATGACAAGATAGGTTCAGTTACAGTTAACCAGTTTACCCTTAATGACAGGTTCACAGATGACAGTTAGCTGTTGGCAGCTGACCTGATTTGCTATATTAATTCAATCAGCTCAAATATGTCCTCAACTAGAAAATAATCTATCTCAAATCTGCGAATGGATCTCAGTACAAAGCTCTGTAGAAGTAGTCTCAGAAAAATGTATTGATAAAACACTCTATTTAAATTACAATTGCCCAATTAATAATTATCATGAAGTCCCCCTTGTACACAAAGTAAATGGCCTGGAAACTGTTGTCAGGAATCAGGTTTTGAAATCTATTCTAACAATCATTATTCAAGTTTTGATAGGTCTTGAAATCTCATTTCTGGTATCATGTCAACAAACTACTGAATCAAGCGATGGAGATTTCCAACTTCAAATAAATTTAGAAATTGTATCCTATACTGATATACCCTCAAGTTGGGATTCTACTTTTTACCAACACAACTTAAATTGGATTGGTTTTTTTGATACCACTGCAGCTGACTCATTAGCAGATGTTTTGAAGGATTCAAATCTTCCTATTGTCGATATGTGGTTCCCACAAGAAGAATCTATTTGCAGTATACCATTAAGAGTGGGAAGTGAAGTCATATTGAAATTAAATTCTGTAGATTCTTCCATCGTCCTATTCGGTTTTCAATCACCTGATGGTTTTCCATTATCCTGCGTGAGAAAGTGGCGTCATTACATATTTTCAGAGGTTTCTCAAAGTGACTCATACCCTAGATAGTGGTAACTTGTATTTCATATTTATCCCTACTGAATTCCTGCGAAGAAGTAATAGAAGGCAAGAAGATGCTATTATAGTTTGGTAACAGAACTTAAGTGAAGATGACTTACTCAGCTAAAAATGAATTCAATTAACTAATTGAAAGGATCTTAATGATGAAATCAAATTTTGAATGGTCCAGTCCCTTAGGTATTTCTACTATCTTATTTATCATTTGTGGAGCGATCTACACTATATTGGGAATAATTGGGACTATTATCTATTCTTTTGGTGCTGTCAAACTAACGAAGCAATTCTATTTAGGTGAAACAATAGATCCCATGGTTTTAGGGAAAAGTCCAGTGAAAATCCTGAACGAAAGTCCACAAATTGCACATTATAAGAACTAATAATGATTGTTGCCTGGAGTTTAAGCGCAGGTATGGGTATCCTTCAATTAGGAGTGGCATACTTCGGGCTTAAATCAGGACATATTTGGGCATTATGGACATCGGAAATTAGTAATTTGCTGATGTTAATTATCTACTGGTTTATTATTATCATACCTGTAATGGTTAGATATAATGTCAGCTTTTGGAGGGGGTTCTTTCTACATCCTTATACATTCGTTCCTACTATATTTTTCCCGTTTGCATTTACTTTAGGTTGGATTGCCTTAAGGAGATGATCCAAGCACTATTCTTAAATGATATCATTCAAAATGCATTGCTTCTGCCAAGAGAATAAAAAGAGATGTGAATTTATTGAGATTATGAAATTCTATTAAGACATTAATAAGCGATAACAAAATGATAACAAGGGAAGATTAACTATGGATGAAATAACTAAGTTAAAAGTGTGAAAAGTTGTTATGATTACTGTTGTAATCTTCTCATTCGCGGGGGTTTCTGTTATCATTAATTTATGGCCTACTGGGTGAATTAGGGAACTCCTCTACCAGATTACGAGGGTACGATCTGTGCAATATATGTCGGCTCATTTGTTCAACCTGTGCTTAAGAAATCCTCTACGCCATATCATAATCATCTGGAACTTCATTCATTCTATCTTGCATCATGGTGGCTTCAACAGTTTTCTTGGCACTTACCCAAGAAAATAGATTTTCACACCTGCCCGGAGAAGTTCCTTTCAATTTCCTTGTTGTTATTCTTCTGCTGCTTTATATGTCACAGTAAATACTTAAAGAGCAATAATGAACTTTTTAACTATTACATAAGTAAGTATAAGAACATTAATTAAATAGGTACTTCAACAGTAGAAAACTAATCCTTTACTCACCTGAACCCACAAACAGATGTTCATTAAGCTCCCTGCGGAGGTCGAATTCATCCAGATTAGGGCGGAGGACACCATTCATGGCTATGGCAATACGTCCCGTCTCTTCAGATACAACTACAGCTATTACATCTGTCTCCTCGCTTATCCCTAAGGCTGCCCGGTGACGGGTTCCCAAATTCGGATCCAGCTGCTCACTATCGGTTAACGGCAAAATACATTGCGCCGCTTCCAGTACATCATTCTGGATAATGACGGCACCATCGTGTAAAGGTGACTGGGGATTAAATATGGAAACCAAAAGTGGTGCGGTCACCTCTGACTTTAAAGGAGTACCCGCTTCCTTAATGGTCTTTAGTCCAGTATCGCGTTGCAAAACAATTAACCCACCCCATTTCCGCTGTCGAAGTTCAGCACACGCTTCGGCAACTGCATCAATAGTTTTAGAAGTTCCTACCTTGAAAAACCTCCGTACAAAGCGCGTCCGACCGACATTAATCAACAAACGTCGCAATTCAGGTTGGAAAAGGATAACAAATGCTACTACCCACACGGTCTGTATCTGATCTATGATCCAAATCATGCCCCGCATCCCAAAGGCTCTGAACAAGAATGAAGATATGAGAATTATGACTAATCCGACCAGCATGTGTCCCGCACGAGTACCTTTGAAATAGTGGTAAAGCTGGATAAAAAGCCACGTTACCAGGATGATATCGATGACATCAACAAGAGTAATAGTTAGGAAACCAAATTTCAAAAGAGTCATGCGTCTACCCTTTCCAACCGGATGGCATCTGTAATCAATACTACTCTCCGCATCTCCTTAACATCATGTACACGTACTATTTTAGCTCCATTAAGAATTGCTGCTGTTACTGCTGCAGAAGTGCCCTCCAGTCGCTCCTCCACAGGAAGGTGTAACGTCTTGCCAATAAAAGATTTCCGCGATGGACCTACCAATACAGGATAACCTATCTCCACAAGCTTCTGCAGTTCATTCAGGATGATGAAATTGTCTTCCACTCGTTTCCCGAACCCTATTCCCGGATCAATAATGATCTTCCCTCTGTTAATACCAGTTGCAAGAGCGAAAGCGACTTGTTTCATAAAGAACTGTACTAATTCTTCCATCAGGTTTTCGTAATTGGGATTGTGTTGCATTGTCCGGGGTGTCCCTTTCATATGCATGATTACTGTATAGACATCATATTCAGCCGCCAGTTGCACCATACGGTCATCACCCCGTAAACCGGTTATATCATTAATTAATTGTGCACCTGCCTTCAGAGCTTCCTCAGCTACAGATGCCTTATAAGTATCGATGGAGATGGGTATATCAATCTGTTTCTGTAATGCAGTGATTACCGGTAAAACACGCCTTATTTCCTCCATAACACTTACCGGCTCAGCTCCAGGTCGAGATGATTCCCCACCAATATCTATAATATCTGCTCCCTCTTTGGCCATTCGCAAAGCTTGTGCGATAGCTTTTTCTGGATCTAAATAGGCACCTCCATCAGAGAACGAGTCAGGGGTAACGTTTAGAACACCCATGATAAGGGTGCGGTCCTGAAGTAGTAAATCTGATACTGTCATGTGGTAAAAATCTTTTCAGGTATGATAAGTAAGGTGCTCTTTATAAAAAAGGAAACCAAAGGGGAATACCTATTCGCTTTCTTTTTCCTCTTCTACTGGTTCACTTGCAGAGACCATTTCCGGTTTAGCTTCCTTGTCAACAGTTTGACCATTTTGTTCCCTGGCAGGTCGCCGTTTCAGTTTCTCACCAGCCAGGATACCGTCAATTTCCGTCCCATCTATGGTCTCGTATTCCAAGAGTACTTTAGCCAAAGCATGTAGTTTTTCAACATTGTCATTCAAAAGCTTCATTACAGATTTCTCCGCATCGGTAATAATTTTACTCACTTCCTCATCGATTTTCTGGGCTGTAAGCTCACTGTAATCGCGGTGTTTAGCAATTTCTCGCCCTAAAAAGATTTCTTCCTCTTTCTTACCAAAAGTGAGGGGACCCATAACATCACTCATCCCCCACTCACACACCATTTTTCGGGCTACTTTAGAAGCGATCTCAATATCATTACCTCCCCCGGTTGTCAGTTCACCGAAAATAATCTGTTCGGCCACTCGACCACCCATGAGCACTTTTAAACGAGTCTCGATATAGGATTTAGCATAATTGTGTTTCTCATCAATAGGAAGTTGGGCAGTTAAACCTAATGCCCGACCGCGAGGGATAATAGTCACCTTATGAACGGGATCTGCATCAGGCAATAGTTTAGCAGCCAGAGCATGTCCCGATTCGTGATAGGCTGTTAACTCCTTCTCTTCATCACTCAAGAGCATGCTTTTCCGCTCTACACCCATCATCACCTTATCTTTAGCTTCTTCAAAATCATCCATGTCCACATTAGATTTATCCTTCCGGGCTGCCAGAAGAGCCGCTTCGTTCACAATGTTTTCTAGATCAGCTCCCACAAGTCCGGGTGTCCCTTTAGCAATGATTTCAAGGTCGACATCTTTCATGGGAATTTCTCGAGTATGGACCTTGAGAATGCCAAGTCTCCCTCTTAAATCAGGAGCGTCGACGACTACCTGGCGATCAAAGCGTCCTGGTCTGAGCAGGGCTGAATCGAGAACATCTGGTCGGTTGGTAGCTGCTAAAATAATGATATTGGTATTAGGCTCAAAGCCGTCCATTTCCACTAATAATGCATTGAGAGTCTGTTCCCTTTCATCATGCCCCCCGCCAAGTCCAGCTCCGCGGTGACGGCCCACAGCATCAATCTCATCAATAAAAACAATAGCTGGAGCGTGCTTCTTCCCCTGCTCAAAGAGATCACGTACACGGGAAGCACCCACACCGACAAACATCTCCACAAAATCGGCGCCACTGATACTGAAAAAAGGTACACCAGCTTCACCAGCTACTGCCCTAGCCATTAATGTCTTTCCAGTCCCGGGAGGTCCAAGTAACAGTACACCCTTAGGAATTCTACCACCCAATTTCTGGAATCGCTTGGGATTCTTAAGGAACTGGATAATTTCCGTAAGCTCAGTCTTGGCTTCTTCACAACCAGCCACATCTTCGAAAGTAACTCCTGGTTTATCCGTTGTCCAGAGACGTGCTTTACTACGACCAAAACTAAATAATCCTTTTGCGCCACCTGCGGCACCTTGCATCCGACGCATGATAAAGATCCAAAACACGATCAACAATAACCAGGGCGCCATGCTTAATAGATAACCCATCCAATCTACACTGGGTTGACTGAAAGTGTATTGAACACTTTTCGCCTTCCATTCCGCCTCCATCGCTTCATCAGCCTCTCTGGGTAATACGACCCAAAATGATTCAATAGGAATCCTTTGGGTACCTCGCTCTATCGAAGTAGGTCTCTTCAGCTTACCGTGAAATTCTTTCTCAATAATTTCTGCGGAAGCGATTAATCCCGAAGTCAGGAAATGCTCATATTCCCAGTACTCAAGTTTAACTTTATCACGGTCACTATTGGTAAATAGTCCAGAAACAAAAATGGCAGATATCAGGATAATAACCCAGATCAGAGACGTTTTACCAGCTTGCTTCCACTGGAAACCCTGGTTTCCTTTTTGCGGCTCTTTATCAGGTAGATTATCAGGTATATTGGGATCGTTTCTTTGTTTCTCTTCACTCATAATATAAAATTTCCTTGACTGTTCTATTCCTCCAACCCGTTTTCTATCGAGAAAATGCCCTTCAAGTTCCTCTTTTTCTGATCTTTATCAAGTCCATACCCTACAACATAATCCGGAGGAATCTCAAATCCAACATAATCTAGTTGGAAATTTAGCTTCGCTACTTCGCTTTTAAAAAGTAAAGTTGCTACGGCAACTGACGAAGGAACTGCCTCTTCCAAACGAGATTTTAAAAAATTAATAGTTAACCCTGAATCAACAATATCTTCCACAATAATTACATCTCTTTCAGTTACATTGGATGATATGTCCTTACGTAGATGGATAGTTCCCGTAGAGGCAATCCCTTCGTAACTGGATACCTTGATAAAATCCACTTCACAGTCAATATCAAGTTCTCTAACAAGATCTGCCATAAAGATGAAACTCCCATTCAGTACTCCTACAAAGATAGGTACGCGTCCAGCATAATCTCGAGAGATTTCAGAGCCCATTTCTTTAACACGTTTACTAATTTGAGAAGCAGTAATCAATTCATGCATTAAGCACTCTCCTTTCGCCACTTAAGGCGTCCAAATCTGGAAGTACTGGTAGTCACCTTGAAGCGATCATCAAGACAAATTCCACAAAGCCAAACAATCTCTCCTCCCGAAGTGAGTACATACTGACGAGCTTTAGTTAAGCGATCAAGTTTTCGGTCAATGAGAATATCACTTACTTTCTTACTACCTCCCAACCCTAAAGGCTGCATTCGGTCCCCTGGCTGCCATCCACGTAGCACAAAACTATTCTCAGGAATGGCAGTTACATCAATAATTTCTTCTCTCTCATCTTTAACAAATGGAATTACTTTGTCGAGTATTTCTAATTCAAAGCGATAGTTACCCATCATCAGGGATACATTATCCGCTTCAAAAGAAAGAGGATTACTCGTGGTTTGCTTTAATCCCTTTTGAGTAAGGAGAAAATCTTCCCGATCTCTTAATAATGTCCATCCACCCGGCAGTGTCATCATTCGACCTATTTGGGAAGAACGGAAGAAAGTTTCCAGAGAATACCAAACATGAGCGCGCCATTCTCTACCGTCAGTGAGGTAGTGAATCAGACGTTTTTTAATAAAAGTAGATTCTCCTGAGAAATGAAGTAAATTCAGACACAAAACCCCATCATTACGAACTGTCAACAGTTTCTCAACCTTTTGCTCTAAAAGCGCTTTGACAAATTCTTCCAGTTCACGAATATTTTCTGATAAAATTCTTGAATTCTCCTGATAATCCGGAAAACGCTTCTCCAGGAGAGGAAGAACATTTTTACGAAGGAAGTTGCGTTCGTAGTGAAGGTCATCATTAGTAACATCGTGCCGGTACAATAAATTCTGATCCTGAGCATACTCATCGATACTTTCCTTCCGAAATCGAAGTAACGGACGAACAATTATTCCTTCCTGCTCATGAATACCTTGTAATCCATTGACACCAGTACCATGAAGAAGTCTCATAAACATTGTTTCCACTTGATCCATAGCATGATGAGCAGTAGTAATCCAGTCTAATCCAGCGGCTTTTCGGCACTTTTCTAGAAATTCATAGCGATGGTGTCGAGCATAGGCTTCCCAATTCATCTTATGATTAACCGGCATAACTGGGAGTTTACCTCGATGGAACGGTAAACCTTTCTCCATAGCCAACTCATTGGTGAATCTCTCATCTTCATCTGCGGCTCTTCCCCGGATACCATGATTATAATGAGCCACTTCAAGTCGCCAATTCTGCTCTTGGGCTAATGAACTCATTAAATCTAACAATACGACAGAATCCACCCCTCCTGATACAGCCAGCAGAATACCCGACCCTTTCGGAAAAAATCCAGCATCATTAAGATGCTTAGAAAATGCTTTCTTCAGGTTAAATGTCTTTTTCATGGATGGTTACAATTTACGGCGAGTTCCCTTTTGTTGTGGGGAATTTCAGAATAAATAACAGTAAAAAAGTTACTTAAATTCGCTAACCACCCGCGTGACAGCAGCGGTATCTTGCATAATATAGAAGTGAACACAAGGTACACCGAATCCCACCAACTCCTGCACTTGCTCCAGTGTCCATTGTACTCCTGCTTCATACACCTCTTCTTTAGGTAACTTAGTAATCTTTGTAACAAGATCTTCGGGAATATCTACGAAAAAATTCTTAGGGATGGTAGTTAGATGAGATTTCTTGGTTACTATTTTTATTCCAGGAATAATGGGTACATCTATTCCAATCGCTCTTGCTTTCTCAGTGAATTCAAAAAATGGTTTGTTATCAAAAAACATTTGAGTCACGATGTAGTCTGCACCGACTTCAATTTTTTTCTTCAGGTTCTGCAAATCAACCATCAGGTTAGGAGCTTCAAAATGTTTCTCTGGATATCCTCCAACTCCAATACAAAAATCCGTAGAATACGTATCAACCAGATCCTCCTCTAAATATTTGCCTCTATTCATGTCTTTGATCTGCTTAACCAAGTCTGAGGTAAATCGATTATAGGATTTCCCAGGCTGATTATTACGATCTTTTCTCAATTCATCACCCCTGACAGCAAGCACATTATTTATACCCAGATAGTGAAGCTCAATAAGAGCATCTTCAGTTTCTTCACGAGTAAATCCACGACATAACAAATGAGGAACTGTTTCTACATTAAAACGGTTCTTTATTGCAGCACTCAATCCGATTGTCCCAGGCCGTTTTCGACGGATATGCCGTTTTACTGTCCCATTAGGGAGATCATCATAGCTTACTTCCGCTGCCCGACTGGTCAAATCTATGAATGGGGGTTCATAAGGCATTAACTTTTCTACTAGATTAAAAATTTCCTGAGCATTACCACCCCGTAATGGAGGGATGATTTCATAACTCATCAATGTGGAATTGGTCTTCTCTATGTAATCAATTACTTTCATATCGTAATCATAATTCCATAGGTTTCAGGAAATTGATTAAACCTCACTGAAAAAGAGATGTCGCAGACATTGGATTTTTTCCTGATAGCTGTCAGGATACATATAGAAACAAGTTGCAGCGATAGAACTTAGGAGCGAATTGCCATCCTGTGGAGTAAAACAGAAGCCGACAATTTCATTGCCATTATGAACAGCAAGTGTCGGCACAGAAACCACTGTTTGATTCAATATTCTTCCGTAGTGACCGTGATCTCTACCAAAAGAAAAAACGGTATTACTGGTTTTCTTCTCAGTCAAGGCAATGAGAGGATTGGCTTCCATACGATCGATAACTTCCTGTAAGGTGATTTTCTCAGTTAATCTCAAGCTGAACCAGATTATATGCATATATTGTGAATTGATTTTTATAACCGAAGAAAATAGATGGGGTGCTCGGTTGATTGTCTGGAATAGTAGAAAAGCATCTCTAGCATGATGAGTACCAAATCCTATTGTTTCATGGACACCCACTTCTGGTGAAGGAATAAAAGAAGTTGTTTGACTGATATCTGAAGCCCGTCGAATGCAGTTAAATCGCCCTTCGTCGAGGGTATCAACATCATCAAAAAAAGATAATGTGTTTGTCAGTGATGCAATATTATGAGTATTACAGGAGACCACTTGAACATACTGGTTATCATTTTGCTGTAGCGCTTCATCGTTGATACCACGAGCATATTTCAATCCAAACCCATGTTCACTCCCCTGGGCAATAAACCCTTTGACCTTATGAGCGAATTTTTCGTAATAAAGATGCTTATTCTTGTGACCATAACCTTTCGGAGTACAGTCAATAACAACACTGGCTCGACTGATAGCCTCTTCAGCTTCAAATTCAGGTTCAATGCCAATTTCTTTAAACCCTTCCCACCTCTCCTCATAAACCGCCAGCCTGGCACCCCGAGAAAGCAAATCATTGACTTTAGCTCGCTCATACTTAAGAGGGGAATTCTTATGAAAAGTAACTTCATCAATACCCAACTCTTTACTGTAATCACTTAAAAGACCAATAAGAGGTTCACCAATCGTCCCAGTACCTACTACATGGACAATATGTTTACTCACTTCTGTTCCTCCGACAAAGGGTGTTCTTCTGTCAACATAGCAATTCGTTTAAGTATTTTCCGCTCCGTAAAGAACATTTTCAACCACCATAAGATTATGGCTCCAAAAACAACTGTACAGACCGTAATAAAGTAGCCCAGGTGCTTATAGTCCATGTATCATCTCCATTTGCTTTTGCTTGAGTTTCAAAATATGTACACGGTACCATAACAAATAAGAGAATAATAGGGTAAAAGTTGCCAAATTGAAAAAGAAAACATTTAATACCAAATCTGACTGCTGGCTCATTGCTAATTGAGGATGAGCTTGGGCATCTGCGCTCCAAAGATACAGAGAGAAATAGACAATAGGTACATCAAGAAAGGCAATAATTCCCAGAACTGCTGAATTACGTGCCACTCTTTCATAGTAACCACCAAACTGACGTAACATAAAATAGCCTACGTATAACAGAAAAAGGATTAAGGTAGTAAGCAGGCGCGGTTCCCATGTCCAAGGTTTACCCCATGCGGCTTGAGCCCAGATAGGTCCGGTAATCAACACCAATAAGCAGAAAAGTGTTCCAATCTCTGCGGCAGAGACGCCGATTTGATCCCACTTCCTGTTACCTGTACGAAGAAACTGAATACCCGCTACCATCACTATAAAGTAAGCTAAAAAGGCAGTCCATGCCGATGGTACATGGTAATAAAATATTTTCTGTGCCCATAAAAAACCAGCCTCCTTATCAACAGTGAGAGAATAATCAATGACTAATTTAAGACCCACGCCGAACATAAGAAGTATCACCATTGCCATAATTTGGGGGGTACGCTGTGAATTAAATGACTTCACTATTCCTCGCTAACGTAGTCAAAGATTAAGACACCAGCTACTGAAAAGGCAATGACAAAAGTGACAATAACAGCTCCCCAAATCTTCCATTCACTAAAGGGCAACCCTTCCATAAGTGCATTGGTGGACTTCACCGTCGCAATTAATAAGGGCGAAACCAAGGGAAAAAGTAGAATAGGCAATAATACTTCACTCATTCGGGCTCGTAAAGTGATCCCTGCTATCAGACTTCCGATGGAAGCAATCCCCAAATCAGTAAATACAAAGCTGGCTAGCCAATAACCAACCTGAGTAGGTATATCCAGATCAAGGAATAACCAGAAAAGGGGAACAATGATGATTTGAGCTATCAAAAGAAAGAGAAACCCGCTAATCCACTTACTAAGGAAAATTAATGATCTGTCCACGGGAGCTGATAAAACAAGGCCAATGGCATCAAACTCCTTTTCGAGAGAAAAAGAGCGGTGTAAACCTAGAACGGAGATAAATAGAAAAACCATCCATAAAAGTCCTGCTGCAAAAATAGAAAATGTCTGGGGAGATTCATTAAAAGAAAAGGAGTATAAAAGGATAACTGATACTCCAAAAGCAATCATGGAAATAACTATTTCTTTAGTCCTGAGTTCAATTAAGAGATCCTTCTTTAACAATGCTAAAAACACAACTTAACCTAAGCAGTTTGATAAATTTTCAGAATTCCATCATTTAGCTGATAGATCATGGAACAGAATTTCTTGAGCCACTGATTATCATGGGAAACAATTATCATACTACGATTATCTTCCTGCCATTGAAAGAGAAATTCCTCGAGAAGTAGGCTACCTTCTTCATCCAATCCTGTTGTTGGTTCGTCCAATAAAAGTAATTTCCAAGGAACCAATAAAGCCTTGGCCAAGCCCAATCTCTGCAACATTCCCCGAGAGTAGTTCCTGATTGGATCCCACCGATGTAGACTCAGTCCTACCATTGCTAAGGCTGAAGCAATTTCATCCCGTGATTTGGACTGACCATATAATTGGGTTGTAAGTTTTAGGTTTTCCTCCCCAGTCAAAACCGGATATAGATTGGGTTGATGGCTAATGAAAAGTACATAAGCTCTGGATTGAGGCGATCCCTTGAATAACGATTGTCCATAAAGGAAAGCTTCTCCCGAATCCGATGCTGAGATTCGCGCTAAAATTCTCAAAAAAGTAGTTTTTCCAGCTCCGTTAGGCCCTACAATACCAATAGTTTCACCCTCTTCTACTTTAAGGGACACTTTCCTCAAAACAGGTTTCATGTAAAAAGATTTGCTAAGATTTCTAATATCAAGCATGAAGTAAGTGTATAGCAGAGCTAACTAAGGTACTATTTCTTTCCTTGTCGCTCTATTGCATCAATAATCTGGGAGACCTCTTCCTTTAACTGTTGCCTGGTTCTCTTATAATCTTCAAGAGATAAGTTACCCATGTCATGCTCCATCTCCGCCTCTTTTATCTGTCTATAAAAGCTTTCCTTCCGGAGAAGAAGAGTTTGTTTTTCACTATCTATTTCGTCAACAATATCAACAACTTGTGAAGAAAATAGCGGTTGAATAATAAATATTACAAGTACTACGAAGGTCACTATAATCATGATTTCAGCAAACATGTTATTCCTTTTTCTTTCTTGGCCAGATTGCAATGAGAGTTCCTGCTACTAAAAAATATCCCCCCATCCATACCCACCACACCAATGGATTAATCATTATTTTAATAGCATACAAACCACGGTTGTGATCTGCACCAGAAAAGACCGTATAAATATCAGCTAAAATACCCGTATTCAAATCGAGTTCACTATGTTGTTGTTCCCGGTTTGTACCTGGAAAGTAAATCCTATATTCTGGATGAAGGGTACCCAAGATTTTATTATCTTTTTCCACGGTCAGTGTAGCAGCCAAAGCAGAGTGATTAGAGCGTTCTCTTTCTACAACATTTTGTAGGGTAAAAACATAACCTGCAAGTTCCACTTTTTCGCCACGAGTAAGGGTAGCTTCAACATCAGAATCAAATGCTTTGCCAACAAAACCAATAAACATCAGTACAATTCCAAAGTGTACGATGTACCCTCCATACCGGGATCGATTCCTTGAAATCATTGTCACCAGAGCTATAAAGGGACTTTCCCGAAATCTTCGGGTTCGACTACGAATACCACGATAAAATTCCAGAAAGATAGTACCTAAAACAAAGAAACTTAAACCTATCGTCATAAGAGGATAAATCGAATGGATTCCATTAATGTAAGCAAATACAATGACAATCAAACCTAATACCACTGGAATAGAAAAATTCCTTATCAGACTTTCCCTGGATGTTCTTCGCCAGGCCAAAAGAGGTCCCACTCCAGCTAACGTCAACAGGATCAATCCAACCGGAACAGCAATTTGATTATAAAAGGGGATGCTGACACTAATTTCCCTACCCATCAGGTTGAAAGAAATGAGTGGAAAAAGGGTACCCCACAGAATTGCAAAACATAAGCTAACAAAAACCACGTTGTTAAAAAGAAATCCACTCTCCCGTGATAATAATGACTCCATCCTTTTAGCAGACTTCAGTACCTTCCACCGACTGATAACAAGATGAGCACTGATACCTATCACAATTAATACGAAGGCAAGAAACATTTGACCAAATTTATCTGCAGTAAAGGCATGGACAGAGGAAACAGCACCACTTCGGGTGATATAAGTACCAAAAATGCATAATACAAACGTGACAATAATCAGAATCATATTCCACGTTTTAAGCATGTCCTTTTTTTCCTGAATAATAATGCTGTGGACAAATGCCGTGCCTGTTAACCAGGGCATAAAGGAGGCATTTTCAACTGGATCCCAGGCCCAGTAACCTCCCCAACCTAATTCATTGTAAGCCCACCACCCGCCTAGTATGATACCGGCGCTTTGCCATAACCATGCGAAAAGTGTCCAGCGACGAATACTACGCACCCAGACTGAATCCACTTTCTTAACTACCAGAGCCGCTATAGCAAATGCAAAAGGTACTGTAAAACCTACATAACCAAGGTAAAGTGTGGGAGGGTGAATGGCCATGGTAACATTCTGTAGAAGTGGATTCAATCCTAAGCCATCGGAGGGAATGAAGTCAGCATTCACGGGTGAAAAGGGATTGGTAGAAAAATTTACCATGAAAAGAAAAAATAGTTGAACACCTGTCAAGACACCTAAGACATGGGGCATAAGTTCTGAGCGTTTTTGTTGATTTTGGAGAATGACAACAGCAGAATAGATAGAGAGAACAAATAACCAGAATAGAAGAGATCCTGATTGCCCCGCCCAAACAGCAGCAAATTTATATAGTAGAGGTGTCCCCTTACTGGTGTAATGCGCTACGTAATCAATCTCAAATGCACCTCTCACCAAGAGAGCAGTAAGTGTGGCGGTCGCTAGTGTCACCAAAAGTGAAGTACCCAATGCCATTCTCTGTCCAACATAAAAGAGTCGGATATCCTTCCCTTTAACATGTATAAATAAAACAATTTGAGTCAGTGCAGCGAGTCCTAATGCCAGATTTAACAGTGTAGCGCCGTAAATAGCCATGAATTGATAATCCTATTATTGGAAGTAGTAACTGATAATTTGTAATCGATAGTTGGTAAGAGATGAGGTACTCCTCAGACTGTTACGCTATCCTCCCTATAACTATCCATTAGTAGTACCGTTAGATCTCTTCTTTAATTTCTCCTTCATACCGTGAAGCACATTTAGTCAGTAGATTATCAGCATGAAATTCACCCCTCTCGTAAACTCCCTCAACAATCACCTCCACATGTTCATTATGAAACATATCTGGTACAGTCTGCTGTGAATAGAGAACAGGTATTGAATGATTATCTTGAGCCAATTCAAAGCGCCATCCCCCTGCAGTTTCTAACCGACTCCCATCGACGATATTTCCACCCATCTTCACCCTTTTGTCAGGTTGATGAAAACTATCTTCCTGAAGTTCCTTAATGGTCACATAAGGTAATTCGTATTCAGAAAAGCCCGTAAGGGTCCAAACCACTACCACCATAGCAACTGCTCCAATTACGATAGCAAACTTATTGATCTTCATTATTAACCTCCTTGGTACAACGCATTAAAATGCGGGTGTTTCTTTCCATTCTCCAAAAACATTTTTCATGGCATTGACAATTTCACCTAAAGTTGCCCCAGAAATTGACGCTTTTATTATGGGTGGTACAAGGTTTTGTTCCTTAGCAGCAACCTTAGCTACTGCCTCGAGAGCAGATGATACAGCCTGTGAATCTCTCTCTTCACGAAGTTTGTTTAAAGCCGTGTTTTGATTTTCCTCAACTTCCCTGCCAATCTCTAGAATGGGAATTTCTATATCTTCATCTTCTTTGATAAAATCATTTACACCAACGACAATACGGCTTTTTTCATTTATTTTCTTTTCATATTCAAAGGCTGATCGGGCAATTTCTCTCTGAAAATAGCCATCCTCGATAGCCGCAATGACTCCACCCATTGCTTCCACTTTCTGGAAATAATCCTCAGCTTCCTCCTCAATTCTATCTGTTAGTGATTCTATGTACCACGATCCTCCTAATGGATCCGCAACATTTGCTACTCCAGTTTCGTAGGCTATAAGCTGCTGTGTCCGAAGAGCAATTTCAGCAGCCTTTTCGGTAGGTAGGGCGAGTGTTTCATCCATGGAATTAGTATGTAAAGATTGAGTACCACCCAATACTGCTGCCAGAGCTTGAAAAGCCGTTCTTGCTATATTGATTTCCGGTTGCTGTGCTGTTAGAGAAGCACCCGCAGTTTGGGTATGGAATCTCAATTTCCACGCCCTCTCCGATTTAGCACCGTATTTTTCTTTCATATAACGTGCCCAAATACGACGAGCAGCCCGGAATTTTGCTACCTCTTCAAAAAAGTCCAGATGAGAATTGAAAAAAAACGATAATCGAGGAGCAAATTTGTCCACATTAATTCCTCGATCCTTAGCATGCTCTACATAACAAAACCCATCCATAAGCGTAAAGGCCAACTCCTGCGCTGCAGTAGATCCTGCTTCGCGAATGTGGTAACCACTAATAGAAATAGTATTAAACTTGGGCATTTCCTGAGTACAAAATTCAATGATGTCAGTAATGATCCTCATTGACGCCTGGGGGGGATAAATCCATTCCTTCTGGGCAATGAATTCCTTTAGTATATCATTCTGAAGTGTTCCACGAAGATTTTGCCTTTTCACTCCCTGTTTTTCCGCAGCTGCTACATAAAAGGCCAGTAAAATGATAGCAGGCCCATTAATCGTCTGGGAAACACTGACCGATCCAAGATCAATACCCTCGAACAGATTCTCCATATCACGCAGGCTCTGAACATTAACTCCACATTTTCCCACTTCACCACGGGCCAGTTCACTATCAGTATCATAACCCATAAGTGTGGGCATATCATAGGCTACTGAGAGCCCTGTCTGACCTTGTTTTAAAAGATAATGATATCGTCTGTTGGTTTGCTTAGGAGTTCCAAATCCAGAAAACTGTCTCATGGTCCATAATTTTCCACGATACATATTAGCATGGATTCCTCGGGTGTAAGGATACTGCCCTGGAAAACCAAGCTTTTCCAGATATTCTTCATCTCCCTCAGATGGATAATATAGAGGAAGAACCTCATTTCCGCTTACAGTATCAAAGTTATAATCACGATTGGAGGAACTTTCAACTTCTTCTTGCCAAAGCTTTTTCTTCTTATGAAACATATCAGGGTTTTTCTTAGTCGAACTCAAGTTTACCCCCTGAATTCACATCCATCGATCTTAAACGCTTAATTGTCATGACGCCTTCAAATATCATCCATAATATTAATCCCATTAAAATTAGATTGATACTCAGTAACAAGCTATTTTCGTTGAAGAACTCCCCAGTTTTTAACACCAAAGTAATGAGAGTAACACACATAATAAAAATCATCGGGATTAAGAGCGGTAAAATAGGTTTTTTCCGTTGCCAAAAATAAAGAGTCATCACCATTAGAGTCAAAGCGGCCAGCATTTGATTGCTGGCCCCAAATATAGGCCATAACACCCATCCGACCTGTTTAACTTCCCCCCCAAGAGGAATATTCCACATAGTTAGAACAACTGCTGGAAGGACTGCTGCGATAGTAGCTATATACCGATTTGTAAGCTGATTGAAATTGATAGCCTTTCCTAATTCGGCAATAACAAAGCGTTGAATCCGAGTAGCTGTATCCAGGGTCGTCGCGGCAAATGATATGACCAGTACTGCCATCAATGTTTTAGCCACCTGTGCCTGAATACCCAGTGATTCAATAAGTGCACCTCCACCCAAGACAAAAGCGGTAGCTTTATTGCTACTGGCGTGTTGCCAGGAATCATAATATATAGCCCAAGAAAGATTGTCTACACTACCTATAGAAGGAAGGGTACAATTTGCTACCAAAGCTATACCAGCTACCGCAGCCAAAGTTGAAGCTATCGCCAGGGTTCCTTCACCAAGCATTCCCCCATATCCGATCATACGGGCATGAGCTAATTTGTCTACTTGTTTAGAGGTTGTACCTGATGCCACTAGTCCATGAAAACCACTGATTGCTCCACAAGCTATGGTAACGAATATAAGAGGAAATAAGGGGGGAGCACCTCCCTCTACACCACTGCGAATGGCGGGAGCGTCAAGGAGTGGTTGAGCAATAAAAATACCCAGAAACAGCAATCCCAGTCCAACAAAGAGTTGATGACTGTTAATATAATCTCGTGGTTGAAGTAACGTCCAAACAGGAAGCAGGGAGACTACTGCAGAATAGGCAAATAGTAACACTACCCAAGTTGAAGTGGCTGCTTCCGAAGACAAGTTCAGACTAATCGGATTGGAAGAACCTATCCACACAAAGAGATACAGCATCCCCAAAGCAACCAATGAAGGTATTAAGCTACGGACACCTTTTTTATAAAGTAACCAACCCATTCCAAGTGCAAGAATTATTTCAATATTGATGGGAAGGACTGATTCGGGAACAGAGACAAATAATCCTGCAATAACCATGGCGAAAACAGCCAACACCAGCCAGGTAAGCATCAAGACAAATGTAAGAAACATAATTCGAGTACGGTTATTGATGACTTTACTGGTAATATCAGCAATAGATCTGCCTTTTTCTTTAAGACTAATCACCAGAGCGCCAAAATCATGGACAGCACCCATGAAGACCGTCCCAAGAACAACCCACAGCAAGGCCGGCAACCACCCCCAGTAAGCAGCGACACAGGGACCGACTATTGGTGCAGCCCCAGCGATCGACACATAGTGATGACCGAAGAGGATATGTTTTTTGGTAGGAAGATAATCAATCCCATCCCGAAACTCGTGAGCTGGGGTCACAATATTATCAGAAAGATCATAAATATGTTTTGCAATCCAATGGGAGTAAAAGCGGTAGCCTAAAAAAAACACAGTTAGTCCAAGCAACGCCAGGAGAGCAGAGTTCATTAGATTGTTAGATGGTTACACCGACCCTGGTATCGATAAATATTCCTCGAATTCGATCGGCTATACCCTCGGCAGTAAGCTGAATTTGATAGAGTAGAGATTCTCTACTACCATGTTGTACAAATTCATCTGGAATGCCTAATCTTTGAAAATGACCTTCATAACCATGTTCATTTAACCAAGTCAATACTGCCGAACCAAAACCACCAGATAAGACTCCCTCTTCAATCGTCAGGATTGCCTCAAAATCATTCATTAGTTGTCTTAAGAGCTTTTCATCCAACGGTTTAATAAAACGGGCGTTCACTATTTGAGGGAGATATTTACCGTCCAAGAGAGTTAGAGCTTTTTCCGCTTCGCTAACCATGCTGCCTACTGCTAATATTGTCATACCACTACCCGGTTGGACAATTTCCCAACTTCCAATTTCCAAGATTTCAGGTGAGCCATTCTCATCAAATTCAACACTCGAAGCTTTGGGATAACGAACAGCAAAAGGACCCTCAGATTTTTCCAGGGCAGTCATAAGGAGATGGCGTAGTTCATTTCCATTTTTAGGAGCTGCCACCGTTAACCCCGGAATCATTCGTAAGTAAGCAAGATCAAATACACCGTGGTGAGTAGGACCATCAGGTCCAACAACTCCGGCCCGATCCAGGGCAAAGATGACCGGAAGATTTTGCAGGGCTACATCATGAATAATCATATCATAACTTCGTTGGAGAAAAGTGGAATAAATTGCTACCAGTGGTTTCATTCCTGAGATAGAAAGTCCTGCTGCAAAAGTAACTGCATGTCCCTCAGCAATACCGGCATCAAAAAAACGTTCTGGAAATCGATCGTGGAATTCTGTCAGTCCGGTGCCTTCACGCATAGCAGCCACTACGGCACAGACTTTTTCATCCCGCTCAGCCATTTCACAGGCAATTTTACCTGCTACCTTACTATAGTCTGGAGCTGCAGGAAATTCTTGACCATTATCCGATGGTTTCCCACTCATGCTATACCATTTTAAAGAATCCAGTTCTGCTTCCTTATGCCCAGCCCCTTTTTTCGTCAAAACATGTAAAACCACAGGATGAGGAAAATCCTTGAGGTTTTCCAAAGTAACTATTAGCTCGTCCATATTTTGACCATCGATGGGACCGAAATAACGTATTCCCAACTCCTCAAAAATAATCCCGGGAACAAGAAAGCTCTTTAATCCTTCTTGCAGGGTATGAAGAAAACGCCTTACCGCTCCAGAAATCTTAGGTAATTTACCTGTTATTCTCCAGATTTCGTCCCGAACACGATTGTATAAAGGTTTAGTCACCACTTTTGTCAGATAATGTGATAGGGCGCCAACAGTAGGTGATATGGACATTTGATTATCATTGAGCACGATGAGGAATTGTCCCTTGATCTGAGTTGCATTATTTAATCCTTCATAAGCCAACCCACCAGTCATGGCACCGTCACCAATGATAGCAACTATCCGCTCCGAACTACCTTTAAGTTTTCTAGCTTCGGCAATCCCCACACCTGCGGAGATAGAAGTGCTGGCATGGCCAGCGCCAAACACGTCATATTCACTTTCTTCCCTCCGAAGATACCCACTAATGCCTCCATCCTGTCGCAAAGTGGGAAAGGATTCTCTTCTCCCGGTAATAATCTTATGGGCGTATGCCTGATGACCTACATCCCAAATCAACTTATCTTCAGGAGTGTCAAATACCTTATGCAAAGCTACGGTGAGTTCAACCACCCCCAATGGGGAAGCAAAATGTCCCCCCTTTTCTTCAACAACTTCCATAATGTAGGAGCGCAGCTCACTACAAATCTCTTTAAGTTCTTCTAGAGAAAGACCGCGAAGATCAGCAGGTGAGTGAATAGTTTTTAATTTTTCCATATTCAACTGGAGGAATCTCCTTCTATTAATTTTATAAAATAGTGGTGTATATTACTATTTCCTGATAATTCCGGGTGAAATGAGCATGCTATATGTAACCCCTGTTTCACCAGAACCGGTTCCTCTTCAATACTGGCTAAAATCTCTACTTCTTTCCCGTAAGAAGTGACGCGTGGCGCCCTGATAAATACTCCTTTCGTCGTTTCTGAAGAGCCATTTAGACTCAATTCAAGGGAAGTTATAAAAGAATCCACCTGACGACCATAAGCATTGCGGGAAACCTTCATATCAATAAGTCCAAGAGGATTAACCTTTTCATCATTTGTATCCTGGGCTAAGAGAATCATTCCAGCGCAGGTACCCAAAATAGACTTCTTTCTGGCAAAGTCAAGAACTGCCGATCTTAGTCCACTTTCGTCCATCAACTTAGATATGGTTGTGGATTCACCTCCGGGGATGATCAATCCCTGACACTTATCCAAATCATCGGTATAACGTACGTTTTGTACATAGACTCCAATAGTACTTAACATTTCCCGATGACGAGCAAATGCACCCTGCAGGCTAAGTATACCTACAACTGTCACTACCAGCCGCGTTCCTGCATACGTTGTTCTTCTGGAATTTCGGACATGTCCAATCCCTTCATAGCTTCCTTGAGTCCATAGGAGACTTCAGCCAATTTCTCGGGGTCATCAAAATAGGTTACGGCTGAAACAATCGCCTTAGCACGAGCTGGTGGATCTTCAGACTTGAAGATTCCCGATCCCACGAATACACTCTCCGCTCCCAGTTGCATCATCAGGGAAGCATCAGCAGGTGTAGCAATTCCACCAGCAGCGAAATTGGGTACAGGCAGCTTTCCCAATTTAGATACTTGCTTTACAAGGGCAAAAGGAGCACCCAGTTCTTTTGCCTTGGCCATTAATTCTTCACTACCGAGAACTGTTAACTCCTTGATCTGGTTTTGGACCATTCTCATATGCCGCACTGCTTCAACAATATTACCACTACCAGCTTCTCCTTTAGTGCGAATCATGGCAGCTCCTTCTCCTACTCGGCGAAGGGCTTCACCCAGATCACGACAACCGCAAACAAAAGGTACCTTAAAAGCTTGCTTATTTATGTGGTTGGTTTCATCAGCAGGTGTTAACACCTCACTCTCGTCAATAAAATCAACTCCGATGGCTTCTAAAATCTGAGCTTCAGCAAAATGACCAATTCGACATTTTGCCATTACTGGGATGGAAACCCTCTCCTGGATTTCCTTAATCATGGCTGGCTGAGACATACGGGCAATGCCTCCATGTTCACGTATATCAGCCGGAATTCTTTCCAGAGCCATAACCGCTGCTGCTCCAGCATCTTCTGCAATTACAGCTTGTTCAGAAGTGGTAACATCCATAATGACACCACCTTTTAACATCTCTGCCAAGCCTACCTTAACATCAAATGATCCTTTTTCCATAGCACTAAACCTCCTGAAGTCTTTCTGAGAACAATTCGATTTTTTCACGAACCTCTTCGATAAGATAATCTGGTGTGGATGCCCCTGCAGAAATACCCACTATCTCGACACCATCGAACCAGTGATCCTGCACTTCCTCAGCAGAATTCACTTGATGAGTACAAGAATTGATCTCACCTGCCAGCTTCGTTAGTCTTTTCGAATTAGCACTGGTAAATGAACCAATAATTATCATTACGTCACACTTTCTGGCCAGTTCCTGGCTCTGTGCCTGATTCCTTTTCGTCGGGAAACAAAGTGTATTTACAAATCTCAGATCGAAGATTTTTGTCATAAGGATATTGATAATTGCCTGAACATTTTCTATTGTTTGTGTCGATTGACTTACAACACCCGCTGTTTTCATTTTCCTTAGACTCTCCGCTTCCTCGGGAGTAGCGATAATAGTAGCCTCTTCTACCTGACTGGCAATACCTACCACTTCATCATGTCCATGATCACCAATAATAATGACGGGGCGATCTTCTGCTGCCAGTTTCCTTACTTCATCATGGATTTCCCTTACCAAGGGACAGGTAGCATCGATGATATTCATTTCCTTTTGTTTTGCATGTTCCCAGACTTCTGTAGAAGTACCATGAGCCCTGAACAGAATGGGCGAATTTTTAGGAACGTCGGAGAGATTCTTTACCACCTTTGTACCAGCATCGTTAAGGTCTTGTATTACTCGTTCATTGTGGACGATAGTACCTAACATATATACATCACCGTGCTTAGCGGTACTCTCGTAGGCAAGGTTAACAGCATCCCGTACACCAAAACAGTAGCCAGCATCTTTAGCTATCACTATTTTCATAATAATTAAGTCAGTTGAGCTTTAATTTCAGCTTCCACTAAAGGTACAATCTGTTTTAAAGCTTTATCAAGAGACATATGGAGTGTAGCACCGGCAGCAAATTCATGACCACCACCACCTAATTTACGGGCTAAAGCATTAATCTTAATCTTACCTTTGGAACGAAAATTAATTCGACAACGCTCTTTTCCTTGCTCGTGAAACATGAGGGCTACTTCAGCACCTTTAACAGATCTTACCATGTCAGTAAATCCATCGATATGCTCAGACTTCGCACCGATTCGCCACATCATATCCTGAGTAACTTTAAACCATGCCAGAGCTCCACCCGCAGCAAGGGTAATGGTTTCTAAAGCAGCACCGAGAAGCTTCATTCGTTCAATGGGACTTGATTCGTACAACGCTGCATAGAGTACATAAGGCTCTACGCCCTGACGGATGAGATCCCTGGCCATTTCATGAGCTTCTGGAGTCGTATTACTATATCGGAAAGAACCCGTATCCGTCATTAACGCCACGTACAATCCTTCCGCCTCTCGATGGTCAAGAATCAGCTCTTCTCCGGCCTGTTCACTAGCGTATCTCATATACTCGTAAATGAGGTATCCAGTAGCACTGGCAGAAAGATCATGAACGGTATACATAAAACCATTGGGATTCCGGTGAGGATGGTGATCAATACTGACTGTAGTAATTCCCAAATCCTTAAGATCCTGTCCTAATTCCTGCAATCGGTTGAATTCACCAATATCAAATATCATGGCTAAATCCACCTCACTTAACCAATCTCTATGTGCTGCCTGGTCGTACTCTTCGAATTTTGTAAAATCAAAAACCTGCTGGTACTCTTCTGAGAGTCCTGACGGATTCAAAATTCGGCAATCCTTACCCTGTTTTTGGAACCAGTAATAAAGAGCTGCTTCAGACCCCAAACCATCTCCATCAGGATTAACGTGAGTACTTAACAGAATCCGTTTAGCATCTTGTATAAGATTATGTATTTCACCCCAGCGGTTCATGATTATTTCTGGTCGTTTCACCGAATCCCAGCTAATTCCTGAAGAAAGTGCCAGTTCTGTAACCGATCTTCTCTCGCCAGCAACAATGCCTCAGAGGGATTTCCATCGGTATCAAACTGCTTTGCGAAACGTCCCTCCGATCTTGCGAAAGCGATGAAATCTATAACTTCACCTGTTTTTGGATTTTTATACCAATCCTCTTTCTGAGCCGGATTTCCCTGCAGGCTCAACCTGCTGGCAATAGTATCTCCCCGGCGAGGATCATAGATGAAAATTGGAAATGTTCTGGTATCCGTTGCGAGTTTAGCCTGATTCATAGCCATATCATCAGCCACCCCATGTTCAGGTTGGCAGGTAGTGTAAACATTTATTACTGCAGGACCAGGATATTCATTTGCAGCAATGATTGCCCGATAAAAATGGTTAATATGAGCTGCTGTAGTCTGAGCCACGAAAATATCAGGATGCATCATTGCGATTTGACCTAACTCTTTACGCCTTTCCGTTTTCCCTCTAAGGGCTTTGCCATGAGCAGACATTTTGGCTTCCTGACCCATGTAAGATCCTGTGGAAGTTTGTCCACCCGTATTAGAATAAACTTGAGTATCTAGAATCATCACGTTGATATCCAACCCAGACATTAACATTCTGGAAAGGGATTGAAAACCGATGTCAAGCATAGCACCGTCACCTCCAATGCACCACAATTTTTTGTTATCCCAACCCAGAGCATTCCACCGGGCACGAACACCCATTGCAACAGCTGGACTATTCTCAAATAGAGAATTCACCCACGGTACCAGATAGGGATTATACGGGTATGTAGAGCCATAAACAGTATTACAACCGGTGGAAGCAACAATTCCAATATTTTCCCGGCCATGAACAAAACCTGTTGCGGCCAGCATCATCCTGAGTGTGGTAGCTTCGCCACAACCCATACAACTTCCAGCACCGCCCACATAAAGTAACGAATCATCAGCCAACATCATATCAGCTAAAATCTTCTCCTGGATGTATTCTGAAGGTGTTGGCCCTACTTGATGATAAAAATCAAAGGCTTTCTGATATTGTGGAATAGTATCTTCTTCCTTGGTTATCATTTTGAGTGCTTTATGATCTCCACAAGCTTCTACACATTCACCACACCCTTTACATTTAGTTGGATCGATGAAGATTCCGAACTTGGCGGGTTCCAAACCCCGCTTCTCTGATCCTTTATAGTATTTATTTGTCTCAGCCCAATGAACAGCCAACATCGTACCCTCTCCATTAGCCTTAACCAGTTCTGCTTGGAGTTTTGATTCTGGAATTGCTTTCCCCAGAATAGCAGTGTCGGGACATTCGACTACACATTCCATACAGCCAACACAATTCTCAGCGATGAACTCTGGAATTTCAGGTGCAATGTAGCTGAAGTCACGATATACTCCAGTACCTGCAGCAATAAGGCTTCGAGCAGTAGAATCATCAGCAGGCAACCCTTCTTCAGCACTACTGTCATTATAAGCACCTACAATACGGTCGTTAAAATCGGCGACATCCAAAACGTCTAAAGCCGTTTTTTTAAAAGTATGTCCGTTATTTGTCACTTCTGATATCTCCAGTTACGCTATGACTTTGGGAGCAGCGGTTTCCATAAACTCCAGAGGGATTTCAAACACCTCGTTATACCCCCGTCGCACAGCAAGTAAATTATCCTGAACAACCTGTTCACCTCTTTTACCAAAATACTTTCTGATAGATCGTTCCACTCCTTTCATAAGTTCATCATCAGAAATACCGCTTTGCTCTCTAAAAGGGGTAACTTTCAAGAAAATACCTAAAAGTACAATCCCCTGCATTCTTTGTTCTAGATCAGGTCGGGATGAGACCTCCTTAGCTATTTTCACTGTATCCAAAGCAAAGGTGCGGATTCCGTTTTTAATAATAAATTCACGAGCCCAACGAGGAATGTACTTACAGGTTTCTTCTGGATCGGTTTTGCTGGTCTGAATAAAAATAATTCCACCGGGATTCAAACCTGTTAGAGGATTACCCAGATTAAAAGCATTCACATCATTCATGGGGACAAACTCTACATGGTGCAGCTCGCAGTGGGTTCGTACTTTTTCGGGAGATATGGTCAAATAGTAGGTTGTAGGTAACCCTTTTTTCTCAGAACCATACTTGGGATAGGCCTGGACATGCAATTTGAAGAGATCTTCAATGATCGTAGCAATGATTTTATTAGTTGTTACAGAACCATATCCTCCAACTGAATGACCCCGCATGGAAAAAGATCCGAGTGGTCGGACATCAGGATCACCCTCTCGTTTAAGAGCCAGATCATGATCGATACCAAGACAGAAGTATTTCTTATCCTCGCCTCCTTCAATCATATTATGAATAACAGCAATGAAATCTGCTGGTCGCAGATCCCGACTCCCAAGACCGGCAGAACCGGAAAATACTTTTGGAATGGAGGAGATTTCTCCTTGACCGAGTGCGGTTGCGAAAGCAGCCTTGATTTCCATAGTCAGGGGATTTGATTCTGCCATGGGATTATCCATCCGTTCTACAACAGTGACCGTCTTTAACGACTTTAATGCAGCTACAATATGATTGGCAGGAAAAGGTCGAAAACTGGTAATATGTACTACTCCAACTTTAATACCTTCTTTCTCTCGCACCAGATCCACAGCTGTTTCCGCTGTCTCGGTCATAGACCCCATTCCGACTATAGCATATTCAGCATCTTCCATCCGGTAGGATTCAATCATTCCATAGCATCGACCGGTTAAATTGTAAAACTCTTCCATTGCACTTTCCAGAATAGACTGCACCTCATCATAATAAGTACGCTGAGCAATCTTTCCCTTCATGTAACTATCCTGGTTTTGTACTACACCACTCATAACAGGATGAAGGGGGTCCATGAGATTCACCAGTTTTTCATAAGGATTACCAATAAAGTCCATCATTAGTTCTTTTTCACAGAGCACAACATTCTGGATCGTGTGTGTGGTAAGGAAACCGTCAATAACATTGAAGAAGGGAGTATGTGAGTCTTCTGCTGTCCGACGGGCGATCAGAGCAAGATCTCCAGATTCCTGAGCATTTCTGCCAAAAAGCATTCCCCAGCCACAATCCGCAACAGCCATCACATCATCATGACCAGCGTGTACATTCAGAGACTGCGATGTAAGGGCCCTGGCACCAATATGAAATACAACCGGAAGTCGCTTCCCGGAAATAGTGTAAAGAACTTCCTTCATTAAGACCAGACCCTGACCAGATGTAAAGTTTGTCACTCTTCCACCGGTTAAGGCAAAGCCCTCACAAACAGATGCTGAGCTGTGCTCCGATTCTGGTTCGATGAAAACCAGTTGCTCACCCCAAAGGTTGGGTAATCCCTTTGCTACAGCTACCTGGTAACCACTACCCATAGTCGTAGAAGAAGTGATTGGATAAGCACCGGCTCCCTGAGATATGTGTGTTTCTACCCAGACAATACTACCAGCTCCATCAGCAGTTGTAGGTATCCCAGGATACTTTACTTTCTCACCGTTCAAAGGTGCCAGATCAGGATAAATTTTTCTATTATTGGAAGCAGTCATATTTGATCCTCCGTTAGTCAAGAAATTTACCCCTATTAAAGTTTCTATACTAAGGGATTAGGAAATAGAAAGAAAAATGTTATAGACAAATGAATGGCAGAAAAATCATAGTTAACGATTAAAAAATATAACACCACCAAATTCCTACTCAAATCTAATGCCTTAGAACGAACATTTTCCCAGCAAGCTGGAGGACTGCCCCTTTCAATTCAAGACTCAATAGAGAAGTCAATAGTAGGGAAGAATCCAAACCACTTTCTACTGAAATATCATCAATATGCTTCGGTTCATGAGAAAGAATTTCGTATACAATTGCTTCATCCCCTTCTAAATCAAGACGTATTTCCTGCTGAACAGGTGACCGGGGAATTTTCAGATGTGGGTTGAGAATAGTCAATATTTGTTCAGAATTCTCCACAGGAATTGCACCATTTCGAATTAATCTAAGACATCCAGAACTTTTGGGATCAGTAAGACGACCAGGTACGGCAAATACGTCTCGATTCTGATCCACTGCATCCAAGGCAGTCAGCACAGCCCCACTTCTAATACCTGCTTCAACTACAATTACCCCATGACAAAGACCACTAATGATACGGTTTCGTTGAGGGAAATTGGGTGCATCTGGTTTTGTTCCCAAAGGGAATTCACTAACAAACACTCCCCCTCCCTTAAAAAATGGAAGGTAGCGTCTATTCTCGGCTGGATATACTACGTCCAAACCATTTCCTAGTACTGCAAGTGTTCGTCCATCAGTTTCTAAAGCGGCTAAGTGAGCAATAATGTCAATTCCCTTAGCAAAACCACTTACAATAGTCATCCCTGCCGCAGCCAAATCCCTGGAGAGCTCGTCAGCTATCTGCTTGCCATATGCAGTGGGAGTACGAGTCCCTACTATGGCTACTGTATCAGCATCTTCTTCCTTTAACTTTCCTTTTACGAAAAGAAGCACCGGTGGGTCATATATCCTCTTGAGTAATCTAGGAAATTGCTCATCCCAAAAAGTAACGATGTACACCCCTGTTTCCTCTGCCTTCGCAAGCTGATCATCCGCAAACCTGGTCGGAGAGTATTCCCTTATTGCTCCCGCAAGAGAAAAGTTTATTCCCTCGACTTGAGTTAGATCAGATGCTGATGCAGAAAAAACGGCTTCCGGAGACCCCAACGTTTGAACCAAGGATCGAATTCTAGTAGGACCCAATCCGTTAATTTCCGTTAACTGGATAAGTTTTATCAAACTACTGTCTTTCACTTATCATCCTTATCAGTTCAGCTATTAAAAAATCCAATCCTGATCCGGTCACGCTGGAAATAGGAATCACTTTCTCCCCTCCTAATTCAGTGGGAACCGTCGTTTGATCCCCCGGATAAATATCCATCTTAGTCAGTACTACTAACCTTGGCTTAGACGTCATCTTTTTACTGTATTTCTTCATCTCAGTCAGCAATACCTTCAAGGAGGATTCTATGTTAACATCAGAACAGTCAATAAGTAGTGCCACCACTGAAGTCCGCTCGATATGCTTTAGGAATTGAATGCCTAATCCTTTCCCATCACTGGCGCCTTCGATAAGTCCCGGAATGTCTGCCATCACAAAGGACTGAAAGTTACCGTACTTAACAATTCCGAGATGAGGCTGGAGTGTCGTAAACGGATAATCAGCGATTTTAGGACGGGCTGAGGAGATTTTAGATAAAAGTGTTGACTTTCCCGCATTAGGAAGACCAACGAGTCCCACATCCGCCAAGACTTTCAATTCAATTTCGTAAGTATATTTTTCTCCAGGACGTCCAGGTTCAGCATGTGTGGGAGTCTGATGTGTAGAAGTGGCAAACTCAGCGTTACCTCTTCCCCCCTTCCCACCCCGGGCGGCGATGAACTCCACACCGACTTCTACTAAATCCGCTATTACCTTTTTCTCACCATGTAAGCGAAAGGTCGTCCCCGGTGGTACAGGGATGAGAACGTCTCTCCCATCGCGACCTGTCTTACGGCCACCGGAACCGTCCCGACCGTTCTCTGCCCGGTACTGCTTGTGGTATTTAATATCCTGGAGGGTATGAAGCTGAGGATCAACCTTGAAAATCACATGACCACCCCTACCCCCATTTCCACCATCAGGACCTCCTTTGGGAACATACTTTTCACGACGGAAACTTACACAACCGTTCCCACCTTTACCTGCTACTATCTTTATCTTGACATAATCGACAAACATATATTGCAGTCCTCTAAGTAAAGGACGAATTTATTGTTAGAAGATCAAGTAGCCTAAGACAAGATTGATTACTTTCTCATATACACTGATATAAATAGGTGTCAGTGATTCGATGGCTTTTGACAATTAGTTGTTAAAAGGTAGCAATACAACTAATTGTCTACTGACTCTATTGGAAAGACTCCCATTTTTCCAGAAGTTGAGGATCAGCAACATTCTCCAATATATAATCACAGTAATCTCTTCCAGTGGCTCCAGTTTTTCGACCAGTCATGATAAGTTTTTTCTCAAAATTACCACAGATATCAAGGGCCATCTCTAACCTGTCAGCTCGATCAGAGAATCCAACATGACGCATCAACATCGCACCTGCTCGAATCATACTACTCGGGTCCGCATACTGGGCACGTCCTTCATTTACCATCCGCGGTGCAGAACCGTGAATCGCTTCAAACATGGCATACTTCCATCCAATATTACCTGCTCCAGCAGTTCCCACACCTCCTTGAAATTCAGCTGCCTCATCGGTAAGAATATCACCATAGAGGTTTGGCAAAGCCATGACTCTGAACTGCGTCCGACGTTTAGGGTCTACAAGTTTTGCAGTCATAATATCAATGTACCAATCGTCCACTTCTACTTCCGGGTATTCCTTGGCAATCTCGTAGCCGATCTTAAGAAATTTACCATCGGTTGTTTTCACCACGTTTGCTTTCGTCACCAGAGTAAGTTTGTTAATATTATTCTTACTGGCGTATTCAAATGCCAAGCGGATAAGCCGCTCTGTTCCTTGGGTTGTGGCAACGGTGAAATCGATTGCTATATCATCAGTTACTTCTATCCCTTCACTTCCTAAGGCATACGCACCCTCAGTATTTTCACGGAAAAACATCCAGTCAATGCCTTCCGATGGCACACGTACAGGCCGGATGTTAGCAAAAAGATCGAGTTCTTTACGCATGGCTACATTAGCGCTCTCAATATTAGGCCAAGGATCACCTTTCCTTGGGGTAGTTGTAGGACCTTTGAGAGTGACATGACACTGTTTTATATCTTCAAGAACATCATCCGGAATTGCTTTTCTGACTTCAGCACGTTTCTCAATTGTGAGCCCTTCAACTGCACGAAATTCCACTCTTCCCTGATCTAATTCATTTTTCATTAATGCTTCTAGGACTCTTTGAGCTTCTTCCGCAATAAAGGGTCCAATGCCATCACCCCCAATAATACCGACTACAATAGTCGCTAATTTAGAATAGTCAGTTTTCTCTTCGCCAGCTTTCATCCTGGCGATGCGATCAAGTTGAGCTTCTAATACTTGACTTAAATGTTCTTTTGCTTGTTCAATAGCTGCCGTATTCATTGTCTTAAAACCTCCACTCCATAAACATCATTTATTAAAATAGCTCTTTGTACTTGGGATGAATTTTATTTTAGTGCTGCTCGCTTTTATCTGCTTTAGTGACTGATTTAGATTTCATGTTCTTTTTCTTTTCTGGAATTGAATCATTATCTGAACTTTTCTTCGAAATATTTTTCTTTTTGTAATCAGTAATGTAAAATCCCGATCCCTTAAAAATAAGGCCGGCCCCACCGCCTATAAGACGAGTTACAGAACCAGAACACTGGGGACAATTTGTAATAGGTTCGTCAGTCATTTTCTGGAAATATTCAAACTGGTATCCACACTCATTGCAACTGTATTCGTATGTGGGCATGTCAATAACTCCCTGTTTTACTCCAAATCATCATTAAATCAGCTAAGAAATTTACTTTAAATTAACTAAAAATTGAGAGAATTAATGTGATCTTAACCATTAAGATCAAATTTTCTTTTTAACTCTCTTGATACACCTGGAGGTACAAACACATCTATATTTCCACCTAATTTTACAACTTCTCGGATGACTGTAGAATTCAAGTGAGCATACCGACGATGAGGCATAAGGAAAATAGTAGTAATATTGTCATCGAGATGTCTATTCATCCATGCCATCTGGAACTCGAATTCAAAATCGCTTACAAACCTTAAACCTCGCACCAGAGCAACAGCTTCCCTTTTTTGGGCATAATCAACAATAAGCCCGGAGGTGTGATCAACCTCGATATTCTGTAGATCCTGAGTGGCTTCTTCAATAAGCTTTATTCTCTCTTCCAAATCAAATAAAGGTTTTTTTGTACTATTTTCAGCAATGGTGACAATCAATTTATCAAATAGACTGAGTGCCCGAATAATTATATCAAGATGTCCATAAGTAATGGGATCAAATGTACCAGGATAAACTGCCGTACGCATGGATTACTTTCTAAAGATACTCAATTGTGTTTCACCATAGGTTTTGATACGAGCTCCTTCTGGCTTCCATTTGTTCCGCTTTGTCGATTCTATTATCAGTGTGCCACCTTGATTCAGTCGCTTATCAGCCAGTTGAAAAAGGTTATTTAGATCAATAAAATGATAAGGAGGATCTGCTACAATAATATCAAATTTTTCACACTGAGAGAGGTAATCCATGACGTCCTGCTTTACTATTTCATAAACTTTTCCAGGAAACAGTTGTGCATTTAATTGCATTACCTTGATTGCCTCAACTGAATTATCTACGAAAACTACTACTAGAGCCCCCCTACTCAGAGCTTCAAACCCAAGAGTTCCAGCACCTGAATAGAGGTCTAAAAACTTTTTACCCGATAGATCACCAATAATGTTAAAGATACTGGCTCTGACACGGGAAGAGGTAGGGCGGATATTTAAACTATCACTTGTTTTTAAACGTCTACCTTTTAAGCTACCAGCTAGAATTGATGTAGACATGTTATGGTAAATTGCCATTGAGGCTTTGGTATTCTTCAATAGTAAATTCGTTAATTATAGATTTTACATCTGACCTGTACTGCAAATACCATACAATAATAACTCCAATCCCCACAGCCAGTAAAAATGCCACAATTGATTCCCATGCAAGTGTGGATTTTGCCTTTTTCTTAGGTTTCTTTTGAGAATTCGGGGGTTGTTTTTGTTTACTATCAGGAACTATTTGTTCTGGATGATCATCTGGAATACTTATGTTTGATTTACTCTGAAATCCTGGTTTTCTGAAAAGATTAATATCAGGCATGATTCATGCTCAACTGAAGTAATCCCAGAATAGATGAGAACGATCCATCTCCAGCAAAATTGCCGGCATTATCCTTGTCTTCAAAAGGTCTAACATGAGTAATGGCCACCTGAGCCGGTTCTGGTATAATCTTGGATGCCCAGGTTGGAAGTGCACCGGTAACAAACATATGGACGTCAAGATCTTGTTTCTCACCTAAAATAAATTGATCAAACTCATCAATGAAATTGGAGACAAAGACACTATCACCAGTTACTGCTTCCAGCTGAAGAGTCTCTTCTGAAATACCAAATTCAGCGATTGCTGCTAATTGACCTTTATCATGAAAAATAGCCCGGAATAAATTGCCATAAGGTTCGAAAAGAGCCACACTAGCATAGTGTCCATCATCCAGTTCACTCAATACTCGACTAAGCGCAAAACTGTCAGGTTCCAACCATACTGGAAAACTATTTAATTTCTTTACAGCCGATTTAATGGCGTTTAGGGTTCTTTCTCTAACAATACAAGAGGCAACGGTTAAAGCATCTCCGTCTTCACGAACCTCCTGGTAAAAAGCTTTCATCTCTGGCCAGAGGGTACCATACTTCTGTTCCATCTGCCAATTGAGGAAATGTTTTATCTCCGATTGCTCTAGAGCAGTTTCAATGACAACAAGACTACATTGTATGAAATTTTTATCAAGGGTAAGAAAAATATCTTCCCCTTCCACAGGGATTTCTTCTGCCAATGATGCTATTACAGCAGAGACATCTTGGGAAATAAAAGGCAAAATCCCTATGTTAGTCAATTCAATTCTCTTACCCGCTCCAGAAAAAAGTGCATATAAAAGTTGATCTTCCTTGATGGATAGGGCAATCATTTATCATCGAATCCAGCTGGCATTTCCATTGGTAATACTATCACCATCTACATCAGGATCGAATGTAAAAAGGAAAAACCTTCGTTCCGAATAATCCTTATCAGGAACTTTGATAACTACGTTATCTGAATCTACCCGGATAATATAACGTTCCTCTCCAATAGGAAATTTGAGAATAGATTCATCTGGTCGGAAACGATCATAAAAGTGAATCACCTCAACATGTTCTGATTTACTTGTTTCGGCGATCCCTACATATTTAGTGAGGAAGGTATCCAAAGAAGCCAAGTACATATTGAGTCGATCAGATCTAATGAAAGAAGTGTCTAAAAACCATGTGTCCGGATTATCGGGATCTTCGGAACGATTTTCAACTACAACACTATAAACTTCATCTACGATAGTATCTTTTCGTACTCCCAGATTCCCAAGGGCTGTATCATATCGAGTAATATACCTCACATGTTGAGAAAGTGGATTTTCTCCCAAGCGTCGATCTGGTAGCATCCAGATAAAAGATTTTGGAACTGTAACTTCAATTTCCCGTCCATCCAAGACAAGTTTTCGGGGGCTATTACTAAAAAGAGAATCCGCCACTACCGAATCACGGACAGCATTAACGACTTGAATCGCCCAAAGTGCATCATCGGTTGTCTCACCTGTGAAATCTTTGTAAAAGTCTAATATCTTATTGATAGCCAGCATTTTATTCCGATTAAATTCTTCAACATCTGATTCCTCATTCCAGATGGATTGAGGAATATAGATTACAGCAATAAAAGCAATTATTGCCAATACTATTCCCATTTCCAGTAGATCACGAACCAACCACCAGCGATACTTCTTTTCTTCCTGACCAGTCAACACTACATCTCGCTCCAGTATATCTGCCATGTTATCTTTCTATCCTCAAATGGTAACTTTGTCTTGTAATCGAGCCAACAATTTGTTTCCAATTCCCTTTACTTTTTTCAAATCTTCAACTGATAAAAAATCTCCCTGATCCTGCCGATATAAAATAATTCGCTCAGCCATCTTTGGGCCAATCCCGGGCAGTGTCATCAATTCGGTTTTGGTAGCTGTATTCAGATTAATAGGTCCAGTGACAGGTGTGACTTCAGTTTGTTCCCTGTTTTCCACAACCGAGGCAATTCCCGCATTAAGATTTTCAATCGCTTTTGTATCGAATTTATTCTCCGAGAACCATGTCCTCCGTACATAACCAACTAGAACACCGAGTAACAATGCACCCAGAAGAAAACGTACGATCATTTTCTCCTGATGAGTCATCGGCGACGCATCTTTCTTACCTTTGTTTTGCTCTGACCATTTAAGGATGCCAATTCCCTATACAGTCTTTTTTCCTCTTTACTGAGAGAAATTGGTGTTGCTACTTGAATTTTTACTAATTGGTCACCTCTGCGACTCCCCCTTACCTGGGGAAGCCCTTTACCTCTCATCCTTAATATCTGTCCAGATTGAATCCCTGCAGGGATCGTAAGTTTAGCCTTTCCTGAAAGCGTGGGAACTTCCACAGATTCACCCAAAGCAGCGTGGGCAAAGGATACTTCCAGCTCAGTCATGATATCGGAATCGATGCGGTCAAAGAATGGGTGATCATTCTCCTCAAAGAATACGATCATGTCGCCCGCGTCAGCTCCCCGGGATCCTTTATTCCCCTCACCACGTAATGTCATATAATTCCCTGTAGCTACCCCAGCTGGGATCTTTACTTTGATTTCCACTTTCTTTTTTATTCTTCCATCCCCAGCACAAGTATAACACGGATTATCAATAACCTCCCCTGATCCCTGACAATTTGGGCATTGGGTTACATTTACAAATTGTCCCAAAAAGGATCGGGACATTTGACGAACTTGACCACTGCCTCCACAGGTTGGACACCGTGAGGGTAATGTTCCTGTCTTAGCACCGGAACCTTTACAATCACCACATGTCTCCATTCGCTTAACGTTCAGCGTCTTTGTAACCCCTGTAGCAATCTCTTCCAGATCAAGTGGAATAGAAATCCTAAGATCACGTCCCCGACGCGTTCGAGACTCTCTTGTAGTTCCCCCTCCGAAAATATCTTCAAAGGGATTCCGTCCTCCGAAAATGTGTCCAAATTGACTAAAAATGTCATCCATAGAAAAACCGAACCCACCAAAACCACCCTGAT
This sequence comes from Fidelibacterota bacterium, assembly GCA_046861645.1. GTDB lineage: Bacteria > Fidelibacterota > Marinisomatia > Marinisomatales > UBA2128 > UBA2128. Next base: position 19,823 of record JBHHUM010000003.1, on the reverse strand, counting down.
TTTCAATTCCAGCACGACCAAATTGATCATACTGTTGTCGTTTATGTGGATCACTTAAGACTGAATACGCTTCAGCGGCTTCTTTAAATTTTGTTTCAGCATTACTATCACCCGGATTCCGGTCTGGATGATATTTCATAGCCATCTTCCGATAGGCTCGTTTTATATCACTTTCAGACGCATCTTTACTCACTCCCAAGATATCGTAATAGTCCTGACTCATTTGCTTACAACCACCTTGGCATGCCGTATTACTTTGTCCTTCATCCGGTATCCTTTTTCAAACTCTTCAATTACGATATCTTCTTCTTGCTCATTTGACTCTTTAACCATTAAAGCATCATGCAAATCGGGATCAAATTTCTCCCCAACTGAACTGAAGGATTCCACCCCTAACTTACTTAGTCTACGTGAGAGGTTGTCTAAAATGAGAGTGACTCCCTCAACTACGGAATCAATGGATACATTTTTACTATTATCAGCATTAACGATTCGTTCGAGATCATCCACTACTGGTAATATTGCTATAATGGCATCCTTACCTTCATATTGCAATATACGACCGAATTCTCTCTCCTTTAACTTGCGATAGTTTTCAAATTCAGCTCTTAATCGTAAATGACGATCTTCCAAGGCATTATAAGCTAGTTTTAGCTCTGCTAATTCCGAAGTGAGTTCCTTAAGTCGTTTAGATTCTCCCTTAGCAGTCTTGCTGGGAGGAGATTTCTTGGGCTTCCCTTTTTTAGGTTTTGTGGTCTTGGAATCAGCTGACATCAAAAACTGTAGGGAGGATACTTGATAATGAATTTACCAAACCTTGAGCCTTTCGATAATCCAATCGTGTAGGACCAAGAATTCCCAGATGTCCTGTAAAATTTTCACCGCCAAAATGAGACACTACGACCGAACATCTCCGCAAGGTAGCCACCAGATTTTCTTTACCAATAGCTACTGAAGAATCTCCCAAATCTTCGATTGACTTGGTAATTACTTGTTCATCATCCAGAGCAGCAACGATGGCCTGCATCTCTTCTGAGTTACTAAACTCTGGATTTGCCAACAGCCGCTCCTTTGAGGAAGTACACAAAAAGGTCTTATCATTCACCTTAAAATATGCATGGGCATTGGCAATCATGTTTTTGATAATTAAACTATTGGATACTTCACTATCCTTCAAACGTTCTGGAACAGACTTTTGAAGTTCTCCTTCTTTCAAACCTAACAACCTATCCCGTAGAATTGCCCTGACCAATTCCAAGTGAGATTCTTTTACTTCGGTGGAAACATCAAGCACTATAGACTCAACACCGGAATACTCAAATCCTAATATTAAGAGAAATTTCCCACTGTTGAGCTTTAGTAATTCCAAATCAGTTAAAATAGATTCTCCAGTTGACGACCAGACAACAAAACCAAAAAGCTTACTTAATTCAGCTAATGCTTCAGCTGAAATCTGCAGAATATCCTCAACAGAGTTTGATACTTCTGCCAGTTCATTCATGATACCAGATACCTCTTTGGAGAATACCAGGGGTTCTCCCATTAATTCATTCACATAAAGCCTATATCCAGAATCGGTCGGTATGCGACCTGATGACGTATAGATATGTTCAAGATACCCTACCATCTCCAAATGATGTAAAGTGTTGCGTATTGATGCTGGACTGATATGAAGGTCGTAGGATTCCTTAAGACGGACGGATGCTACCGGCGCAGCAGTTCGAATAAAATCTTCAATTGCAATTTTCAGAATGCTGCGTTCTCTATCAACTTGTCTGTCTGGCTTGGCTATTCCAACCATAATCCTTCTCGAGAATATCATTAAAAATTACGACCAGACCCCTGCAAAAACAAGACCTATACCTGACTATTGTACCCATTTATAGAAACTCCAAGACTATCGAATCAAGTAAGTAATTTTTGAACAGCTTTTCGACTACCCAAAATAGAGAATAATACTACAACCATAATTAATAGAATAATAACACGCCAATTCCAGAAAATCTGATGTTGAGTAAACAGTTCAAGAAATGAATTCGTGGCTCTAAAAAAGACATAAGTCAATATAGAGGCTAACACTCCACCAGCCAATCCTTCAATAATTCCCTCCACTACAAATGGCATTCTAATAAAACGATTAGTGGCACCTACAAGTTTTAGAATTCTAATCAAATCTTTTCGTGAATAAATTGTTAATCTTATGGTGTTGGATACCAGTACCGTAGTACCCATTAATATCGCCAGTGAAATAAGGGTAACTACTGATAGAATTCCTTGATAATAGTTTTCAATGATTGTGATTATTCTGGCTGGATACCTAACTTTTTCTACTCTTTCCATTGTTTCTATGGCAGTCACGATAGGTTCTATTTCCAACGGTTCTGTACCACTCTCTTCTAGTTTAACAGTACAACTTGTTGGTAAAGGATTATCGTCTAACAGTTCGTAGATATTCTCGCCAAATTCCTTTTGAAAAATCTCAGCTGCATCCTGCTTAGTGACTAAAATAGCCTCACGAACACCTTTAACAGTAACTATCTGTTTAATTATCTTTTGAGCTTCGGTATCTGTAGTTAAAGGCGTAAAAAATACTTCCAAGGAATAATCAGCTCGAGATTTATTTGCCAAACGAGCCAGATCAGAAGTTACCATAGCCCCGAATCCGATAAAACTCAATGTTACACCTATGGCGGTAATGGAGGAAAAGGCCGAAAGTTTCGCCCTCCAGAGACTTCTAAATCCTTCAGATAACAAGTATATAAATTTATCCATCTGACACTCTTACTTGCCCCTGAACTATCTCAATAAATCTGTAATCCCTATCTTTAACAAGATTATAATTGTGAGTAGCCATGAGTACAGCTGTACCAGCTTCATTTATTTTTTCCAATAATTTCAAAATCTGAAATGAAGCTACAGGATCAAGATTACCGGTCGGTTCATCAGCTAGCACCACCAAGGGGTCCTTCACTATGGCTCTCGCCAGAGAAACAATCTGTTGCTCTCCACCTGAAATCTGATATGGAAAAAGATGACTTTTCGTTGCCAGACCCAGTTCATTTAAAACTCTATCTACTTTAGCATGTACCTCTTCTCGACTCATACCAACTACATGTAGAGGTAAAGCCACATTTTCAAAAACACTTCTATCACCTAGCAACTCAAAATCCTGAAACACCATCCCTACCTTACGGCGTAACAATGCTACCTGCTTCGATTTGATCCTATCCGAATTGTACCCTGCAACTTCGACAGTCCCTTCCTGTGGAATAGCGTCCATATAGATCATCTTGAGCAGGGTGGTTTTTCCCGCTCCGGTTGGTCCTAATATACAGATGAAATCACCTTTGGATACCGAGAAAGAGGCGTTAGATACTCCGGCACCACCTTTAAAAGCGTAAGTGGCATCTGTGAATTTGATCATGAAATGATTGCCTTCAACCACTTATTGATCTTATGACAATGAATACAATGAAAGCCACGTAACCCCCAAACATCAGGAATGCATATAGCCTGGGTATAGTCACTTTACGGATTAAGGGATAAATCAATAACACGTATAATATCATGATGGGAAGCTCTAGTTTTATTAAACCAGGATTGACTCTCATAGGTGAAATTGCTGAAACTAAACCTATAACTGCTAGAATGTTGAATACATTGGAACCAATAATATTACCTAGTGATATTTCACTTTCTTTCTTATAAGCAGCTACCAGAGAAGTCGCCAATTCTGGTAAAGATGTACCGTATGCAGCAACCGTTAGGCCTATGGTTAATTCTATGTTTTTACCTGCCACTCTTTCAGCTAAACCCGTGGCACCTTCCACGAATAAATGAGCCCCTCCCGTTAAAGCACCTATACCAAAACTAACGATAATGAGATTACCCCATATCGTACCATGATCACCAACAATCTGCTTTTCTCCACGACCAGATAAAATACAGAAACTGGTATAAAAAATAATACCACCAAATAGAGCTATTCCCTCCCATCTTTGAATTATTCCATCCAATATCATAATGGAAAAAAGGATTGAGACAGCCAGTAAAAAATTGAGGTCTTTTTTGATGCGCTTAGCTGAAATAGCAATGATAAAAACTGAGGCACTTAAACCCAGTATTAACCCGATATTGGCAATATTGGAACCTATCACATTACCAACAGCGATACCTTCCTTACCTCTGAGAGCTGCTAATAAACTTACTAAAAGTTCTGGAAGGGATGTTCCAAAAGCAACAATGGTTAAACCAATTACCAATGGTGAAATTTGCCAGAGACGAGCCAGCCGGCTACCCCCTCGGACGACAGATTCACCACCAAAAAATAGTAAAATTCCCCCACCGACGAGATAACCGCCGATTTCTAGCAGACTCACCGGCGATAAAGTCCTTTCTCAAGGATATAAGCTTCTACTGGGTAGGGAACAGCATACCGGACCGTCAGTCCAGCAATTATCCGCTGACGAAGTAATGAGGAAGAAATCTCAATTTGAGGAACATTAGCAAAGTGAATATGGGAAAGTATTTCTGGGGAGATCCAGCTAGGTCTAAACCCCGGACGGGCAGCTACCAAAACTTGTGATTCTTCCAGAATTTTTTCAGGTTCGTGCCAAGTATGGAACTCCTTCAAGGAATCGCTCCCAATTAAGAAGTAGATTTCCCTGGACTTGAGATTATACCTCTGTTTTAGTTCCCTGATAGTATCGATAGCATAAGAGATTCCACCTCGTTTGATTTCCACGTTAGATAACTCAAAATTTTTATTTCCTTCTAATGCCAACCTAAGCATTGCCAACCGGTCTTCGATTGTAGAGACATCTGTCTCAGCTTTGTGAGGAGGAATGCCCGCAGGAATAAAAATCATTTTATCGAAATCTTCAGACTCTTTTACCATTTCAGCAATAATGAGATGGCCAATATGGGGGGGGTCAAATGTTCCTCCAAAGATACAAATTTTCATGGTTCAACCTTTCCTTCAACAGTTGCAGATTCGATTAACTTTTCTGCTTCAACCAGTAAATTCCCGGATTTAAAACGATCGTGGTGATCCATTAAAAAGTCTTGAGCTGTATCAATCATACCAAGTCTAATGTACATCTCAATTACCTTTACTCTTGCTTTATCCGTGTAATCAGTATCAAAGTAAGTTACTACTACATCGTCAAAGTAAGTCAAAGCGGCTTTATATTCTTCTAGTTTTATATATAAGATACCAGATTCATACTCTTTCCTGGCCTGCTTATTCCTTAGTTTTTTAATGGCTTCATTAGCTTCCTCCACATGTTCAGATTCCGGAAAGTCCTCGATGAATTCCTGATACCGCTCAATTGCATTGACAGTATAATCTTGATCAAGATAATACTTAGGAGATTTCTTTTCATAAGCTTGGCAGATGCGAAAACGGCTAAGTTCTACGAAAGGACTATAAGTTTTGTACCGGACGAGGTTATCATATTCTGTAATCGCCTGAACGTACTCTTTATTGAAGAAATAAGATTCAGCTAGGTAAAACTGCGCAGAATCAGCAAACTCAGTATAAGCTCCCCGTCTTAAAACAAACTCGAACTCTTCCTGAGCACGATAATATTTTCCTTTCTCGAATTGTAGTAATCCCTCTTCAAACGGTTTCCTCAAATTACTAGCTTCTTTCTTACTATCAGGAGGAGAGCAAGCTTGTATGAAGAGGATACTAAGAATTCCAAAAAGGATTATTTGTTGTTTGTACATATAAAGAATCTTAGATAGTCTAATTCAGCTACCACTGAAGCGATAGAGAGATACCACCGATCCCATATTTTGAGTTTGTAGAAAAAGAAGGATAAATACTGGTTTCAACCTTTCCAGTGGGTTGAGACCGACGTCGAGTCTCCCATACTGCATCAATAGCACTAATAATGTGATTAAACATTACTGTACTAATTGCATAACTAGCCAACTGAAGAAAACGGTTGTGATCCTGACGTAGGTCTAGATATTTGTCTCTATTCTTGGTCATAACCAACCATTCAGTAGAATCTCCTACCGATTTACCTTCCACCCAAAATGAATCAATATCAGACCAGCCACCAACAAACTGATTGTACTTCCCAATATTTTCATAAAAATCTCGATCTCTGATAACATTATCTACTTCGTAGAGTGTCCAGTCAGGAATGGAATCACCATTTGTATCTTCGTTAGAGCCAATAATGGACCCATCAGTCAGAAGAATCTGAATCTCATGAGAACCCATTGCAGAAATCCCCAGCTCAGGAGGAAGAATATTCATTTTCTCCCACCACTGATTAAGTAACCAATCATTATCAGCGAGAGATTCAAAATCAGATTTAACATCCATTCCCTTCTGTTTCATTTTCGACCAGATTATGACAGTAGTTACTTCCACACTTACAAACAGAAGCGATTTCCATTTCGCTCCAGCATACCATTGACCTGCACCCGGCAAAACAAGAGAATAGAGTAATCCCTTTGCTGGATATTTTTCCTGAGTAGTGGAATCTTTCTTAATCTCGGTCTTCTCAATCTGTGTCTTCAATAGTGAGTTGTGGAACTCGGGGCGATAAACAAATCTATTGACACCAGCCGAAAGAGTCGTCAACGTTATCAGGTATGTTATCAGAATGTTGCGCATCTCAGAATCCAAAAAGAAGAGTAAAATAAGCTCTTACTTCTTTACCGTAATCATTTCCGCCAGCAGAAAATTTATCCAATCCTTTGTGTAATTCCACACCAATTCCTGTTGGATAGTTATAAAAAGAAAACCCTCCAAGACGAAGTTGCACTCCAACAGATCGCTTCAGGTCGAATTTATCACTTTTACCTTCCCAAGCGTCGCCGGTCTGGACAATTGCACCAACCAAAAGGTTCTGAAAAATGAATGGTCCTATAGGTACATGTTGCTCCCTAAAAATCGGTATTCGGAGAGATAACGCCCCGATTACTTCCCGGTTCCCCTCAATGGAGTAGAAAGGATATCCACGTAATCCAGGTAACCCTCCTGCGAAAAAATTGAAGAAGGAATCCACCCTCGTGGATGACATCCAACCAAATTGAATTTCCGCTGTAGACGTCCAGTGTGAAGTCCATGGTAGAGTTACATGAGCGGATATATCTCCTGATACTCTCCAGAAATCATAAAATATGAATTTTGTCTCGAGAGTTGAATAATCCTCGTTGATTTGAAAACCGTCAATAAAATCGTTCTGTTCGTAACGAGCTTCAAGATTTCCCTGTATACCATTCCCAGGATTAATTCCATAATCGACACTCGGTTGGTGAATATCAGATTGCCAGGCAATTCCCAGATGTTTGCCCACATAATAATCAAAACCTAGTTTACCTAATTGTCCTTCTACTCGCTCCTTTATCCCTTCGTGAAACTGCTGAAATGAACCATAAAGTTTCAATTCGTGAGACCCTTGAATTGGAAATCTGAAACCTGCATCCCATTGAAAAAGCCTAAAGTTAATATCGTAGTTTAAATCATAAGTATCCCGCCATTGCTCATTCTCAAAGACATTTCTGGTCAGGTAATATATTTCCGTAAAAAGTGTGGGATAAAACCGTCGAAACTCGAAAATGAGGAACAAATCAACATCACGTAAAGAATTAATAGATGCTCCGCCAAAAATATCTAACCGATTTAATATCTCACTGGAATAGAAATAGAATCCCGGTTTCCAGGTACCGTAATCCCTCATTAGTTTGGGTAGGATAAACATAGGGCCGAAATTATCTTTAGCCGTTTCAGCTTCGATCTGGATTTGATCAGTGACGGGTGACGGTAATTCGGTAAACATAGCAAAATGAGTAGCACTGTAACCCACCATTTCCTCAGGAATCAATTCGATAGAATCTAAAATAGCTATCTTATAACCACCATCTTCGTAGAGAGAAAATAGTATCTGTCCATTGGGACCCACATCAGGCATGAAAGCTCCACCTGTCACATTAGTAATATATCCCTGCTGACCAGAACCCCCTTCTACCATGTACAGATTGAAAACTCCACTTTTATCACTGGCGTAAATAAAACCACCATCGGTAAGTGGGGTTACATCCCTTTCATCCCATTCAGCCGTGGCGATAAGATCGGTGAATAGAGTATCAGAAAGGTTGAGGGATGCTGTATTCCGGAAATGATTTTCTACATAATCAAAGATTAGCCAGTTCTGTTTAGGATCAAAAGCTAATCCAAAAAGCTGTCGACCATTATCAAAATCTGTAATCTTCTCAGATTTAAGCGAATTGAGATTAACCCTGAATACATTATGTGTACCATCCTTCACAGCAAGATAGGCTATTAAAGAATCGTTCATCACGATTGGAGAGAAAGCTCGTGCTCCCTTGGTTAATCTCTCTTCTTTTTTATCTATAAAAGAATACCGATAGAGATCATACCACTTGGAACCATAACGATCCGGTTTCGACTTCTTAGTATAATATATTACCGAGCCATCCCTGCTCCAGGCAGGAGCTGAAAAAACACCCTCAGCGATTTGTATCGAGGATTTAGTCTTAAAATCGTAGATGAAGAGATCTGTCTGACTGAAGAAATCATTTTTCTTGTTGGAGAGGAATGCAAATTTTTGTCCATTGGGTGACCAGACCGGGTGGAGATTAGTTGTCCCATCCCCTTCTATTATTCGCCCTTTATGTTCCGCAACTAAGACCGTTTTCATTTCCTCCTGATAGTGTTTCTCCAGGCTTAACTTGAACTCATGATAAACTTCTTTTCCCGATTTACCAAGAACCCTCTTCATTGCCCGATCAATAGAGTATTGCAGGGGATTAGAAAGCTCGATCACAATCTCTCGCAGAGAGTCCACGCCATACCTTTTTGCGATAAACTTCACCAGGGCAAAACCTGCGTTATAGGTTGACTCATTTCCGATTCCACTTTTTCCGAAAGTATTCATCTCTGTAAAACTGAGGAGATTCTCGTGGAGTACACGATCACGAAGAATCATGTCACGATGTGAATCCCAAAAATCATACGTAGCTCCTGAGAACATATATTGAGCTGTACCCTCGGCCAACCACGGAGGAATGAGAGTCCCAGGAACAGGATAAGAAATCAATGTACTGGGATAACCATAAAGAACATCTTCTCTCTTCTCTTTTTCATAACCTATCCATTGGATATATCCACCGGGGATATTTTGACCAAACTTCATCGCCTTTTGCAAGGAGACAATATGGGTGAATTCGTGGGTAACGACATCTTGCACCCAGCGATGGCTACCACGAAGATCAAAATCAAGAGGAGAAGTCCAGATTTCAATTTTGTTGTCATAATAATAAGCAGCGCCGTTAGAAAAATCATCTGTATCTAGAAAGATTAAATGTGTTTTAGATGGGGGTTCATAATTGTATAATGCAGTTACCAGGGGATAAATAATCTCTGCCACAGCAGCACCCTCCCGAGCCGTTCTTTCTGTAGCATCATAGAAATTTATGACGAAATGATCCGTTTCAAAAGAACGCCATTCTATCTCAGCATGGTTGTAGATAACTTGAGATAAAAGAATTGGTTGAAAAATTAAAACCAGGGCAGCACTTAAAGCGCGAAGATAAAGTAGAGTAACTTCTCTGTAAACTCGAGTAGTGTGAGACATTCTTTAATGGACAACAGCGATCTTGACAATCTTACTTTCCCAATCGCTGCCTTTGGAAGCTTTAACGTTGGCAAAATAGACGCCACTCTCTACTGCGCTCACATTCCATACTACCTCATTGACTTCTCCTTGTATCAGGTTGTTGAATTTAAGTCTTTCTACAAAATAGCCAGCAAGATCAAAAATTTCAACTTCCACTTTTTCTGCTGATTCTACGAAAACGCGGATGGTAGTAGTGCCTGCAGTAGCAGGGTTAGGGTAATTATAGGTACGTCGAGGATTTATCAGTCTGTTTTTATTTGGACTCTGATAATCTATCCAGGTATTTACATATCTTGAATTTGAAGGATCACCATGAAATGACACCCATTCATTTCCATGTGATTCCGTAACTTCATCAAAAAGCCAGATTGATGATGCAGTGGCAATGCAATTCTTTCCCTGGTACTGACTCAACATACGCAACTTGCTTCCATTGGGATTAGAAAGACGAAACTGTTCTCTTCCCCGCCAATCCAAAACAACAATGTCACTGGAATCAACCTGAAACACTAATTCAGGATGTGAGTCATCAAATAAATCCAAGGATAAAATTGGAGAAGTAGCATTGAGAGTTACTGGAAACCCAGCTTCCAATGTGGAGTTACTATTGTAGACCAACACACTTCCTTTTTGAGTAGAAGCTATTACTTCAAGCCTTCCATCAATATCTAAATCCACCAATGATAAATAGATTAAAGAATCTGAACCATCATACTGAACAGGAATTTCATTAATTACTAATCGCTTACTTGTATCGATACTTGCATAAATAGAGGCAGTAACTCCTTGAACGGTATCCCTTACTATCCCATTGATTGTCAAAGAAGGAGAATAAGGAATACAATCAGAAATAATATATGTAGATACATCACTTTCTGTAACCAACAACCCACTACATCCCGATGAAAAATCGATAGCATCTGAATCCGCTAATCCGCGTACAAGATCGAATTCATCGATGTGTACTTTCTGACTCCAATCAAACACAAATGATTCCTCACTCAAGTCAAAATAATAGACAGAAACCTTTAGGGAATCCCCCCTATTTTCAATGATGCCAAGTTTAGGGCTACCCGTTTCATAACCAAGCACAATCAACTCAAAAATTTTTGAATTTAAACTAATGAAAATCGTTTGGGATAATGAGTCTCCTGAAGACCACCACAAAGAATCTTCTCCTCCAATGATTTCCGGTATTCCATCTCCGGTGAAATCAAAGAAAAAATCTATGTTCAGTGAAGTATCTGGAAACCCATCTGCCAATAGAGTATTTGCAATTGCAAAACGCATGGTATCACCTGCACTGGAGATATTATCAATAGTAATGTAACTGTCGGCACCACTATTGCTGCGCGTATCAGGATAGGTATCTGGACCAAAAGACATCGGTTGTCCGAGAAAACCTGGATTGGCGTAATAATATTGAGAATTACCAGCGTACCACATATCCGACCAGATACCAGAACCGGGATCAAAAAAGGGATTGAGGGAAGGATAACCAATATCTTGAGCGCCATCGGCTTCTTCCAAGTCAATGCCTCGTTGTTCTCGATTAATGTTTACGGTGTAATCCTGTAAGCCAGTGGTGATTAATTCCTCGTCTACGTGCCAGATCAGCAATCCAGAATTAGGTAAACCATAATCGTAATTTGGTACTGAAATAATCACACCTGTCTCTTCATCAATTACAGCACCGATGGAATCGAATAGTAATTTCACAAAAAGGTTATCCTCGTCCCAGTTTCTAAAACGCAGTGAATCAATATCTACATGGTGTCTTAACCAGTTGTTACGATTTTCGATTAGAAAATATTCCGAGCCTCCAATATCCACACGCACAATCTGATTATTCGCCAAGGAACGAGCTGCCAGATTTACATCAGTAGTTGGACGAACCGTTGTAGAGTGTTCCCAGCCGGCATAGATACGACTCCAGGCATCGGGTGGAGCAGGAATAGCACCGCGACCGTTATTAGACCCCTGATCCATAAGGGAAAAAACACCCGCACCACTTTCACCCGTTTCAGTATCCCACAACGGTGGTAACCCGATTGCAAAGCCGGTCATCAGCGCCCATGTTCCGGTAAGGGCAAACTGGTACTCACAGGGATCTGAAGATCCTAAAAAAATCTCCTCTGACTCTTCAAATAAAAGATGATTCTGTGTCTCAGGTAAAATGATACCATTGTCAACCGAACTCCCATTTTCAAAATCGATCTGTCCTACTCCCAACTGCTCCATCAATATATCAGAATCGATATAAGCTGAGGATATGTCTTCTGGTGTAGGATCGAGGAATGGTAAAGCAAAATCCTGACCAATACCGGCATGCACAATAGTGATCAGATCATAAACATCATAATCAATACTCCCTTCCCTTGCATAAGCCTCCTCCAATGCATCTTGAAACAATTCTACAATACGCTGTTCCTGAAGTTCAGTTTCACCATAGGGATTATAATACGACATGGAAGAATTAAGACTATAACTCGCAGATTCCTCAAATGGCAACACTAGTGATTGGTCCAGATTAATGCTCAGTTGTTCTCTGGAAACCGAGCTAAAGTAATTATCCAATGCTTGCAGATGGGCCTCAAAATAAGTCCGATTGTGGGGTGGCGGATCAAGGACGTAGGAGCCACACTCACCTGCATAGGGTTCCAGGAGAAACAAACCATCACCGGTAGTGGAGACGTCACTATCCTGGAGAAAGGATACTCGAATAACTAATACAGAAATATCTCCACCTAAGGGTAGCGATTTTCCTGAAGAAAGTACAGACATGACCCAAATAATTGACAATACTCGGGGAAGGCTCATCTATAAAAAAGTCCTGTAATCAAGTGACCACAGGACGGCAAAGCTGACATCCAAAATACTATCCTAAAACTCCATGTTTAATGAAAATCTTACTGTGTTCGTGAGGGGGTGTCCAGGGGGACCAAGTGTGAAGCCCGCATCAAAACCATAACCCGCAAACCTCAACCCAATCCCAAATGTAGGATTAGCTATTTTACCCAGTTTATCATAATAGTACCCACCCCGTAGAGCAAAATATTTCGAATACCAATATTCAAATCCAAAGTTGAAAACCATCTCATCCAATTCAGCAGAAAAACTCCTGTTTTCTCCAGTTCCAACTTCCAGCTCTCCATCAACGTTGTACTTGCCGTACCCTTCATCTCCCCACTCAAATTTGTCCCAGGTACCATTACCGTTTTGATCTACGAATGGCTCACCCTCTTTCCATTCACCATCGCCCTCACTGTCATCTTCAGTTCCATCTTCTCCATCCAGTCCAAAGTCATCAAAAGGTTCTCCGCTACGTAGACCTGTTTCGTAATATCCACCTATGATAGTATTCTCATCCCAATCAATATCACCCCCCAAATACCAGTCATCCAACCAAGAAGTGAAAAAGGCTATATAAATAGGATCAGTATGAGCAGCTTCACGATCTCCGGATTTATTGTATTCTCCCGCTTCACCCACATATTTACCATCTTCATTAAATAGACCAACTCGTCCATCACCATCCCAATCCATTTCAGGATAAGAAGCCACAAGCATTTTATCTATATCTATTACCAGATTCAGTCTGTTAAATTCAGTATCAATTAATCGATAATTTAACCCAAAGGTAAGATTGGTAGGCATGGGATCGGCTTGAGCTTCATCTATAAAAGAGACTTTAGGACCAATATTTGTAATAGTGAGCCCCATATCCAATTGGGGTGTCAGAAATCCCTTTTTAAAATAAGCGATGTCAAAGGCAAAGTCAGTTGAAACCCCTTCACCTCGTTCTGCTCCAGCGCCTTGACCCGTCAAATTTTGATGCAGAACCTTAGCATTTAATCCGATGGAAGAATTAGGTGAAATATAAGCGCCATAAGACATCGTTAAGGCATACATGAAACTATTGAATGTTCCCAAATCTTCATTGTTTTCACCACGTCGTTCCTGTTCACCCAGGTTCAGAAAAATTACATGCCCACCCAGAGTTCCCAGTGAAGGGACGTGTCGATGGAAAGCAAGGAACTCATAATACATGTCTGGAACCAAGTTCTGAAGCCAGTTCACATGCATCAAGGCAATCTCACTCTCCTTCAAAAAAGCCAGTCCAGCAGGATTCCAATAACTGGCGTAGGCATCATTAGCCACGGCTACTTGTGCCTCCCCCATTCCTCCTGCTCTGGCTCCAGGGGAAATCAGCAGAAAAAGCGCTGACGCCTCACTAATAGCCGAGAGGGCTCCCATAGAGAGTCCAGCCGCAATAATTATGATGTATAATAAGTTTTTCACTTAATGATGATTAATTTGTGTAAAGATTGTTTTCAAGTCTAACGATGAGGAGTGTCTCGTGTTCCCGTTCATCAGTTGCCAGAATAGTGCGACGAATATATTCTCATGAGTTTCTTATGTCAAGGATTACAATTTACAACGAAATCATCGAAAAACGGCAAATTAACCAAGGTACATTCATGGGGAAGCACTTCGTGGATGAGTACTCTGATAATATTCCTCCAGGTTCGTGACACCATCAAAGTCCGCATCCTTATCGGCATCATTCTCTTCCACATTGAGAAGATAAGCCTCCTCCCACCAATCCGGCATGCCATCGCGATCCGTATCCATTGTAGAAGACTGGATCCCAGGCATAATACCAGGCAAGATAATCGGAACATAAGTAATTATCATCACCCCTACCAGCAGTATAAGAAAATATGGTAACGTGGCACGATATATTTTAGAAAGAGGTTTATCAAAACGGTAAGCTGCTAGAAAAAGATTCATACCCACTGGAGGTGTGATGTAGCCCAACTCAAGATTTGCTATAAAGATTACGGCAACATGTACGGCCTGCAGACCGAGTATCATAGCGATCCCACCCTCATAAAAATCACCAAACATGGAGAAACTCGATGATCGGAACAATTGGCTGATAAGCGGAACAATGATAATGATGGCAGAAAAGATATCCATCAGACAACCAACAATCAGCAAGAAAAAATTCAGTGCTAGCAAGAGAAGATATTTATTGTGAATATTACTTTCTATCCATCGTAACATAATTTCATAAAAGGAGACATCTACAAAAGCCAAGTTCAGAGCTTTAGCCATAGCTATAATTATCAAGATCCCGCCAACAAACTTGGCACATTTAGTAATTACCCTGTACAAATCCTCGAGTTTCAAGTCCTTATAAATAATAACCTCCACAATAACAGAATAAACCACACTCATCGCAGCTACTTCTACCAACCGTGTAAACCCTGTAAGAACTGAGATGAGAATAAGAAATGGTATTACGACTTCCCATTTGGCTTCCCAGAGCGAGCGAATAGCCTTATCAAGGTGAAAGGAACTACGTACCACGTTAGATCTATAGCTCTGTCGGATTCCCCATAAACTCACTAATCCCAGGAGGATAAGACCAGGTATTAATGCAGCTCGGAATATTTGGTTTATGCCTAACTGCATCGCCGTACCTCCACGAACACCGTACAGAATGAGGGGCAGACTGGGTGGAAAGAGGAGTCCTAATGAACCGGAAACTGTAATCAAACCAATAGAAAATCCCAGGGGATATCCTTCCGCCCTTAACATGGGAAGAAGCAGTCCACCTAGAGCAAGAATGGTAACACCTGATCCCCCAGTCAATGCAGTAAAAAAAGCACAAAGCAAAGCAGACATAATAGGAGTCCCACCCGGCATCCAGCCGAACCAGTTATGAAAGACGCTTACTAAACGCTGGGGGGCATTTCCTTCCGCCAGAATGTACCCAGTTAAAGCAAAGAGAGGAATAGTGGCATATTCATACTTTTCCGTTATGGTGAAAGCTTCATTCGCCACAGTTTGAATAGTCCCGAAATTGTAATGCAAAATCAACATGGCAAGACCACCTAAAACGGCGAAAATTGGAACTCCTAAGGGAAACGAAATAAGAACGAGTACAATTCCCAACCAAAAGAACTCCGGTTGAGTAAACAGTTCAAAATAACCTAATGCGGCAACCACAAAAACCGCGAGAATCATCAAACCACGGATAAAAAGAGTCCGAGGACTAATCATGAATATTGAAACAGTAATTAGTGCAAAGCCGATAGGAATTATTATCGCTACAAGCCAGTATGGTACAGGAACAACTTTGGTTTCAGCTGTAAGATTTTCTAACACGAATCCTGCACTAGCATAAGTCATAACCGTTACCAGTACAAAAGTCATTGTATTGCTATAAAGATCACGAATGCTCACAGGCTGATCAATTTCAAACTCAACCTGCCTGGAAAGAGATAGAAGACGATTTTCTCTGGCTGCCAGTACTGAACCTAATAATGCTATCCACAGTGTCGCTAAGAGAACAAAACCCTCTGATCCCGGGATTGTGGGTATACCCATACCAAGCCTGCTGAAAGCTTCTATGGTAGGTAGCAGAGCCATACTCAACAGTGAGCAGACCGCAAAAAATGTTACAATTCGAGACACAAGCTTCTTCTGATTAATTCACCCAGTAAAAGATAAGATGTAAGGGCTCTATAGAAAATGAATCTTTAGAGTAATAATAATGATTTCGAGGGGAGGAAATATTTATTTCTCCTGATGAAATTGACGTTGCAATGCAATGGCCTTATCAAAAATCTTTTCAGGTACAATAGATCCCCTAACATAGGGATAGACACTAAGCATCAATTTTCTCCACTCTTCTAAATCTGACTCAGTAGGATCATGAACAGTCAAATTATTTTCTTTCATAACCTCCATTGCTTTTTCAGCCAGGGCAACTATTTCACCTGCTTTTTTTTCGATATCGGTAGTAATAGCTTCTAACTCTGGATGATACTTAACAGGAATATTATTCCAGGCTTCATTGGTAATTACCACCCCACCGATAATGGGACCCCACTTCATTTTTAACATGTGGGGAGCCAGGGCAAACCATTGGAAAGATAACGCAAACATAGGAGTGGTCGCAAATCCATCGATCATCTTAGTCTGTAATGAAGTCAACATATCAGCTGTTGACATAGGGACTGGATGGAATCCTAATTTTTTATAAAGGTCAACAAAACGATAGTCACCAGCCCAGGTAAAGAGCTTGAGTTGCTGCATTTGAAATGGTGTTGTAATTTTTTCATTCGTGAACCAATAAGCCCAACCCACATCTGCCCAGGCGAGGAGCTTGAAACCCTTTCGATTTAAATCGTTATGTAAATCTGGGGCCAGTTTTTCACGTATAAAAGCGAGCTCCTCAGAAGATTGAGCCAGCATCGGAATGTAGAACACATTCATATCCTGGCTGATCTCAGTAAGACCTTCTACTGTTACAGCAGCCGCCTGCAATTGCCCTATACGCATCTTCCTGACTACATCCCGTTCCTCACCAGCAACGCCCCCAGCGTAAATTTTGACTATAACTTCTCCCTTGGTGGCTTTCTTCCAACGCTGACTTAATTCCAAAAGAATTTCGTGCCAAGGTGATCCTTCCGGAGCCAGTGTGGCCAGTTTAATGACGACTCGGGCTTCCAGGATAAGAGGAAATAAAACCAATAAAGATAATACTGCACTTTTCCTTAACCAAAATACCTTAGAAAAACAGGTCATCAACTCTCTCCTTTAGCCATTCAGCCCGTTCCTGAGCTACAATATTCGCCAGTTTGAGATCACGATCCATGTTTACATCAACCGCTAAAGCCCGATCAAGCATGACCAGAAATTCCTTTCGGTTCTGCTCTAATATGCAAATGGATTCTGCATAACTTACAAAAGCTGAAGCCCGATTCCCCTCCGAAAGTTCTACAGCCCGATCGAAATGATGCTTGGCAACATCTATCGCGTTGGGAGGAGCATCTGGACGACTTAAAGTAAACGAAATCAAAAATTCGTGTAGGCTTCCCTTTTCATAAGCCTCATCCAGTTCCAGAGCACGATCAATGAGGTAACCAACCTTAGGAAGATCAGCAATTGCATAGGGATCACCTTTTGCTGTGGAAATCATACCACCCAAAGCTGCCGCTATCCAGTACAAATAATCGATTTCTTCCTTAGTAATCTCTTTAAGGATAATCCCACCATCACGATAGAATGAATCTCTAAAACCAGGATGAATAATTTCCAGAGATTCCAGACCATATTCATAAGCCTTTCGGAATAGTCCATTAGCCTGCAACCTATATTTCCGACTTTCCATAAAATCTTCATCCTGAAGTATCTCCGCCTGTCTCAACACAAAAACATAACTATATTGAGTTAAGTTCTTACATATTTCCAATAGAACGGTACGATCCTTGGGGTACTTTTGAACCTGTTTCTCCGATTTTGATAATTTTTTCTCAAAGACACGTTGAGCTAAGTGAGGATGATGTTTTAGTATGTGGGCGGAACAACCGAAAAATATAAGACAGAAGAAAATTAAAGGAGGAAGGTGAATTTTTGTGGTTTTCATTATGATCCAAGAAAACCTATTAGCCATTATTGAAGGAGGTCAGAATAAAGAGGAAAATTAGAACACAACTCAGTTACTGTACTCTTCACATTGGTGATTATACCCTCATCATCAATGGCTTTAATAACCTGGTCAATCAATCCAGCAATAATTTGCATTTCGCTAACCCCCATCCCGCGAGTAGTTATGGCCGGAGTCCCCACACGAATACCACTGGTAATTAAAGGACTACGCTCATCGAAAGGTACCATATTCTTATTAACTGTAATACCCGCCTTTTCAAGAGCTTTTTCCGCAGCTTTTCCTGATATATCCTTATTAGATAAATCAACCAAAACTACATGGGTGTCAGTACCACCGCTCACCAAATCATAACCCCTTTCGTTAAGTGCAGTTGCCAACGCTTTAGCATTCGCCACAACTCTTTGACAATAAGTTTTAAACTCGGGTTGGAGAGCCTCACCAAAAGCTACTGCTTTAGCAGCAATCACATGCATCAATGGACCACCCTGAATACCAGGCATAACGGTTGAATCGAGCAGTTCGGAGACTCTTTTTGTACGTCCTGATTTAGGAGCCATAACTCCCCAGGTATTCTCCCAATCCTTCCCCATGAGGATCATCCCACCACGAGGTCCGCGAAGTGTTTTATGTGTCGTAGTGGTCACTACATCACAATATTCCATAGGACTGGGATGAAGACCGGCTGCTACCAGTCCAGCCGGATGAGCTATATCACTCATCAGGAAGGCTCCGACCTCGTCAGCAACCTCACGGAACTGATCGAATTCAATAAATCGAGGATAAGCACTGCCCCCACAAACGATAAGTTTAGGTTTTGATTCCCTGGCCAGTTCAATAACCTTATCAAAATTCACAACACCGGATTCTTTATCCACTTGATAAGAAACAATGTTAAAAAGCTTCCCAGAAAAGTTTACTGGAGACCCGTGAGTAAGATGACCCCCATGGGCAAGATCCAGACCCATTAGTGTATCACCAGGACGTAAAAAAGTAAAATAAACCGCCATATTCGCTTGAGAACCTGAATGGGAGAAACATTCGAGTTGTTGTTGACCAAAGTCGAAAGCATACGCGTTGAACAAGATTTTTGGGAGCGCTTGTTCAACTACGGCACGATTACGATTTCGAGTATTGGCGGGGCCGAAAAAACGTTTGAATGTATTTCAAAACCCTTACAATTTAGAAGACATGTTCATAAACAGATTAAGTCGTCTGCAGCGTATGAAGAAGTCCTTTCCTATTAAAGTCCTAACTCGGCGAAGCCGCAACCAAAATTGAACCGGACATGCTCCGTTTGATTCATTATTCAGAGCTGAACATATTTAGTGTCTGACCGAAAACTCAGAATAAGCTCTAAGCCCCGTCCCCGGGGCGTCGTAATCTATTGTTTTTACAAAGCGTCAAGCGCACCCGAGGACGGGTGCTTGAGCATTTTTGAGAGTTTTCGTTCAGACACTATTTAGGTCACGAAATTGACAATTGGAGAGAATCATCTTGTAAATCCGGTTTATCCAGTTATCATGTCAAAAGAAGATGAATGCCCTATGAATCGGTTACAAAAAGCAAACTAAATCAACCACGTCATGAATAGCGATCAACCCATGACCCGCTCTGAATTTTTACGCGGCGGGTTAAAATCGTTTTTCGAATTTACTGCTGAAGTGCTCGACCACCAGATCGAGTCCAAGGCGAAG
>JBHHUM010000096.1:0-6905 GCA_046861645.1 Fidelibacterota bacterium | reverse complement strand
CTTTGTCCTTTCCATACCGAGAAAACACCCTCCTTCAGTGTAGCTCCTGACAAGCAGATCTTTCACTGTTTTGGTTGTGGTAAGGGTGGTAATATTTTTTCTTTTATCATGGAATATGAGAAGATCGAGTTTGTAGAAGCAGTTCGCCAGCTTGGAAAGCGCTATGGTATAGAGATCAAACTGGAGCAATTCGACCAATCAAGCAAACTGTATACTCAACTGTATGAAATCCATGAGATGGCTACTGAATTTTTTAAAAGTATCTTACACTCTAACGATGGCGTAAAAGCTCTTGATTACCTTACAAAGCGTGGATTCTCTGAGGAGATTATAAACAAGTTCCGCTTGGGATTTACCGGAAACGCTTGGGATACACTTTTGAAAAAAGCCAGAAAAGCTAATTTCCCGGATGAAGTCATCGATAAGAGTGGTCTATTTGTTAAAAATAACAAAGGTCGTTTTGACCGCTTCCGAAATAGAATACTATTTCCAATTATCAACTTATCAGGGAGAACAGTAGCATTCGGGGGGAGGGATTTTTCAGGAACGATCGAAACCGGCCAGGACCCAGCCAGTCGGGAGGACCACCAGGCTAAATATCTGAATTCCCCTGAAACTCCAATATATAATAAGAGTGAAATCCTCTTTGGACTGGAAGCTACCCGGGATGACATCAGAAAACATCGTTCTGCAATCGTTCTGGAGGGCTACACAGATTTTCTCCAACTCTTCCAGCAGGGTATCACCAACATTGTTGCTACCAGTGGGACAGCATTCACAGATGGCCATGTCAATCTAATTAGAAGGTTTGCAGATATCACGTACATTGCTTTCGATGGTGACGATGCAGGTAGGAAAGCAGCCATCAGAGCCGGTTACACTCTCACCCGGGGCGGAGTCTCTCCCACCATTGTCGAGTTACCTGATGATACCGATCCAGACAGCTGGCTTCGCCTTAAAGGAAGAGAAGCCTTTGAGAAGGCTTGCCATGAAGGACATGGTGTATTGTCATTCCACTTGAAATACGGCGGTTACAATCTTGACAACCCATCCGAAAAATCCAAGTTGGCTCACGACATCGCCATTGAGTTGAAGGAAATCAGGGATCCCATAGTTCAGCAGTACTCAATCCGTCAAGCAGCTAACCTTTTAGAAGTGGATGATAGAATTATTATCAATTTGATAAAACGCCGTCCTTTGCGAAAACTTAGCTCAGATAAAGAGACACCGGTTAAACCGACAAATTTCTCCACACCTGATGAGAAAGCGCAGCTGGAACTGGTGAAGCTGCTTGCCTTAGGAGATCACCACATCCTAAATCCGCTTAAAGTACACATATCTACAGACCGCTTTGGTCACCCGGTCCTGCATAAGCTTGCTGACCACTTGATTAGGGATAAGGAAGGTAAATTTTCTCAGATTCTTGAGAAATTCGAGAAAAGCGACCAACGAGATTTAGCCTCCAAAATACTCTTTGATGCTGAAAGTCACACCACTTCTTTCCAAGCAGCGGTGGATTGCATCATCACCTTGGAAAAAGCACCCCTGAAAGAGCAGATTTCCCAACATCGCATCAAGCTGCGTGAACTGGAACAGCAGGGTAAGGACGCTTCAGAAGTTCTGACCAAAGTGCTCTCTCTCCAGTCGCAGCTTAATGATTTAAATAACCGCCGAAGAGAACTCCTCGAACTTGAGCCGTGAGACGCTTTACAGAACTCACTACTCTAATTTTATGGGCACTCTTTCTGACTGTAAATCCTGCAATTCAGGACTCCAGAGATGAACCACAAACTGTTAAATATTTCGACACCGACCTCAAGAAACAGGACCTACTGGATAAGGAGATTACTTTAAAGGAGGCAAGACAAACCGATCATTTTAAAGTAACCTATGATGCCCAGGGAAAAATACTTAAAATGGAGTATATACCTGCTCGTAGACTCCGGGGGAAAAAGATGCAGAAGCATGAACTGTTCCCCAAACCAAGACCTCCTTTCCGTTATTTTGAAAAATGGAATCCACATACTCGTACCCTTGATAAAGAAATTTCGGAATTTAAACTTGGCTCTCGCCCTTTTTACCGGACTACTTTCGAAGATGAAGAGCATGTCCGTACTGTTGAATATTACCGGAAACGAAATAACCTCCTCTGGACATATTACATCGAATGGGACGAGCAAAAGATGTCATCAACTCTTTCAGTCCTTTTCAACTCCCACTTACCTTTAACGGCTCTTGATCCTCACCTCTACCATTCAACATTAAGCGAGATGCGCCCCGGATGGATAGCGCAATTCAAACACAATCGGTTGGGACGCCCACTTAATACTACAGTAAAGGATGCGGTAGGTAATATATATTATTTCTATGATTTCGTTTATCGCTTTGAAGCGGTTGGTGATTCCCTTTTAAATGGTGAAATCACTAATGAAAATCCTCCAGGGACTCTGAAAAATTATAAAATTACAACCTGCAAATACTACCGAGCGGACAGTACCTTCGTGGGAAAACATGAATTAACTTTTGATAAGAACAATTCTCTCGTTAAGAAAAGATTTTTCAACGACCATGGCGAATTAACTGAAACCATAGAATATGAATTTAATTCCGAATTGAATGAAGTCACTGTCCTAATCCGTGACCCTGAGGGGAATATCATTCACCGACAGGTGATGGGTAAGTAGACCACTAAACATCTTCCGAGTTATGACTCTCTTAACTTTTAGGAGGGGCTTTATTACTTAATTATTGTTAATTGTATTTTACAGGATCCTCTAGATAACTCTAAAATTCCACCAGCCGGTAAGCAGGAAGGATCAGTCGATAAAAAAAGCCCCCAGCCGAAGCTGGAGGCTTTTTACTTACACAGTCTTCTTTTATATTAGAATCTGACTAATAGCCCGGCGTTGAAGGTACGTGGTAAGCCAAGAAAGACTTCAGCTCTAGCGGCAGAGTGGCTATTAATATCATTGCCATCCTCATCTTCAATTTTATACCCATTGAATCTACTGTTATCCGTTGCATCCTGAACATATACCTCATCCAGGGCATTGAAAATATGGGCAAACAATTGCAACTTGACACCACCAAGATCAACGGGCAGGTTGTAGGACATATGAAGATCAACCTTGGAATAGCCAGGTGCCTTCCAACTCTGATCTCTATCAGCAGCAGACAATTCATCATCACTGATAACACCATCCCCATCGGAATCATCCACTTCTCGTGATAATGGATCCCAATCAGCATAGTGATCATCATAGGAATTAAACACCGCCTGGAGAGCCAGACCTTTGATGGGGTAAACTGATGCCGCTAAGGACATACTGGTCTGGGGCATATCACCAACCTTCAGACCTTTCACTGCATAGACATATTCAGTCGTTGTACCAGTTTCATATGCCTTGTAATCTCCTTTAGCATCATCAACAAATTCCCAGTTACCCTTGGAAAATGAAGCATCTAGGCGAAGCATGGAAATAGGTTGAAAAGCCAATTCAACTTCAATACCTGTATGTGATTGATCCAAGCCTTTCAGGAAGATAATATCTGTATCTCCACTGGAACCCTGACCTGGATTAACGTTCAAAGTAACCGTTCTATCAATCCACTGAGTATTGTAGTAGTTTAGCTTTGCTGCCATTAAACCGGCATGGTAATTCAAACCAACTTCAAAGCTCTTGAACACCTCATTTGCTGGTTCTTTAGAGAGTGTACCATTATTGTCATCAATTACAGCATCCAGAATCGGAACCTTCTCCACATTACCATAATTGGCAAAGACATCAATCTCACTGGATACGTGGAACATTCCACCTCCCTTGAACTGAATACTGGAGATAGGATCCGGGGTAAGTTGCAATTCACCCTTGGAACTGGCCCCATACCCTTCGGCGTGAGCATCGAATTCACCATCACCATCCGTATCACTGCTGTAATGATTCTCAGCTTTAGCGAAATGGTCAGTGAAGGTGTATTCAATAGTCGAGAAACCGAACATACCATAAGCTGAAAACATATTGGTAGCATACTCAGCCTGCCCAAAGAAACCAATCCAATCCACTGTATTGGTATTGTGATAAGCAATGATGTCACCCAGAGTTTTCTGATAATCTGTTTCGGTTTCGTCAAATTCGTTACCATCATAAACATAGTAATCACCACCCAACAGGTCACGAACTTCCCGAGCATGTTCGATTTCAGCCGTCCGCCAGTCAACTCCTGCCTGAAGTCTAAGAGCCTTGCTGACGTCAAAGTTTAACTTGGATATAGCTCCAATGGTCCACTGACGGTTGATACTATTCCTCAAAATACCAACCGATTCACCATTGTCCTTGGCGATTGCTTTTTTATCCACATAGACAGTCCCAGCTGTAGCTTCATTAAGCGCAACCGTTCCGTCCCAATCCCGGGTCCAGGGAGAGGGACCATAATAGAACTTCCAGTCATCATCGCCAACTTTACCATTAGCATCCTTAGACAGGATACTACCATATGTTCCGGTACCGCCACCTGATCCACCAGACCAATAGAAAATCGTAGATAATCTCATCTGCTCACTGAGTGTCAGGAACCAGTTCAAGTTTACCAACGGTTTGTGAAAGTAATTTTCCCTCTCGTTCAGGAAGTTGGGATCATGTCGTTCTACAGTTCTAGCGCCATACATATACCAGTACTGCTTACCTTTGTAAGATGAATTTATGGGAGCCCAGTTCTGATTGAATTCTCGTCCAACGATTTCTCCATCATCGGTAGAGAATTTGTCAAAATACTCATCCCAGTCGGAAGTACTATCACCATCAGAATCGGTGTTTTTCATTCCTTCATCTACAACAGTCTCGGCAAATTTCTTATCATATGCAGCCACATTTTGCTTATAAAGATTCTGACCGTGACGCTGCGGAGCTCCAATGGCATACAACTCAAAACGGTTATTATTATTCAAGGCATAGCTGGCACCAAAATAGTACGCCCAGGCATCTGTCCAAGTTTTATCGATCAGACCCTCACCCGTTTTGCGAACAATTGTGGTGCTAAAAGCCATTTTATTTCCAATGAGCCCAGTGTTGTAATTGAGGGTGGATTTGAGAAAACCATCATTTCCGATTTCCTGTTTGAATTTTCCACCACTGGAATGACCCGTTGGATCAGTAATGATATTCATGGTTCCCCCAATAGAAGGAGTAGCCAAGTTCACGGCGCTCAGACCGCGCTGCATCTGGATGGAAGATGTAGCATCACCCACACCATCCCAGTTGGACCAATAAACCCAGCCATTTTCCATGTCATTCTGTGGTACACCATTGATCATTACCGAAACATTTCGCTGGTTGAAGCCACGAACATTAATACGCGCATCTCCAGCACCACCACCTTGTTGAGTAGCGTAAACACTAGGCGTGATGTTCAGTACCATGGGAATATCTTGAGAACCTAACCTCAACTCCATGTCTTGCTTTACCACATTTGTGTAAGCTACTGGTGTATTCCGGGTGGCCCGACTGGCTAATACTTCTAAACCAGAAAGTTTAATTGCCCCCTCACTTAGCGCGAAGTTCACCGCAACAGAACCTGATGATGGTACAGCTACTGTTTTACTAGACGCTTCATAACCAACAAATGATGCCGTAACCACATAGTTACCGGCAGGAATACCAACGATTTTGTAATCCCCTGCAGCATTAGCTGCTGCACCAAAGGAAGTACCTTCTACAATTACATTTGCCCCGGCCAGAGCCGCCCCGTCCTCAGAAGTCACTGAGCCTGTGATGGTCGCTTGCGCCATCAGGCCCAATGGAAGTATTAGAGCCAGCACAGACAGGAGCCGATTTGATTTTCTTATCATCGCCCTTGTCTCCTATTTAATATTTAGGAAAGATTTTGTGAACGTCAATTTGTGGTTTCCCGAGGTAAATTGACTCATCCTGAGAAAGGAATTACCTCACATGTTGATACCCACTTTATTTGCTTTCCAAGAAGTTCCTCACATCAATTAAGAATTGCAAGGATTTTTGACAGATATTTAATTAGAATCGTAATAGATTCCCCTCCCCGTAAGGGCCCATAGCTCAATGGTTAGAGCAGCGGACTCATAATCCGTTGGTTCGGGGTTCGAATCCCTGTGGGCCCACTGATCAATTTGTTCTCAGAAGTTGTTTGTAAAATAGTTCCTCTGTACCTGTCCGTTCTCCAGTTAAGTAAGCATAATTCCTAAAGAATTGAAAGCTGCCCTGGAAGGGATGTAATCATATCTTCAAAAGTTCAGGTATATTTGCCATTGGTCGAAATTACAAAAAAAGCCATGCTGATATCTCATAACGAAAAAATATTAACATTTAAGTTGGTCATAAAAAGGAGCTAATAATGTATGTTAAGATAGAAGAGTTACTTCTGCTCTTGACTATTGGACGATGATGGGTACTATTCATTATGTAGAAAAGATGGTAGTACCTATAAAGCCGAATTGAATGCCTAAGTTACTTATGATTCAGATGGACAGCCTAACGAGTTTATTGGTTTGGTAAGAGAAATTACCGCACGAAATGAACCTTTTCAGGAATAGTAACAGGCTGAGGAAAGGTTTAAAACAGATACTAAAGTACTCTACAGGAAAACAATAATTCTACATTTCATTGCCACTGATAGGCTTAGAAATTTGATCACCAGGTTTGATTTAATTAATATAAAGGAAGATAGTTGCAATTATTTTATTGAGCACTATTATCTATTGAACTTCAGATCTGGATGTTTTAAATATATTATTGTTAACCAGGTACACGTTTATGATAGGAATATTAATTCTTTTACATCTTACGCTCCAGAAATTCTATAGCTTTTTCAAGTTGCAAATCTAGGTTCTTTAAAATTGCTACTTTCTCCAGTTCCACACCTATATCTGGAATAAC
>JBHHUM010000028.1:0-26438 GCA_046861645.1 Fidelibacterota bacterium | reverse complement strand
GATATAATTGGGGCGGTTGGAATGGATATGGTGTCGTTTACCAGGACGCAGCCTTATGGTTTAATGAAGGCTCCATTGAGCAACTTTCACCTATGCATTATCATTGGACTACCGGAAACGAATTTTACGGGATGCTATCTGGTTCCTGTCCTAACTGCTGGAAACAGTGGATTCAGGAAGGTATTACAGCCGGACGTCTTTACTCCGTTGGCCCCGGATCCTATAGGTTAGCTGATTACAGTGTCTGGAATAACCATGAGGAAATCGTGGCGACATGTCGTACTGTTCCTTGGGTTGACGGGTTCCAGTTTTTTAGTTATGGAACGTGGAAATTCTATCAATACTGGGAGCAAGCAAAAGAACTTTTCTTTAGTACCAAAACAAAAATTCGTTCAACAGGTTTGATCGATAGTATAAGTCCTGGCCCGGTAACACTGGATTTAACCCCCTTTGATTCCCTAACTTATCAAATCACTGTTTCCCCCACTGATACAGGAACGACTGCTCACTGGTATTCAATTTACAGATCTGAGGATGCTAATATTGATACCAGTGAAGATGAAATTATTAACATCCATTTTGGAGATACAGCTTTTTCCTTTACTGATAGCTTGTCAGGAACACAAGATTTTAATGGACAGTATCATTACGCGGCTACTTCCTCAGACCGCTTTTGGAATGAATCCCCCGTATCAAACGTCTCTGTCACAGATTCGATTCCTTCCTTTCCTCCCGTAATTATTTCTACATTTCCTCTAGAAGGAGATACGACTGCGGTTAATATATCATTGCAAATAACTTTCTCCAAAACAATGGATATTAATAGTGTCAACGGTGCTATTACTCTGACTCCTTTTGTTAATATTGAGCAAACCTTATGGACTTCTAATCATAAAACTCTTACGATTAGTTTTGACCAGAATCTTGAAAATGCCACCACTTACACCCTTGTGATTGATACCTTAGCCGTGGATGTCAATGGTATGCAGATTGATGGTAATGCTGATGGTGTTGGGGGAGATGCATTTATACTACATTTTACCACGGAAGAAGTGGACATCCATGGTCCTTTTATCAATCAAAGTTATCCTGACTTTGCCTCTTACTCCTTTAACATAGACGTGGAGGATGTATTTTATATTGTATTCGATGAAATCGTAGATAATGCCACTTTAAACGACACAACTATCCTTCTTTCACTTCTCGAAAATATGGTCCCTATCGAATTCTTACATAACGTTGTTCTGGGCAGATCGGTGTTAAGTATCCGTTCTGTAGAACCGTTACATCCTGATACTGAATATAGCCTTACACTAAGTGACAATATTACCGATCTACTTGGCAATCCTATTTCAGAAACCCTGACGACATATTTTATGACCTCAGCAGTCCAATACAGTGATATCACTATGATTGATGATTTTACGACGGTCAATAATTGGTGGCAACCTAATCAGAGTGGCTCTACTACAGGTATACTCGCCGGCACAGCATTTGGAAGTAGTACGGAGATCTACTTACCAGTTACTTCACCCCATAAGTCCGCTAAATTGTCTTATGTCTGGGATACTTCAGCATCAGAGCATTTGCTAAGAGAATACCTTTCCGGAGGTCCCCCCAGGGATGTCTGGTTCGATACAACATACACATTGCAATGTTACCTTTTTGGTGATGGAAGTAACAATAAATTTCGCTTTTGTGTGGACGATCATGTTCCTGATGCCGGAGCGCCCTATCACGAAGTTAGTTTCTGGACCACCATTGATTGGGTTGGTTGGCGACTCATCGAATGGGACTTAGGTACTGATCCCGTGGGAACATGGATTGGCAATGGTTTACTCGAGGGTACCCTCAGGATCGATAGTTTTCAATTGACTCACCAAATAGGAGGGGCAACCGAAGGAGCGATCTACTTTGACAATCTTCGCCTTTCCAAAAAGTTTATGGTGAATATCCAAGATGAGGAAAATGCATTACCAAATAATTACGTTTTACACCAAAACTATCCTAATCCCTTTAATCCTAACACTACAATTGTCTTTTCCATCCCTAAAAGTGAACTTGTTCATCTTGAGATTTACGACCTATTAGGTAGGCGTGTGATAACACTAATAAATGAAGAGTTATCTGGTGGAAATCACTCTATTATTTGGAATGGTAAAAACGAAAACGGAGTTCCTGTTTCCTCTGGACCCTATATCTATTTAATGAGAACAAATAAGTTTGTAGATAAAAAACGAATGCTTCTGTTAAAGTGAAAATAGATATTTTTATTAGTGTGTACCGCCGTAATCAACCCTAATAGATTTATTTGGTGAAGCTCTCTGATATTAATAAAGCAATTGGAATTATTTTTGTAGCCTATCACTTCACTTTATGCCAAAGTGTAAATCCTCAACTGAATACAAACGTAATCGTTGGTTTGGAGGTTCTACTTAATAGTCGACATGAATTAATCCATAACCAAGCAATTACTCTGGTTACCAATCAAATCAAACAGGATCATAATTTTTTTCAGTACTATGATAGTTTGTTTTCTCTACAAGATGTGGAGATAAAAAAGATTATCGTCCCAAAGTTAAACTCTCTAAAAAAAGACATCATGAATGACAGTCTGAGTAATAGACTACAGTTATACGATCTACCTGAAGTAATGTATTTAACTAACAAAACACTTAAGTCCCTACCGGAGATATTGCAAGGCATCACTCTTATTCTGATTGACATACAAGATATCGGTACCCGTTCTTTTTCGTATCTTTCCATATTTGGTCACTTTCTAGAAGTAGCTGGAGAGCTCAAAATACCGGTCATCGTACTGGACAGACCCAACCCACTGGGAGGAATAGTGGTGGAAGGTGCAGTTCTGGCACCAGACTACAAATCATCAACTAGTTTTTTCCCCCTTCCCATTCGCCACGGCTTGACCATGGGAGAACTCGCTAATATGATCGTTGGGGAAAAGTGGATTGACCCTATCCCAGAATTGACGATCGTTAAAATGGAAAATTGGACAAGAGACCTGTATTATGATGATACCGGTTTAGCTTGGGTAAACCCGTCTCTAAAAATCTCAGATTTTGAAACAGTTTTCCTGTTTCCAGGGATGAGCTTACTGGAAGCTACCAACGTGAGTTTTGGTCAAGGCACCAATCAACCTTATAAACTTGTGGGTGCTCCCTGGCTTACTTATGATTTGGCTAAAGAGTTAATGAACCTCCACCTTCCAGGATTAAAGATCAAATTAAAGCGCTTTAAACCTAAAATTAGCGAAGGAGTAATTTCTTCACCTATGTACGAAAATCAATGGTGTCTTGGATTCAAACAATCTGTATCAGAGAAAACAGACATTAGAAGTGTAGAGTTAGGAGTATATATTTTGTACATGATCGCAGCCTTGAATGCTGATCATTTCCAGTTCAATTCTAAGAAGTTAAATACATTATGGGGCAATGATGACCTTTCAGAATTAATGCTTGGACGCAAGCGACTTAAAGATTTATTGGAAACTATGAAAAAGGATCAAGAAACTTTTACGCAAAGAAGAGCCAAGTATCTACTCTATCCATGATTTTACATTTTAAACAATAATCCTTTGAGGGACCAGAAAGGGAAAAACCCCCGAGACGGGGGTTTTTCCGTGACTATCTAAATTGTAAAGTTGATCTTATCTGAGAAGCACCATTCGTCTTGCTAAACCTACTTTATCAGACTTAAGAGAGTAAATGTAGGTTCCACTGGCAACGGGTTCTCCTCTAGAGTTGGTAGCATCCCATGCAATCTGATGTGTTCCAGCTTCTAACGTTCTGAAAAGTAAATTCCTTACGAGTTCCCCCTTCTGGTTGAAAATATCGATTCTCACTTTGTCGGTAATTGGTAAAGTGAACTCTATTTTCGTGTTAGGATTGAAGGGATTCGGGTAGTTCTGTGAAAGAACATAACCACTAGGAATCGCTGGATTTCCACCACCGCTAATACTGGCTTCTGAAGACCATTTACTTATTGTAGACGAGTAAAAATCAGATAAATACATATCTCCAGAACCATCCCAGGCAGCTCCACGAGGACCATCGGTTCCACCCAACTCAGGATCGCCATGTTGAATTCCAGCCTGGCCAAGAAGCTCATAGGTTGCCGGATCAAAAAACCAATAAGCACCTCCATAGGGACCACCCCAACCCGCAGTTAGGGCGCCAACCAATAATGTACCGTCAGGGGCAAGGTCCAATGAACTCGACCAAATAGGTGCACTATCAAAAACGGTGTCAGCATCAGCTTGATCGCAAACAACGTAAGCCGAATCTGCACCCATCGCACTATTAATTGCATCCCAACATGCAGGTACATTTTCTGGATTTGCAAAGGTGTCTACCGTAGTGTACTGTAGAACTCCTGGTATATCACTATGCCAATGGGTAACTCCTACACCTGTCCAAGTTGAACCAATGTATAGGTCTTGACCATCAGATGAAACCTCCAGTGATCTGTTGATAAACCCAACAGTATCAATAGCATTCCCCACAAGATTCAAATCATTATCGAGAATCAAGCAAGGCCTTTCACCAGCAAGAACGTAGCTCAGGAAGATGTTACCATTTTCATCAACTACTGCCTCTGTGAGGGAGGATTCACCTACATACATGGCCATTCCCTCACCGGTAAGATAGTTGATCTTGTACAATGTCTTATAATGTGAACTCAGAATATTTCCATCACCATCAACCTCAATACCTCTTCCACCACCGGAATTGTCACTTTCAGCTGATAGAGTATCTGAGCTACCATCTGGAAAAGTCAATATTTCAATTGGCGAAAATGAAACATGTTCTCCTGTAGTAGGGTCCAGGACATAGATGGGTTTATAATGGACAGTATCACCACTAGCCAGGACTTCCATTCTCCCCCAGCCACCGTAGATATTAACCCATATATTCCCATCTGGTGCAATGGCTATTCCATGAGGAGAGTTCTGCCAGGCACCGTCGGATCCTTGGATGACACCACCTAACGTATCTGCGAAATCAAGGAATATATTGTCAAACGTCCAATCAGTTTGAGCATATCCCATGGTAAGAGGCAATAGAGCAATCAATGTAACTTTTAACGATTTTCTCATTTCCCCTCCTTATTTAGTTATGGTTGAGTTAAAGTTGAACTTGTTTCTATTGTACGACAATTCATCTAACTTTGTCAACAAGTTTTATGAATTAATATTATCGAACCACGATGAATTTCCTGATTGCCGTTTCCCCTTTTCCATACAAAAGATTTCCAGTATTTTGGTCAAAATAATCTTCAGTTACTTGGAAATGTGCGACGTAGACACCACTTACCACAACTTGACGGGAACTTGTTATCGAATTCCAGGATTCATCTCCACTACCATCGCTATGTACAATCGTTTTAACTAAATCCCCTCGCTCGGTAAAAATTTTAATCACACATTTTGCGGGTATATTTAAAAACATGATCTTATCATTATCCCCTACATATTGGATATCTCGCGCCGCTATATGAAATGGATTAGGAACTACACGGATATCTTTCAAATTGTTACCGGCTTTTCGTTTGAGATATACTGGCTCGGTAGTACGGGTGTAAAATCTACTGCTATGTAGAGGTCCTGAGGGATTTGCTACATTTGAAGTGTTGTTTGATCCGTCATTAAAAGCTACAATATAGTAGTAATAGGGTTGCCCACGGAGAGCAGTCAAATCTTCAAAATTGGTTACTCCAGGTTCAACAGAAGTCAATTCCTGAAAGACAGTATCAGGTTTACCAACCGCTCGAAAAATCTTATAGCCTCCGAAATCTATATCACTTTCCGAGGGGCTCGGCTCCCAGGACAGATAGATTCTATCTCCACCTGAATTCACATCGAAAAGAGGGGGTGGCAAAGGAGGTTGTGGGATATTGAAACCCATTTCGTAATTACGCTTGGCTCTGGAAAAGGTAAGTAGTAGAGAATCTTTTCCAGTAAATACCCACGAATTCTTGTAAATAGTTTTATCATCTGTCTCACTACCATCGGGAAGTAAGTAGGGAGCGCTGCCATCCTTCCATTTGGCGCCAATGAGTTCACATTTATCACGACTTAAACCACTAATTCCTTCTACCTCGACAATCGTAATACTTTCACCATGATCTATATCGAAAGGACCATAGGTAATCATTACATTGGTCCCACCGGGATCATTGTGAACCTCAAATGGATCAGACTGATGCTTTAGATAGTCTACACCGTCAACTGATCCCATAACAGTCTCATCAAGTCTATCTGTACCGCCCAGACCAAGATAGGGGATTCCGCTCAACATGTCATAGAGTTTAGCCATGTTAGGTTCATTACTTGGTACCAAATCACCTACACCTGGATAAGTATCACCGGCGTGCCACCCCAAGAAGGCAGGTTGGTTAGGATCATCGCTATTATCTGTTGTGCTTCTATCAACATGTAGTATAGCCAAACCAACATGATGAGGTGATGTTAATCTCCCATTCCCGGTTTTATCTGGTCCACCAATGTTGTTAAAGTTATTTTTCGACGATTGACCAGCCCAAGAAAAACCACAGCGAATCCAATCTACAATTGGATCTGCCTCGGTTATACTTTCAGTGTAATGATCAATATAATCCTCGCCTCTTTTTGTTACCCAAGAATGCTTTCCCCATGATTGTCCATCCCCAATCTTCCAGGTTCCTTCTCTCCCACCGCTATATCGAGTACCCCAACCGATCATGACATCATATAAAGGATTCTCCAGCTCTATATCATCGTCCCCGTCAGTATTACCCGTGTTCGTAAATGTAAATTCCTTAATGAAATAATTGTCATGATATTGTTGACTGAAAACATATATCTTTCTAGTCATTGTGAGTCCCATGGAAGTATTTACCACGTTAACGATGATTCTATCAGGAATTTGGTTGGCATCTATTGAATCTATCTGGTTAGAATAGATGGCTCCTAAATCAATCCCATTCACATAGATTTTAGGAGGCTCAAATTTAGTTATCTGCTTTAATTCCACAGGAAAGAGGGAAATTCCGGTGTAATCTAAAGCAAAATAGATACCATAATGTCCCCAAAAGTATCCATTGGGATCAGTAAAATCTTTCGTTGCAATCCAAGCCCTTTTTATTACTGAATTGTCCTGATAAGAATAATCAGCTGGCCAGATTAAGCCCTCATAGTAACTGTTATTCCAAGCCCGCTCAGACCCATATGCAGAAAAGTGACTTTGAAGTGAACCTACCCTGACATATCTCTTGGCTGTCTCCGCCACTTGTCCAACAACAGCATTAATCGTTATTCCAAAACAAACAATAAATGTGTAACGAAGTAGATTTCTTTTTAACAGGATGCTCATTCAGAGTCTAAGATAGCCTAACTAAAAGTTGATGCGAATACCTACTGTAATTTTTCTGGGATACAAGAACGTTAAACCCCTCAGATTGGGCATATCGATGTAGGATTTTTTCTTTTTTCTTTCTTCATTCCTGGTAGCGATCTCGGGATCATTGTCCGGATTTGGCTCTAAAGGATCATAAGGTACATTCCAGTCACGATATTCCCCCACCTTATCATTACCTTTCTCCTCTCCTTCCTCCCAGGAAAAATTAAGAGACTCCATATAGTCCAGATAATCAAAGTTATCAGAAAAACCTGTTAAGCTAAGAAATTTTGTATTAAGTGCATTAGCAATATCCAGAAAAAACTCCATTGAATAATGATCTCCTGGGAATGATCTTGTCAACCTTAAGTCAATATTATATTTGTCCTTCCATTGAACATTATCTATAAGACCAGGAATCTCATTGGGATTGTAGGTAGTATCAGAGCCCGCTTTGTATGAGCCAATAATATTCAAATTCCAGTTAGCTAAAGGTCGTACTCCTGCCCACAGGGGACCAATATTTGGCGGGGAGTGAAAATCCAAGTTAATACGGAGATAGGGTCTGGGTTTAGGTTTGGACTGGTAAGGATTAATACGAATATAATCACGCATTTCATTGGGATCTTGAAAGTACTTTGTCAAACCAAAATAACCCGATGTTTTCACCATATAAGTGTAATTAATAAACCCGGTTACCCATCGACCATAAGGTTTACTTATCGTTAGTTCTAGTCCTCTAATATCTTCATAGTTATTATTTGCAGCCTTACGATATTGTACAGAGTTATCGACATTCTGATAATATATCCAACCCGGTTGATCTGTAATATCCTTGTAATAGACAGAGAAGTTCAATAAATAGTCGTTAAGTAAACTTTGTGCATATCCTACTTCATAGGCGATGGTTCGCTCTAAGGACAGATTAGGATCACCAATGTGAGTTACCAGTCCATTAGATTCTCTTTGCAAACGGAAACGATAAGAGGAGGCAGGTTCTGACTGGAAATGCCCATAGTTAAAATACAGTTTGGAGTTTTCCGTAATTGGATGGGAAATACCCAACCGAGGACTTATTGTGAGAAACCCCTTAGATTTCTCAGTTGGCACTTCTTCTTCGATTAGATTACCAAAACCTTGACTATAATAATCATCATAATCACCCAGCACATAGAAATCAGCATTGCTCGAGGAATATTCAATTCTTAAACCCACATTAGCAATAAAGCCTTTGAACTCCACCTTATCTTGTAAATAAGAAGCAAACCTAAAAGGTGTCACATCATAAACCAGACTCCGGTTCCATGTAGTCATGCTTGGATTTACCGTAGATGAGCGAATTCTGAAGTTGTTCGTCACAATTGACACACCCGCTTTTACCTGATTACGAAAGTTCAGTTGACTGGTTATATCGAATCGAAATAATGTGGTTGAGTTTACACTTTTATCGCGGCCCAAGTTCATCCAACCACCCATTATCATACCATCTATCCCTGTTACACTATAACCCCAATAACCAATAGGGGCTTCATTAACATAATATCCCGGGAAAACCTCTTTAGTTCTGGTTGTATCTCTTGACTCAATTTGAAAAGTACTATAATGAGTTACGAAATGCTGAATCACCAATTCATAAAAGGTTATACTACTCAACAAATGGTTAATTTTCACTCCAGCCATAGTGCGATATATAGATGAAGGACTGTAATAGCCCGGCATGAACAATTTTGCATTACCACTACTACTATTTATCAGGCTTCCAAGTTCATACGGAGTCCTTAAAACCGATCCAGTGGGCGTAGTTTTCCACAAATAAGGAGATACAGAATGAACTTCTCCATATTCGCTCATTAAGGTAGCTTTTAACTTTGAACCAATATCAGACGTTAACTTAATCTTAGAAATATCTTCCAAATAGGTATCTCTGGATAAAGGGAAAAGAAAAGACTCCTCTTCTCTCTGATGGCTAAAATGAAATCGTAAATTCCCCATACTATTCCCAATTACAGGTACAGGTCCTCCGAAGGCAAAATCCAATGAGTAGTCAGGTTTTTTTATTTCGCTGCCAAGACGATGCTCCCATCTGAAAATTTGTTGAGCTGCACTCGGGGTAAGATCATTACTAGGATCATTGTCTTTAGTTGTAGCTTCCGCTATGGCATTCCAACCTTCAAATTGTGGATACTGCCTTTGAGTGTAGCTATCCCAGGCTCCATTGGTTGTTCCTGTCCAACAAACATCGTCATCTAAATATGGTCTTAAGAAATAGGAGTCGGGGTCATAAATCGATCGTCCAAAATGTTTAGGAGCTGCAGGACTATACCTAAAAGTCAATATTCCTCGAAAAGCATCTCTGTCACCCTCTTTAGTTATTATATTTATAACACCTGAGCGGATA
This sequence comes from Fidelibacterota bacterium, assembly GCA_046861645.1. GTDB lineage: Bacteria > Fidelibacterota > Marinisomatia > Marinisomatales > UBA2128 > UBA2128. The sequence goes on along the minus strand of JBHHUM010000028.1, from coordinate 16,646 downwards.
TTTCCATATTCAGCATTGAACCCCCCTGTCTGGACTTGTATTTCACTGATTGAGTTTAAACTAATTGATGTGTAAGGATTATTAGATCGCTCATCATTGAGCAGAAAACCATCAATGATAACGGCAGTTTGTCTTTGACTACCACCACGAATGGTTAGTCCCTCAATACCGGCTTGAAGACCAATGGCCTGATTGACGTTTGATATTGGAAGACGATTTATCTGACCAGAGCCAATATTCAGTTGACTGGCAGATATATCCGGAATTACTAAAGGTCTTTTCGCTTCGACTGTAATCTCAGCAAAGTGAAGCGCTTCAGGTTCTAACTTTATATTGATCGTAGTTGTTATATCAATTACAGCGACAACATTTTCGACTGTGACTTTAGCATAGCCAATCATTGTAACTATTAAAGTGTAATGACCGGGAGGAACATTCAACACAGCATAATAACCATTTTCATCCGAAGCTACTCCCAGAGATGTTCCTTCCAGAATAACATTGGCTCCTTGAAGCCCCTGACCAGCATCTCCTGTCACACGACCAGCAATTTTACCAGTGACCCCTGCAGTGGCTATTTGAAAGCAAAGAAAAAAGAGGATGAATATTGAAGATTTATTCAATATTACTCTATTCTGGTAAAAATGGAGAATGAAATTTCTGGAAGATAAGATTTCTTCTATTTAATTGGGACGACCGTAGTATGGTGCACCCTCCCTTCCTGTGTCAATCCGGATGATTCGCTTGGCACCTTCCACTCGGTTTGTAGCATATAAGTAATTTCCATTACCCCAAGCTAAGTAGTTGATAGGGGCGGATAATATAGTCTCATAAAAAGGTTCAGCATAGCCCTCGTCCATATAATATATTGTCAATGCCTCATCTTCACGATCAGACCCCATGAAAATGTCCCCGTCATTAGAAAAAGTTATACACAGTATTTCCGAGCCATCATCTTCAGTATAATCTCCCCAGTCAAAAACCAACTCTGCCGAGTCTAAGTCACCTGATTCCGAGATGATAGCATTTTTCCAAATGCCAAAATGTACTGCGGTGGAATCACTTCCTTGATATTCTCCAGCAACAAACACATTATTATCAAACACCCTGATAGATTTAATATAAATTTCAGGGTAATTCGCAGATGTTTTAATTGTTCCATCAGTCATATAAGTATAAACAGCATTACCTGATCCACCTAGATAGAGATTACCATTTGAATCAAAATCCAAATCGGTTACACCTCCAGGAATAGAAACTAAACTATAACCCGACCCTCCACCTGGAGGCATAATAAACATGAATGACAAAATATTCACATAGTAGAGACTCCCATCTGGTCCGAATTTCATTCCTGATGCTTTGTCAGCAATAGTAGAACCATAAACAGTTGTTGTATCCTGATTAGCAGTAACCTTCCAAATTTCCTTATCTGGAGAACCAACAGAAACGTAAAGGTTTTCGTCTTTGTCAATGTCCAGAGCCCAAACGTCAGTATAATCATCAAAGGGACCATACTCAATCATTGCCGGATATAACTTGTAATAGTTTTCGTAAACACCAAACAGAAAGGCGCCCGAAACTGCAACCTTTATCATTACAGAATCAGAAATGATATTAGGTGTTTGGACTTCAAGTTCGGTTGTAGTAGCGGTTAATACTGTGCCCTTGATCCCATTGAAAAAAACTATATTGTCCTCTAAAGTCTCTGAAAAGTTTTCTCCAGTAATAGTGACAATTCCTATACCTGCATAAGTACTATCTGCTGGTAAAACACTACTTATCACCGGATCGGGTAAGGGTTCAGCGTCAGGATCCCATATATCGTCGGGGTACTGAGTATTTTCGCAACTGAAAATGGAAAGAAGAATAACTATTCTCAAGAGAGGGTTTATTACCTTTTCAATCATAGTTTTATCACCCCTACTAAAATTGTTCTCATTCGATACACAACTAAAATGCTAACTGAATCGACATTCTCTGTACATTATCAAAAACTCCAAAAGGAGTATAGGCATAGTCAATCCCAAGTAAACCAGCTCCCATCTTTTTTTTAAGACCGAAACCAGCAGTATAGTTGCGTTCATCATAATTGTACAGATATCCTGCTCGCAAAGCTAAAATACTTATCGGTTTGTATTCTAATCCCACGTTTAAACGTTCAGTATAGGAACGAGGATGTGTAGCATCAATAGATAAAAGAAAAGACTGGGTAGAAGGTAACGCTTTAATCCACTCAGACATTTCCAGTGATATTCCAATCTTGAAAGTCAACGGTAATTGAAAGCCTTCGGACTGGTATTTAATCTCTTCCGAGAAATTTCGAACCGACATGCCAAAGGCGAGTCCTTTCCATCCTGTCAGATAGATCGTACCAAAATCAAAAGCTACAGCACTGGCAAAATTCTTATCAACAGTGTTCGTAGTATCTGATGTGGGGATAACACTTTTGCCAAGATATTGATAGGTAGATTTAATATGTCCTCCCACAGAAAATCTGTCTGATAGGGCTTTGGCATAACCTAAACCAAAAGCTAAGGCAGAAGGTTGAAACACCTCGGTATCAATATAACCCTGTTGATTATCCCACACCATAGTTCCCTGTATTTTACCATAATCCACTGAGAGTAGGCTGAATCCGAAAACACCATATTTCCCTTCCGAAGGACTCAAAGCCAAACTGATGGCTTCATGTTTAATATCAGCGATCCAGTTATTTTGGCTAAGATTTATATCAAAACTATTATTCATACGAGCCATTGCTGCCGGATTAAAGAACATTGAATTGGAATAGCCCTGTACAGTAGTCATGGCTTCACCCATAGCTGCAGCGCGAGCATCTGGAATAATACTTAAAAATTGAAATCCTGTCTGTGCAATTTTTACCTGAGCATGAACAGCCGAAATGGGCAAAACAACAAGAAGAAACAATAACACAATTATGGACATGCTTTTATTCATTATTGTATTTCCCTACATTGAGAATCCTCTTCACAAATTAGTGGGTTGGTTAGTATGAATGGAACACTCATGTTAATCATCTACCAGTATTGTAACTAGAAACGGTTTATCCCCAGCAGCATCAGATTTTACAAAGCGAACCAAATAGTCGGTTTCTTTAAGTTGAAAAGCATAACGGCTTTTAATAACTGATACAACTTCTTCACTCCCTCCCTCTTCCACAATTTCCGTGCACCCTGCAATTGTTTCTAATGGTATGTTGGTTGTCACCACGTTCACAGAAGCTCCATCCTTATCAATAATATCTATATCTACAAATTCACCAATAAAAAATACACGCTCAGATTCGATATTAATATTACTATTAAAATAGAAAGCATAACTCGTATCTACTTCCAGTGGTAAGTCTACTTTTAACGTTGTATCCCTGATTAATGTATCCATTTTTGTACTCAATGAATCAAAGAATAAACTGATAATTGTTGAATCGCTTGAATTGGCCCAAGTTGTATCTACAAGATCTCTTAATACTGACGTAGTGATACTTTTGAACAAAGTATCGATGAGCACGGTATCAATTTCTCCTTCTTCGGTGTACAAAGTATCAACAAGAATCAAATCACGAGTTAAATATTCACACCCCTTAAAATCGAGCGATGCAATGGTATACTCTTTATCTTCATAATCTTGACAGGTAATGAGAAAAAGTACCACCCCCAAGGGAAATAGCATTAGCATTATTATCAATTTTAATTGTTTCATATTATGATCCCATTATCTAATGATGATGAACTTTCTAATTGCACTCTCACCTGATGGTGTCTCAAAATGGGCAATATAGAGACCACTTACTACCACTTGACGGTAAGATGTATTGCAGTTCCAGGTTTCATCCCCACTTCCATCAGTATGTTCAATGGTATTCACCAAGTCTCCACGTTCAGTAAATATTTTTATAGTACATATTGGTGGTATATCAAGGAACATAATTCGATCCGGAGCACCAACGCCATATTGTAAATCCCTAGCCTTGATATTGTAAGGATTAGGTACAACCCGGATTTGTTTCAGACTTGTCCCGGAGGGACGTTTCAGGGACGCTGGTTTATTAGTCATGGTGTAAAATTTACTACTGACAAGGGATACTCCAGGTTGAATGTTGTTAGCAGTACCATCATCATAACTCACTATATAATAGTAATAATCAAAACCTCTGATTGCAGTTACGTCATCAAAAGAATTAATACCTCCTGGACCATCATAAATCTCCTCATAACTGGTATCGGGCTTATGAATTGCTCTAAAAATCTTGTAGCCCTCAAATCCTGGCCACGACTCGGCACTGTTATCCCAAGACAAGATAATTCGATCACCTCCCGAGTTAACCTCAAATAGGCTTGGTGGCGGGGGTGGAAGGGGAATATCATAGTTGGAATTGTAAGTATCTCTCGCCCTTTTAAAAGTTTGTATAAGAGAATCCTTCCCTGTAAAAACCCAATAATTTTTGTATTCATCACGGTTAGCAGGTTCTGAGCCATCGGGTAGTAAGCCCGGGGTATCGTTAATCCAATTGGCTCCAATTTCATAGTGCATTTCTCGTCTTAATCCAGCAGCTCCTTCAGCCATGACAATATGAATACTGTCTCCCGGGGCTAGGGTATAAGGACCAAATCCTTGCCCTTGAGAATACCCTCCCGGATTTTGCATACCAGGTTCAGACCATTGATCTGGATAATTCGAACACATTGGATCCGGATCTCCTTCACACACTGCTTCAGCATGAGACTGAGTAGGGTGACCCGCAGCCATGGCAGCATATTCATTCGTCATCCGGGGTGCATTGTACTGGTCGCTACCAGCATCTGTGATAGGGTAATCTGATCCAACATACCAAGTAGTAGTCGGTTGGTAAAGATCATCTGTTTTATCAGAAGCTGACTTATCAGCATGCAGCGTGACTACCCCAACAAACTGCGAGGCACCAAGATGTCCATCTCCATTAACATTGGGTCCCCCGATATTGTTGAAATTTGCCTGTGAATGAAGTCCATGCCAGGAATAAAGACAGCGCATAATTTCACCATCGCTGTAAAATTGATCATTATCTGCAGGGCTATCGGGATTTTCTCCTAAAACATCATTCATTGTATTATGCCCCCAAGCAGCACTCTGAGGCAACCAATTACCATCGTAAACAGCTCCCTCTCGAGAGATAGCATAACGATATTGAAAAAATATTCTAACACCCTCCAAAGTTTGTTCAAACTTATTGCCATCTTTATCATAAATGCCGTTATTCTTAAGTACATAATCAAAAATGAAATAATTCTGATGATACTGGTTGGTAAAAGCATATATTTTTCGAGTCACTTCTATCCCCATTGAGGTCTGCATAACACTTACCAGCATTCTGTCAGCAGGAATAAATTCATCGACAACATCTACTTCATCCATATACTGCAAGTTAGTGGCAGGCTCGCCATCTACTAATACAGTCGGATGATCAAAGCGTCCATACAATTCAAACTTCATTGGAATGGTTTCATTTTGTACATCAACGAAACGAGGCCCCACATGAACAACTTTGTAGTCAAAGGTCTTATTTGCTACAGGATCTTGAAAATTTGTAGCCCCAATCCACATGGCTTTGGCAGCTTGATTATCTTGAACCGGATATTGTGCTGGCCAGCGTAACCCATCTTGCTGATCTCTAATCTGACCGGTGCGACCCACTTCTATTTCACATCCTGCTTCGGAGAACCAGTTGTGTAAATCCCCCACCGCAATCCATTTGGTTTCCTCTGCATAAACCTGAGCTGCTGAACCCCCTAAAAATAAAATCATCACCACCATGGAATAATTCTTCAATGTTCCTAAGTTAATTTCGTTTTTTCTACTCATATTAATCTAGTATCATTCCTATTTACCTTTTTAGAATCTGTACGAGAGGCTTAAACCAAAGAAAATATCACGTGGTAAAAGAAAAACATAAAAGGATTGATTTGGCATATCTATGTATGCCTTGTCATCCAAAACCTGTTGAAAATAGTTCTGATCCACTTCGTGCCAACCCTGAGTGACTTCGTACTGGTAATATTCCTCTGTCTCAGCATCAAAATAAATAGCCCTTTCACTTGGATCACTCAGGTTTTCAATATTTGCAACCCATTCCATGGGAACAAACTCGACACCATCTTTCCTATAATCACCCGGCTGGTCATCACCTGCAAAGTTATGATATCCTAATTTATCACCAGTTTTCCTGGGCAGATGGAGAGACTGCATGTAATAATCCCAATCATACCCATCGCTAAATCCGTAACTTGAAAAGTATTTCAGGTTGAAAAGATTATAAATGTCCAAGAATAACTTGAGGTTAATTCTTCCCAAACTAAATGTTTTTGATGCTTTAATATCTACAGAGGAGTAATCTTTCCAGCGAACATTGTATTCAATCCCGGCCACATGATTGGGGTTATAGGTAAACCAATTACCCCCTCTCCAGATGGAAACAAGATTCAAATGCCAGTCTGCGAAGAGTCTTTGTCCAAGAATGTTTGGACCAAAATTATTGGGAGAATGAATATCTATGACTGACTTAACTCTTGGTACTGGACGAGGCTTTTGTTGTGGTTGATTCTTAAGAAGATAATTCCGTTGCTCTGAAGGGTTCTCATAGTAAACTCCCACTCCAAAATAGCCAGAAGTATTAACCCGATATTCAAAATTAACAAAACCTGTCAGCCATTTGCCCCTGGCCTTAGCTAATTCCACTTCAAATCCTCTTATATCTTCATAACTATTTGCCGTAAACTGATTATAGATTACTTTACTATTCGCACTAATATACCTGGTGTAGTCTTGTTGATCAGAAATATCCTTGTAATATGCTGAAAGATGAAGTCTGAACATATCAATAATAGCGTGGTCATATCCCAATTCATAAGAAACGGTTTTTGCTAAAGGAAGGGTGGGGTCACCCATGTTAATAACTTCGTTAGCATTTCCCCGGCGAATTCGATATAGATCCTGAGCTATAGGCATCTGACGATAATGACCATAGTTAAAATACAATTTGGAATTTTCTGTGATGGGATGGGAGATAGCTAAACGAGGACTTAAAGTAATACTGGGATTAATCTTTTCTTTGGAAAATTCATCTTCTTTATCTGGCGAATAAGAACTGGAAAAGAAGTCCTCATCATATACATCAACCTTATACCAATCTCCATTAGGATTTACGTAATCCAAGTTCAATCCTAAAGTAGAAATAAACCCGACATACTCTAACTTATCTTGAGCATATAAAGAAACCCGGAACGGATTCTGTTCTAAAGATGTCCAATAGTTACCCTCGGGCAAGAATTCATTTCGAGAACCGAACTCCAAACGTAGATTATTATATATGAACTCAAAACCGGTTCTCATCTGATGATTGTTATTTACCTGACTGGTTAAGTCAGCTCTTAATGTAAACGTATTTATTTTACTGGTGTCGCGAGATGTACTAATTGCCCCACCAAATGCTAATCTGCCTTCCACACTAAATTCGGGTGTACCTTTAAATCCATCAGGAGCTTCATCAGCAAACCATCCTGTAAACACTTCATACACTTTAGAAGTATCTCGTCTGGTACCATGCCAAGTATGATATCTATTTGAACTGTGCTTAAACAATATTTCGTAAAAGGTGGATTGGCTTAATTGGTGAGTATACTTGGCAGAAGTCATTGAATTCTTAACCGTGGTTGGGCTCCAGTATTCATTAGTAAAAAGTCGCCAGGGCATGGTAAAACCTCTACTATTCACTTGCGAAGCAAGATCTGACACAGAACTCATAATGGTAGTACCTCCTCCCCTGGAGAGGGTTGTTGCCTTGACTTCATTTTGCAAATGGGTAAGTGTGAATTTCTTATTGTCACTAATGTCAGAGGTGATTTTTAAAAGAAAAGATCTGTTTAATATTCCTTTACGAGAAACTGCATAAAGATACATATCCTGTTCTTGACGAAAAGAGGCATAAAATCTTAAATTACCAAAATGTTGGGAAAGAAAGGGAACTGGTCCCCCAAAACCAGCATCAATATTAATGTCTGGTTCACTGATAGCTCCATTCTTTCTATGCTCCCAGGTGAAAAGTTTTTGAGCACCTGCGGGAGTTAAGTCGTTGGTAGGATCATCATCAGCAAGGGTCGTCTCCGATATCCTGTTCCACCCCTCGAATGTTGGGTATTGTCTCTGAGTATATTCATCCCATGCGCCATTTCCGGTCCCTGACCAAGCCACGTCATCATCGAAATAAGGCCTTAACCAATATGAATTCTTATCATAGGGAGAAATACCAAAATGCTTTTGAGCTGCTGGACTGTGCCGGATATAAATAGTACCACTGTAACTTTTAGGGTTACCCTCTTTCGTTACAACGTTTACAATCCCCGATCTGACGTTTTGATATTCAGCATTAAACCCACCAGTCTGTACGGAGATCTCTTGTATCGCACTTAGAGGTATACCTGTTGTAGGTTCACTACTTCGCTCATCGTTCATAATTGCCCCGTCTACCAGGTACATGGTTTCATCGGTACCACCTCCACGGATTGAAAATCCGGAAATACCCGCCTGGAGACCAATCACTTCAGAAACACTACTGACTGGTAATTCAACAATTTCATTATAGGAGACACTTTTCTGGCTGGCAGCTACGTCAACCCTTACTAATTTCCTTTCAGCCTGAACCACAATGGATTCACCTCTTATTACTTTGGTTTCCATCTGGATATCCACTGTGGTTGTTAAATCAATCTCCACACGTACATTTTGGATAGTTAAATTAGAGTAACCTATCATTGTAGCCTGTAAGACGTACGTACCAGGAGGAATGTTCAGGATGACATAATTGCCATTCTCGTCTGTAGCAGCACCAACGCTTGTACCTTCAACTAAAACATTTACACCTATGAGGGACACTCCCGTTTGAGCATCAGTGATCTTTCCCGCAATTTTTCCTGTAACACCAGCAAGAATCACATTACATAAGAAAAAATGAAGTAATATGATGTAATAATATTTCTTGGTCATACTTCTTCTTTATGTCCTATTTCTCGTCGAAATGTGATGTTTTGTATTTTGAATTGTAAGTTATCAGTGACTAATCGCAAAATCTGATTCAGTCCTTTTTACCTGACAGGTAGGTTGCTAAAAGTGTAATAAGAATATACGAGTTAGTCAAGCACAATAAATAAATGTTTATTCTCTACAAGATCAAAATGTCGGCTAATATTTTGCCTGTAAACTATCACGAGTAATCAAAAAGAAATCGGGGTAATTGGGGTTATAGAAACCGAAAACTTCCCGGTTTAAGTTAATAATAAGCTGATCAGCTTCATTCGTCTTAATCCATTGCTGATCCACATTGTTATTAGTAATAACACAGATCACATAAGCGAGATTTGGAGTATTAACGCAGGCAACCTCAGCTCTAAAATCGTTAAGAGCGCCCGTTTTAGAGGCAACTGACAAAGTCATTGGTACTTGTGACGGGGCATATTCATCCCAATAAGGGTGCGTTAATATTCTGTAGATTTCATCACATGCTTCAGGCGTTAATATTTCTTTAAAAAATAGCCTCTCCATCAGTATGCCCATCTCCTCGGGGGTAGTCATTCCCCAACCATATTTATCCCAGAATGACTTCCGACCAGTTGAATATGAATTCATGCGCGTGGTAATAAAGCCTAAGGAATCCATTAATGTATTAATTGCATCTCCACCTCCAAGGTTTTTTGTCAGCCAAATTGCAGCGACATTGTCACTAACCGTCAACATTAGATTAACCAGAGCTTTAACCGTAATTGTAGTACTGTCTTTGAAGAACTGAAGGTATCCTGATCCGCCATACGCCATGGAGTCTCTGTAGACCCATTTATCATAATATCCTAATTTCCCTTTTTCTATTTGATCAAATGTATAAATAGCTATAGGAATTTTTATGAGACTAGCGGTGGGGAATGTATCTTGGGCATTTATGGTTATGGTCTCACCTGTCTCCAGGTTTTTAAAATATAATCCCACATCTCCATGAAAGTACTCAATCCTTTTCTCTAGGGTTCGTTTAAGTAATTGAATTTGGCCCTCAGCAGTAATACAGCAAATCAATGTCAAACTAATAAACCAAAAAAGACAAGTTTTTCTAAAAGGTTTCATATAATTGAAGATAATATTCTGTAGACGCTTTTCATTTATATTACTTCCTCCCAACTGATCGAAGACAAGTGACGGAAAATAACATATCCTAATATCCCTGCTCCAAATAAGAGAACAAAGCCTACCATTTGTTCACCCAATATTAATTTACCTACACCAAATAGGGAAAAAAAGACAAGTACACATCCTGCTATCCAATCTATAATTAATTGAAGATAGCCACCATCTCCTTGAACATGAGGTAACTTTTTTGCTATTGGTGTCCAAAAAATTCCTCCTGGATGAACTCTTTTATAAAAGGAAAGAAGTACCGTTTCATCTGTTGGGGGTGTCAAAAAGGTAACGATGATCCATATGAATGTAGACCAACCAACAATAACAAAGAGAGTATAAGGAAATTCAACCATTGGTTTAATAAATGGATAAATGATTAGCGGGGCAATCATGGCTGTAATTTCCGACCAGGCATTTATTCTCCACCAGAACCACCGCAAAATAAGCACAAGTCCTATTCCAGCACTACACTCCAAAATGAAAATCCAAGCATCGCTGATCCTGTCAAGTTTCGAAGTGACCAATAGTGACAAAAACACAATAATGAATGTGGTTGCTCTCGAAACCAGGACATAAAATTTCTCTTCACCTTTGGTAAGGTAAAAGCGGCGATAAAAATCATTAACTATGTAAGATGTACCCCAGTTCAATTGAGTAGAAATAGTTGACATGTAAGCAGCGAGAAATGACACCAGTAACAGTCCTAACAATCCTGAGGGCAGATAATCTCTCATGACCATAACAAATCCTTCCCCTTTATGAGCCATGTCCAGGTCTGGATACAGAACTAGAGAAACAAGTGCTACGATAATCCATGGCCATGGTCGTACAGCATAGTGTGCAATAATGAACCATAAAGTTGCCAATAGGGAATGTTTTTCATCTTTTGCAGACATCATCCTTTGGGCGATATAACCCCCACCTCCTGGTTCTGCACCAGGATACCATGATGCCCACCATTGAATTCCAATATAAGCGATGAAAGCAGCAACAGACATTGATAAGATTCCTCCTACAGTAGAGCTACTATCTCCTATTGTAGGAGTAAATCTGAAGACCCATTCAGGAAGTTGTTCTTTCAATCCAGAAATGCCTCCAATCTCAGGTATATTAAGGGCAAGAATTGCGAGAATAATTGATCCGACCATAGCAATAGTAAATTGAAAAACATCCGTTATTGATACACCCCATAATCCTGCTAACGACGAATAAATTGCTACAATAAACATAATCAAACCAACAATCAGAAGATGTGAACCAAAATTAAATCCAAGAAATGATATTTCACTAAGCCCGAAAAAAGTGGTATGGGGAAATATTACTGAAAGGATTTTCACCATAGCCAAGTTGACCCATCCCATAATAATGATATTCATGAACAAACCCAGGTAGATGGCGCGAAACCCCCTCAGGAATGCCCCAGGTTTGCCTGAGTAGCGGATTTCAGCAAATTCTACATCTGTCATTATTCCTGCTCGTCTCCAAAACCTTGCGAAAAAGAAGACAGTCAACATTCCCCCAAACAGCATATTCCACCATAGCCAGTTGCCAGCAACTCCATTTTTCGCAACCAATTCCGTGACAGCCAAGGGAGTATCAGCAGCAAAAGTGGTAGCTACCATGGTTGTTCCGGCAATGTACCACGGCAGGTTGCGCCCGGTGAGGAAAAATTCACTCGTATTCCTCCCTGCCCGCTGGGAATAATATACGGCAATAAGCATGCTGATAAGGAGGTACAGGATGATGATGCTCCAATCAATTATAACTAGATTCACTCTTAACTCCTCCGTAACTAAAGCTAGAGATTAGAAATCAGAATAGAGTTCTGGGAAATGGAAACAGCTTTTGGTTGAGCAAAGGAAACTCTTATCTGCATCATGCCTGGCTTCCGCAGTTCAGAAGAAACTGGAGCAGCAACTGCATCTGAAGGATTCGATTACTCATCACTTCTTAAAACTTTGGTTAGTCAGGTCTACCTTTTTTCTCATAGCTTTAATATGTTTGGGGGTAGTCCCGCAACAGCCACCGAGGATATTCACTCCCAGTTTTAAGAGTCGCTCTACTTTCGGTTGAACCGCTTCGGGTGTTTCATCATAGATCGATTCACCATCCACCCATTTCGGAATACCTGCATTGGGTTGGGCAATGATCGGGGGCTTTGTTATCGGCAGCATTTCTTTCACAACGGTTATCATATCCTCGAAACCACAGCCGCAGTTAGCCCCGATGATATCGGCTCCAGCATCAGTCATCCTCTGAACCGCTGTCTTCACATCCACTCCCCAAACCGTCCGCAGCCCAGCTTCTCCCAGCTGAAAGGTCATTGTGGCAGCAACAAACAGAGCTGTCCTTTCCTTAGCAGCCTTAATAGCTATTTCAGCCTCTTCAACAGCCATCATTGTTTCAACAAAAATTACATCAATACCTCCCTCAGCAAGAGCTTCCGCTTGTTCGGAGAAAATGTCGTAGGTCTGTTGAATTGTGCGGGGTCCCAATGGCTCCATGATATCTCCTGTTGGACCCATAGAACCGGCAACATAACGCCCCTCAGGGCAAACTTCCCGAGCCAGTTGAACAGACCTCTTGCAAAGTTCAACTACTCTATTTTCAAGCTGGTGTAAAGCAAGGCGCGAGCGATTGGCACCGAACGTGTTTGTCTCTATTATATCAGATCCTGCCTCGAAGTAATCCCTATAAATCCCCTGGACAATATGGGGGTGAGTGAGATTATATTCCTCCGGACAGACGCCTGTTGGCATTCCACGGTGTTGTAGTTCTGTCCCAACAGCACCATCCCCAAGAAGTATATTACCTGACTCGATAGCTTCAGGGAAAGTCTTCATGTCAAAGGCTGATTAGTACTCGTCTCTAATAGCCGTCTTGCCTCCTTCACTGCTTCAGAAGCATTTCTGGCATATGAATCTGCACCAATTTCATTGGCAAATCTCCGTGATAAAGGTGCACCTCCCACCAGCGTCTTTACCGGTATCCCCTCGGATTTGATACGCTCTACAACAATTTGCATATATCCCATTGTTGTCGTCAATAAGGCAGACATACCTATGATGTCAGCCTCCTCTTTAACTATAGCTCCAATGAATTTTTCAACTGAAACATTGATACCAAGATCAACCACTTTAAATCCGCTACCCCTGAGAATCATAGTCACGATGTTTTTACCTATGTCGTGGATGTCTCCCTTGACAGTTCCCATGACTAAAGTCCCTTCAGCTTCGAAGTCAGAATCCTCCAAATACGGCTTAATAAGAGCCAACGATCGTTTCATAGCACGAGTTGAGATGAGTACTTCTGGAATAAAAATAATGTTGTCACGAAAGCGAATCCCCACCTCTTTCATCCCAACGAAAAGTCCTCTATCAAGAATATCCTTTGGAGCTACATTTTTGTTGAGAAGAGTATGGGTTAGTTTCACACTCTTTTCATCATTGCCTGTAAGAACGGCATCCGCAAGTTCTAATAAGAGACGTTTCAGTGCGGTGGCATTTATTGCTTGGCGTGCACTCATGGTTAGTACTTACCAAATTCTTCTGCCAAGGGTACAAGTAGCTCCAGGTTTTCCGGAGGCGTATGTGGTGCTACTGAGCATGCTGAACTCAGGATATATCCTCCCCCAAGTCTACCAACTTGGAGTCTCCACTTGACATCTTCTCTTAATCTGTCACCGTCTGCTTGAAGCAGGATGTTTACTGGATCAATGTTTCCTTTGATGAATGCTTTTCCACTCAAGGTCTCTTTCGCTTCCTCAAGATCGACTGTCCCAAGAGGGGGAGGATCTAGTGTATCGATACCATCCGTGCCCGTTTTTACCATCAGGTCTAACCTGTCGCCAATGTTTCCACAAGTATGGGTGTAAATAGGAATAGGGTAGTCTTTCTTAACCTTTAGGATTATTTTCTTTTCGTAGGGCAGAACAAATCTTTCATAATGCTGGCGTGATATCAGACCTGCTCCAGCAAAGGCAGAGGAAATGAGAATAGCGCTCACGCCGGTCGCAGCTTGCTTTTTAGCGAGGTCTATGGCTCCGTTAGTGAGACGCTCAAGACAGGCCTCAACCTTTTCAGGGTCGTCCATGATTGCCATTAAACCATTTTCATAATTGAGTAGCTCAAGGAATTGGGACCAGGGTGAGAATATCTCTGTATGAACTGAGATTGTATCTCCAACTCTTGCCAAGACCTGTTTGATCGTGTCAAAATGATATTCGGGGAAGTAATCCCTAAACGGTCGTGGCTCTGTTTCCCCTCCCCATGTAAAGGGATAGGTGATGTCTTTGTAGTCCCAAGGCTCGATATAGTAAAGTTCTTCCGGATCTATATCATCAAAGGTCGGAAAGTACCGGGTGCCGTCAGCTAAGTAATAGTGAGGGTTGTCATCTTCTGGAAGGATTGTGTAGTTACCATCCTTCCAACGGATAATCGTTTCACCGTCTTCGTACTTGATCGTCTTTATACGGTTTTCTATGTTTGGATCCCTCCCGGGAAGATTGATGAGAATACCGTCAAAGTCATATCGTCTCTGGAGCCTAATGAGGGCTTCAGTAAATCCGTTAGAACTATACCAGATGTCAAAGGGTCGAATTCCTGAATACAAGAAATAATGACCGAGGGAAAGCTGGCACATTACCGGTACCCGGTCTGGTTGTTGTAATTTCATTGCAACCGATACGCGTTCCCGTGGTGTCATAAGGTCTATTTAATTATGGTACTAATATCACTTTGGTTGCGTCAATACCATCTGACTTATCTAAATGAAATGCTTTCACATTTGCTAAGATTATCGTGAATAACTGACTTTTCCTATACCGAATTTTATATCGTTGATGTAGCTATTACTATCTTCTTATGTTTATCTTCACTAAGACCCTCGGAGACGATTCCTAAAGAGATAATTGGTTTATGGGAATGCTAAAGCAGATAGATGTACTCTAGTATATTTAGGATATACTCTACTTTTCTGGAGTCTTCCGAGGATGTGGTCATAAGAACGTAGTATTGGAAAACTTCACCAGGAGACTATCCGCCTCAAGAAGCTACACAACATTTCTTAATTAGTTTGGACCCAATCAAATCTGGAGTTTGCTTTACCACTTAAGAAGTTCCAGGTAGTAAAAGACTAATCCTAACAGCCCCAACCCCAGTAGAGAGTAGTTTCTTTTACATCAAGAAAGGTATTGATTCATTCCCAAGACTGTGATAAAATCCAGCCACGCAGTTACAAACGGGGATTACTTACACTTTCCGTTTTGACTAATCAAAAGTCTTAACTAACACAAGGAGACAAGCATGAGTCAAATTGCTAAGAGAATGACTCTTCCAGTCCTTCTCTTCGGGTTCTGTGCATGGGTAATAGCACAGACCACCGGGGATGGCTGGGAGAAGACCTTCGGCGTAGTTCAACACTCCGGCTCCCCATATCCATTCATGGTGACACAGGAAGTCCATGCTGGACATGATCTTGACCAAGATGGAAACCTGGAGTTCTTCGTGGTAACCGATCATTCAAACCCAAACAGCGGCGGACAGTGGGAAGAGCCCACTGGAACCTCTGTCTGGCTCTACGAAGCAACCGGTACAGGAACATATGAGCTGGCTTGGTCCTGGTTCGACACCACGCTCTACACGGGCGGTGCCAGTTTTCCACCAGCAGTGGTAACCGACATGGATGGCGACGGTAACCAGGAAATTTCGCTGGGTATCCCCTACGGCTCAGGTAACCCACCGGATGGCTCAAACCCCATTCGACTTTATGTGTGGGAAGGTGGAGCCAGTGGCTTGCCGGCTGACGGAACACCTACGGCCACATGGGATTTCGGTGTTTCGATAGGTACCAACACCAGACCTTCATCCATGTCAGCAGGTGACATTGATGGGGATGGCGCTCAGGAAGTAGCCATTGCCTTTCGGAAATTCAGTGATGCCGCTGCAGATGATGCCATGATGATCTACTCCCTTGATGGATCATTTGCTGGGACTTTTACTCAGTGGAACATTGAAATGATCGACTCCTCCAGTAATGTAGGTTCAGTTTATGCCTCTTCCATTACGGATGTAGACGGTGATGGCAACTTGGAAGCCTTTTTCTCCACTGACTACGGTTCCTGGTTTGAGGCTTCTGGTGCAGACACCTACGATGCGTATCCTGAACACCTGCAGCCCGGACTTACTTTCTGGACGATCCACGGTTCAGCAACAGGCGACATTGATGGCGATGGATCAGAAGAACACCTAATCGGTAAGACTAATGGAGATCTATACTTGATTAGCGGAATAACTGATCTCGCCACAGCTGATTCAACTAATTTAGTTCGCATCATGAATCTGGCACCCGGTGGTTGCCGCGGTCTTGTCGCTGGTGATTTCGATGGTGACGGATATGGTGATGTCTTCATGGGTGGCAATTACGGCAGT
>JBHHUM010000095.1:0-7077 GCA_046861645.1 Fidelibacterota bacterium | reverse complement strand
AATGGTATAAAATCGCCTCCCATTATCGACAATACAAAATTCATTTCTCTATCCTAATTAAAATTTTCTACTGATATGATAGTCATAAAGGATTAATACTTTTCTTTGAAAAACTCCATCATGTATACAATCCTAATGTTTTTCGTAATCTAATATTTTAGTCATTGTTAACTGATACCTTCTACCTTTTCCAAGACAACTTAACTCCAAGAAAAACATTATTACGAAGTACATTATTGAGCAAGTTGGGTATCTCTTATTAATAAAGATCAGGGAAGGTATCTATAAATATTACCCCATAGATCAGAAAAAAAATTCTACTTAAAATGAAAGTGTATATTTGTCTATTCTTAAAAAAATTCTCAAGTTGGACGAAGTTCTTAATAGTGGAATGGATTAAGAATAGCGAAAATTACAACTCTGAAGAGCTTATCCTCAGTTTAGAGACTACAGATTCAATTGCTTCCCAGCTAAATCCCTTCCGCTTTAATTGATTTATGAATCTCCTCTTTTCTTTAGGATCTAATATAGATTCCGGATTTATCCCCCTTTTCTGCATCAGAGCGTGGATTATCTCTGCAGGTGGATACTGAGCATAAATATTCTCCACTACTTCCGAAATTAGTTCCCGGTCAATCCCTTTCCGAAAAAGTTCACTCTTCAGCCCCGTTGGACCCAGGAACTTGGACTTAACCCGATCCTGAGCAAACATCAAGGCAAAGTCACGATCATCTAAATAACCATCTCCCTCTAATTTTGAAAGAACTTTAGCTACCTGTTCTTCCCCCCATCCTTTCTGTAGGAGACGACTCCTCATCTCTTGAACACTGCGAGGACGGAAACTTAGGAGACGGTAGGCATACTGTATAATCTGATAAGTTTCTTCCTCTGCTTTCAAGGCCGCTACTGCTTCAGGTGTAAGTCGATCACCTACTTTCAAATCGCTCTGAAATAAAACACCCTCAGACACACTGATGACATATTTTCCATCGACATAAATGGAACGTAGTTTCTGATTCTTTACATTGATCTTAAGTGCCGTGATTTCATTTTTTTTGATCATCCCGTCAACAAAACTTTAGAAGAGATGAAAATAAATAGGTAGGAATCTGATCTTATCGTAATCCTTAATCACCAATAGCCATATCATACCGTACCTATTCCGAGAAAACCTTTTACTTCCTTTTCGATAGCAGCTCGGACCTCCACATTTTCCTTCAGAAAGTGACGAGTATTCTCCCTCCCCTGGCCGAGCTTTTCTCCCTCATAGGAGAACCAGGCACCTGATTTTTGTATTATTTCACCTTTAACAGCCAGATCGAGTAGATCTCCTTCATAGGAAATTCCTTCTCCGTACATAATATCAAATTCCGTCTGCCTGAAGGGGGGTGCGCACTTATTTTTTACTACTTTAACTCGTACACGACCACCCACAGTTGTATCACCCTCCTTGAGAGCTTGAATTCGACGAATATCCAAGCGTACGGAGGTGTAGAATTTCAGAGCCCGCCCACCAGGAGTAGTCTCGGGATTTCCAAACATGACTCCTATTTTCTCTCGAATTTGATTGATAAAAATGACGGCAGTTTTGGATTTAGAGACTGTTCCTGTCAACTTACGGAGTGCCTGGGACATAAGTCGAGCCTGGAGTCCAACATGGCTATCACCCATTTCTCCTTCCAATTCCGCCCGGGGAACAAGAGCTGCTACTGAGTCTATGATGACAACATCAACTGCTCCACTGCGGACAAGAGTCTCACATATTTCCAATGCTTGCTCTCCGCTATCAGGTTGAGAGATAAGTAATTCCTCAATGTTCACTCCTAACTTTTGAGCATATCCCGGATCGAGTGCATGTTCAGCATCGATGAACACACCATAGCCCCCTAACTTTTGAGCTTCAGCAAGAATTTGTAAAGCTAATGTAGTTTTTCCAGACATTTCAGGGCCATAAATTTCGGAAACTCTACCTCGGGGAATACCTCCAATCCCCAGAGCAGCATCCAAGGATATTGATCCTGTAGGAATGGCGGCAATATCTTCGAGGGGAGTATCTTCGCCCAATCTCATAATGGATCCTTCACCAAACTGTTTGTCTATTTGTCCAACTGCAAGTTCCAGCGCCTTTTTCTTCTGATTATTTACTTGCGACTTTCCTTTTTCTTTAGCCATTAGTTTCTCCTATTACCTGGGTGTTAACTGGTGAACCCCAAGGATGGAATATATGGGACCGCCAGGGACTAAATCACTCTGAAATAATGTTACCTTCCTGATAGTGAATGTTATCGGTTCATACTCGGAATTTAAGAAGGCAGTTACGTCTGGGGTAATCTTTTGTGGATAACGAATGCGACCGATCGTGACGTGAGGAGAAAAATCCCTTGTTTCAGACGGATAACCCAATGGATCTAATCCCGCATTGATATCCCGCACCAGGGTGGTTAATGAATCTACTTCACCTTTGACACCCAACCACAGTATCCGGGGACGTTCCTTCTTGGGAAACACTCCAGTCCCAGCTATTGTCAGGGAGAAATCCCGGTGCAGTTTGACCACTTCTGCAAGGGACTCGTTAATTTTCTTTACTGAATCCTCTGGTGTTTCACCGATAAACTTAAGGGTCAGGTGAATATTGTAGAGTTTCACCCACTTCACAACTCTGGGTTGTGCCTCCACTGTGGTTTGTAAACTCAAAGTTACATTCTTCACTTTCTGGGGAAGTTCAACTGCTAAAAAGGTTCTAAGAAGTCTGCTTTTGCTCACAATAAGCTTAATCTGACTAAGTTCAATGCAGTTTGGGCAGATAGTTCTTTATTGTAACGTCTATCTTCGGAGAAAATAAATTGACGAACCTCTATATCTCCAGACACATCTACAGCAATGAAGACCAAACCAACAGGTTTTTCTGGTGTCCCTCCACCAGGACCCGCAATGCCGGTAATACTTACCCCAATATCAGATTGGAATAGCTGACGTACCCCGACTGCCATCTCCTGAGCTGTCTCTGCACTTACGGCTCCTACAGAACTTAAAGTATCTTGAGATACTCCCAGTAAATTCCTCTTAGCTGTATCACTATAGGATACTACACCTCCCAGATAATACTCCGAACTACCTGGTGTATTTGTAATCCGATTGCCCAATAACCCCCCTGTACATGATTCTGCCGTCGCTAGAGTCATTCCCCTTTCAATTAATGTGCGACCCACAACATCTTCCATTGTCTCCCAATCCTCAGCATAAACATAATTTTTTATCCGTCTAAAAATATTCTTACTTAGTTCATTCATTGCTTTCTGGTCCGGTGATGATAAGCGAATATCTACACCCATAAATCCTGGTAAGAAAGAGATAGATACTTTCTTATCATCTAAGAGGTCTTTTACCAGATCATATAACGCCGATTCCATAATCCCGGTAGTACGGAGTGCGGTTACAAGAAATTTTTGTCTGGGAAGATTTTCCAGTTCAGGAAGGATCGTTTCTTCCATCATTCGTTTCATCTCGGAAGGAACACCTGGCATCAGATATATACGTCTCTCGACATCAATATATTTTAATCCCAAAGCTGAACCAAATGGATTTGGAATTACCCCCCCTTTATCAGGAACTAAGGCTTGCTCACGATTCGCATCAGACATAGATAATCCTCGTCGATCAAATCGTTTTTGAAGCTCTGCCAAATAAGTTTCATCTAATTTCAACCCTGCACTAATGAATTGGCAATAAGCGCTTTTTGTTACATCATCACTAGTAGGACCTAATCCTCCAGTACATAGAATTACCTCACATTTTTCAGATACAATATGGAATGCTTCGACTATCTCACTTTTATCATCATGTACTGTCAACTTGAGATTTACTGGAATTCCTAAATCAACCAGTTTCCGAGCTATCCACGTTGAGTTAGAATCTAAAGTAAACCCATTGAGAAGTTCGTTACCTATAGAGATGATACCGACGTTCATCGAATTATCCAGATTAGCAAATGAGTGAGTCCCAAGGTGTAAAACCCAGCAGCTACATCATCCATCATAATACCCCAACCACCATGCATACGCTCTAATTTATTGACCGGAGAAACTTTGAATATGTCAAAAAATCTAAAAAACAGGAAACTGACGATCATCCAAGTTATCACCTTCGGTATAGCATATAGGGCAATCCACATCCCCAACCATTCATCGATGACAACTTCTGAAGGATCGGTCTTTTGGGAATATACGGATACGTGTTGAGCCGTGACGACTCCAACTGCAAATATTAGGATAAGTAGGATACCATAGTTGACGATTTCTATCACAGGAAGGAAATACCATACAATAAGCGCGAGGAAGCTGGCCCATGTTCCCGGGGCTAGAGGAAGATATCCAATGAGGAATACTGTTGCAATCCAACCAGACAGGGAACGTACTGCCTTTTTCAATTATTACTTCCAGGTCGTGATAAAAGTGCGAATAGTTTCACGATTAGAATAGAGATATTTAATTCCAGTGTAAACAGTAAAAAAGGTTGCCAATAAAGCTACATACCAGACCAGGTCGTATTTATCCACAAAATCAAGAAACTCAACCGAACTGATAAATTTGATTGTTTTGAGGCTTAATACGGTCAGGACAAAGACTATAGCAACAACCTGTGCTGCGGTCTTCATCTTGGCTATTTTACTGGTAACCAAGCTTAGACCATAACGAAGAAAAGTCATCCTCAAACCCGTAATAAAAAGATCTCTGAAGACGATAAGAACCACCATCCAGTAGGGAATCTTATCCATTATGGCGAAGGAGATAAACGCCGAGGAAACAAGAATCTTATCTGCCAGAGGATCAAGGAAGGCTCCAGCCTTTGTTTCTAAACCTCGTTTACGAGCTATTCTACCATCATAAGCATCTGTAATGCCAGCAATAATGAAGATAATCAGGGCAGCGGGTTTAGCCCACTCAGCTTCTGTAAAGAGACACAGTATAAAGATTGGAGTCAGGGCAATGCGCCCTATCGTTAGAATATTAGGTAACATATCCATTTTCATCACAATAAAACCCTCCCTTCTAAAGCACTGACGATAGTGGCTTCATCAGCATATTCCAAATCACCTCCCACAGGAATCCCTCGGGCTAACCTGCTTACCTTGACCCCTTTTGGTTTCAATATTCTAGCTAAATAAAGGGCAGTAGTCTCACCTTCTGCATTAGGATTAGTAGCAATAACAATCTCAGCCACCCCCTCAAGACGCTCTAAGAGCGAATCTACATGTAAATCATCTGGTCCAATACCTTCCAGCGGGGAAATGACCCCGCCTAATACATGATATTTTCCTCGGAATTCACTGGTTTTTTCAAAAGAAAGTAAATCTGTAGCATCTTCTACAATACATAGAATCGTCTCATCCCTTTTAGGGTCTGTGCAGATGCCACAGGGAGATGTCTCTGATATGTTATGACATAAAGGACATTCATGAACACGATCTTTCATTTCCAAAATCGACTTAGCTAGAGAAACAGACAAATCGCGATTGGTTTTCAGCAGGAAAAAAGCCATCCGCTGAGCGGTCTTTTTACCAATTCCTGGAAAAGCTGAAAAACAGTCAACAAGACGATTGACTGAATCGGGTAATGCTCTCATTTAATTCCTGGTATGTTAATATTACCAAGTGCACCAAGCATTCCACCTGATACTTCATTCATGCGTTTCTGGGATTCTTCTGCAGCTCTCTGGTTGGCTTGGTTCACAGCTGCTACAATTAAATCTTCAACAAGTTCCACATCTTCCTGAAGTATCTCCGGTTCAATTTTGATGGAAAGTAATTCTTGTTTTCCATTTACACGGGCTACAACCATTCCCCCTCCAGCCTGTCCTTCGATCTCCAGAGATTCAAGTTCCTTTTGAGTGGTCTCTAATCGTTCTTGAATCTGTTTGGCCTGTTTCAACATGTTGGTAAGATTTCCCTTAGATATCATATCACTTCTCCTCGTTGACTACTTGATTATCTCTCCCCCGAACAGATCAACCATCCGTTCCGTGACGGGGTGTTTAGTGATATCGGTTTGCTCAATTTCCTGCCCTTCACTCACAGTAAACATAATTTTTAGCTCTACTCCAAGCTCTTTCTCAAAAGTTGATTCAATCTTGCTTGAATTCTTTTTCAGAATATCCAGTTGGAATCGATACTTTCTGGGAATGGTAACCTCCAATTTCTTTCCTTGTAAAGTAGTAGGTTTACCATGGGACAAAAATGTACTCAAAGATGTTCCATTTTCCCCTACTTTAGAGACTAAGTTATCCCAATTCCCCTTAATAGAATCCAAGGAAATTTCCTGTTCGATTTCCTTCTCACTTTCACCCTGATTAGATTTAACCGTTTCCTCATTATGCTCGCTTTGCTCTTTCACTTTTACAGGAGTTGAGGAATCGCTTTTAGGAGCCAAATCATTATTAGCTCTGGTAGTTACGGCTTCTTGGGATGAAGTAGTTGAAGATGATGGCCCAAAGAGACGTGCCATAATTTGTTCCAGTGAAACCGACGAATCCATTTCCATTAATTTGAGCATAATTGTTTCTAAATATATTCGTGGTTGTTGTACGAACTTCATATTTCGTTCCATCTCCACCATTTGGTCATTATAACGTAAAAGATCTCTTACTTCCCAATGGGAAGCTTCACTTCGATATTTTTCCTGCAGATCAGTACTTAATTCCAGTAGCTTAGCGCCACCTTCAGAATTGCTTATCAAAAGGTTAAGGAAATGTCGACTTATACCAGAAATAAACTGTGAAACTGCATATCCCTGCGTAGTTACACCCTGCAGTAATTTCAGAAGTTTTAACCGATCTTTTTCCCTGATAGCCCGACCAATATCGAAATACAATTCACTGGGAATAATCCCTAAAAGAGCCATGGTTTGTTCAATATCAATTTTGTTCCCAGCGAAGGCTATGATTTGATCTAACAAACTGAGAGCATCCCGCATTGAACCGTCAGCCTGCGATGCTATTATCTGCCTGCTCTTTTCATCAATCTCAATATTTTCTGCAGCCAGCACATTATCCATACCAGTTAATATATCTTTTATGGACATA
>JBHHUM010000027.1:0-27276 GCA_046861645.1 Fidelibacterota bacterium | reverse complement strand
CCATTGGATGTTATGGTAGTAAGCGAAGATAACACTGCTTGACGAGAGGTACTTCTTTCCCGTCAATCAACATGTGCTGTACAAGACTGATGGCAAATTCAGAGCTATTGATTGGAATTTCTATTCACCAGTAATATTCGTCGGTGACCCCTGAAAGGGTCGCCTGCCCGTCAGTCGCGACAGATTGCAGGCGGGCGTCCTGTGGAATGGCGGTTAAGACGATTATTTCACCCTATTCTCTCTCCCCGAGCCTGACTAAATTCCGCCGCTGTGAGTATTGATCACATACGAAACTTCTGCATCATCGCACACATCGACCACGGGAAGTCCACCTTGGCGGATCGCCTGCTGGAAGTTACCCATACCTTGCGTAAACGGGACATGAAAGAGCAGGTGCTGGACGATATGGAATTGGAACGGGAGCGAGGGATCACTATCAAAAGTCATCCCATCCAGATGCACTACCGGCATGACGACGGGAAAGAATACATTTTCAATCTCATTGATACTCCCGGGCATGTGGACTTTTCCTATGAAGTATCCCGATCTCTGGCAGCGTGTGAAGGAGCAATTCTATTGGTGGATGCGGCTCAGGGAGTGGAAGCGCAGACAGTGAGTCACGCCTATGTAGCGCTGGAGAGTGATCTGGCTATTATTCCCGTGTTGAACAAAATCGATCTCGCTACTTCCCGCATGGAAGAAGTACGGGAGCAGATCGTTGATCTTATCGGTTGTGGGGAGGATGACATACTTGCGGTCAGTGCCAAGACCGGTGATGGCGTGGTGGAACTCATGGCTGAGATTGTACTCAGGATTCCTCCACCAGCAGACCATTCAGTAAACAATACTCGAGCGCTTATTTTTGATTCAACTTTTGACTCCTATCGGGGGGCAGTGCCTACAGTGCGTGTGTTTGATGGCGTTTTTAAGCCTGGAATGACGGCCCGGTTCATGTCTCACGGAGGACAGCGAGAGATTACGGAAGTGGGGCATTTCGTTATGAAACGTGTACCAGCACAAAAGCTCTCTGCCGGTGATGTAGGTTACATTGTGGCAGGCGTCAAGCAACTTCAGGAGTTGCAGGTGGGGGATACCATCACGACCAGGGAGTTACCAGCTGGTGAACCCCTGCCAGGCTACCAGGAGATGAAACCGATGATTTTCACGGGTCTCTTCCCGGCAGCAAGTGATGATTATGAACGACTGCGGGAATCCATAGAAAAACTGCAGCTGAACGACGCCTCGTTGATGTATGAACCGGAGACCTCAACTGCATTGGGATTCGGTTTCCGTTGTGGTTTTCTTGGTATGTTGCACATGGATATTGTCCGGGAGCGACTGGAACGAGAATTTGATCTCGATTTGATTGTCACGGTTCCTAATGTACGTTACCAGGTTTTGCTCCATAATGGTGAAAGTGTAGAAATCGATAATCCTACCAAGCTTCCTCCTGTCGGGGAAGTGCAGGAGATACTGGAACCCATTGTTGCCGCAGAGATCATCACTCCTCCAGATTATGTGGGCGCCCTCATGAAGCTCTGCCAGGATAAGCGTGGAACCTATCGGAATCAACATTATTTTTCCAAGGATCGTGTTCAACTTAAGTATGATCTCCCCCTGGCTGAAATCATTTTTGACTTCTACGATAAATTGAAGTCTGTTTCCCGGGGTTATGCTTCCTTTGATTACGAACTCAAGGGTTTTCAGGGGGGGACTAATCTGAAGAAACTGGATATTCTCATCAATGGTGACGTGGTTGATGCCTTATCCATTATTTCCGCTCATGATGATGCTTATTATCGCGGACGGGATCTATGTCGCCGTTTGCGGGAAGTCATTCCACGGCAGATGTTCGAAGTAATCATTCAAGCTGCCGTAGGGAGTAAGATCATCGCCCGGGAGACCATCAAGCCTTACCGTAAGAATGTAACTGCCAAGTGTTATGGTGGTGACATTACCCGAAAACGAAAACTGTGGGAAAAGCAGAAAGCGGGGAAGAAGCGGATGAAGCAAATCGGCCGGGTGGAAGTTCCCCAGGAGGCTTTTCTGGCGTTTTTTCAATTGGATCAGAAAAAGAAATGACTCCCTATTCTGAAAAAGATCAACGGTCTTACTTGAGTTCCTCATCCTACTGGCAACTGTCTCGTTCGCCATTCTACAGTTTTGTTTTCACACTCCCTTTTTTCGCCCTTTACGAGCTTGCTACCCTCACCTTAAATGAGAATCAACTCTTTCATATTCGTAACGGCGCCGATGTATTACTCAGACAATTTTTCTCCATTTTTGGTAATTGGGGTATCAATGCACTAAATATTACCTTCATTATCGGGTTTGTGGTAAGCTTCTTACTTCAAAAGAGTCGTCGCCAGATGACGGCCATTCGTGGAGCCTATCTGATCCAGATGTTTGCCGAGGGCTTAGGGTGGGGGGGAGTGCTCTTCATTACGATAAAACTGACTCCTGCACTGCTCGCTTTTCCCTCAGGGAGATCACTCATCCAGCAAATAACTTTGTCGGTGGGAGCAGGGTTATATGAGGAATTCCTTTTTCGGGTTGTTGCTATATTCTTTTTAACCACCATCATTGCCGCGGTTTTTCAGTGGAATCGAAGGTGGTGTGTGTTGACTGCCGTGATTTTATCAGCCCTACTCTTTGCCTCATTTCACTACATTGGTGATTTTGGAGAGATTTTTAATCTGCGTACATTCATTCTCCGCTCCATTGCCGGGTTGTTTCTCGGTACAGTATATGTATTTCGGGGTTTTGGTATTACTGCGTTTGCACATATGGCCTACGATTTCATTGTTGTAACCATATTAACTACCGCCTGACAGTTAAGCAGTTATCTAATCACTAAGGAATTAAATCTTTTGTCATTATGCTTGCTGGCTGGTAAAAAATCTCTTTTGCTGATTTCTCACAGTATGGGCTCGAAAACCGGGTGATTGTACTTATTTACTAAAGGGAACTTTTCAACAGCTTTTCTGTTGATAATCCATCAACGAGTGTCTAAACTCCGCCGTCGATAGATGAATAAATTAAGCACACTATTCCTGATTCTCTTTACCGGGATCATAAACGCTGCAGAAGAATCCCCATTCCTTGAGCTGGATTTCGCCCTGTGGCCTGAGTACGATCATCCCGGGATTCTGGTTTTGATGGAAGGGACTTTCCGTCAAGAGGCTTTGCCCATTACGTTGGAATTTCGTGTACCTGACGAAGCAGGAGCGGTGGGTGCGACTTTTTCGGAAGCAGGGGAGGATATCCCCTTCGAAGTTCCCATAGAAACAAGATCTGACGGTAAGTGGGCTGTTATAGAAATTTCCCAAGGTCGTAGTCTCCTCAGAACGGGATACTATTTTGATCCATTCATTGATCCTGTGACAAGAGATATCAACTATGTTTTGGAATTAAACCAACCGGTGGAGCATTTTCATGTCCAGGTACAGGAACCGTTAGCCTCCGAGGATTTCGTCATAAATGATCCCACAGCCCAAAAAACAGGAGATCCTACCCACGGGTTTACAACTTACACGATTCATATGGATGGATTGACTGTTGGCGAACAGAAACTGATCTCATTCAGCTATCGTAATCCTACCCGCAAGCTCTCAGTGGAGTTGCTACAACAGATGATGACAACTGATTCATCTCCAGTAACGGATGGAGGTAATGCTCAGCAGTCGCCAATTCCCATGAATGGAGAGGCTTTCAAACATACCATGCCTACCTGGCAACCCATACTTATCCTTGTCACAGTAGCTTTTATTGTAGGTCTTGTCTATGTAAAACAAAATAAAAATCGTTGTCCTAAATGTAAATCCTCAGTCTCTGGAAATAGCAAATACTGTAATTCCTGTGGGACTCGCTTATCATGATTCCAGTACTTTTTAAGATCGGTCCACTACCCATTCACTCTTACGGTTTAATGCTGGTAGTGGCTTTTCTCACCGATTATTATCTGCTGAAGTATTTGTTAAAAGAACGTGGGATGAAGAAGGATGAACGCACACGCCTGGCAGGAGATGTGGTCTTGTGGGCGGCAATCGGTGGCATTGTCGGTTCCAGAATCTATTATCTTGTCGAGAACAGTCAACGCTTCTTCGAAGACCCAATCGGAATGATTTTCAGTGGGGCTGGACTAGTGTTTTTCGGTGGACTCATGGGGGGGACTATCGCAGTATCCATTCTGGTCACTAAGAGTGGTTTCAAGTGGTTGGAATTCGCGGATATAGTGGCTCCGCTAATAATCATGGGTTATGCCATTGGGAGAATTGGTTGTTTACTTGTGGGTGATGATTACGGGACTCCCTCGGATTTACCCTGGGCACTGACCTTCCCGATAGGAACTCCACCCACGCAGATACCTGTGCATCCTACACAGATTTATGAGACCCTTCTCGGTTTTGGCATATTTACTTTATTGTGGAAACTCCGGGGGAAATTGAGACCTAATGGCTCTCTTTTCAGTCTCTATCTGGTATTGGCCGGGTTGGAACGATTTTTCATCGAGTTTATCCGTACAAATCCGAAATATCTCTTTGGTCTGAGTGGTGCTCAGATTATCTCCATACTTATGATCCTTCTTGGCACGATTATGATAGTGAGTCTGAGACAAGCTGTCAGCGAGAAGGCATCCCTTGAATCCTCTTCCTGATAGAACGGTCATAATAATCTTCTTTATTGCTGGATTGTCGTCAATTTCAGCAATACCCCCGGATGATCTTCGCATCAGCAAGACACCATGGAAAATATGGGAGCAAGAGGAGCGTATCGAGGAATTGCAATTAAACCCTTCCCATATTGCAGTGAACTCCTTTGGAGATGTTATTCTTCTTGATAATGACTCGTATAACCTCGTTGTTGTTACTGCTCAAGGCGAAATATATCTTTCGGGAGGATGGGGATTGGAGGAGGAACGGTTTTCTTATCCTACTGATCTGACGATTTCATCCGGATTGGATGTTTTCCTGTGTGATCAAGCATCTGACCGCATCCTGAGGTATGATCGCAAACTGAATTTCATCACGGATATAGATCTGTCTGCCCTGCAACCTACAACGGTCGAATTACCCTTACATATTGCCGTGAATGGACTGGGAGAAATGATTGTTTCTGTCACGGAAGCGTGGGAATTGTATTTATTGAATGCCGATAAAAAGCATATTACTCGATTTGGTGGTATCACTTATGGAGAAGATAGGTTCGGAGAGATAGCAGATATAGCGGTAAACGATCGCCTAACTATAGCTGTGGTGGATCGTGGAAATAATTTGCTCAGCTTACTTTCCCGATTTGGTACTGTACTCCAAACGATTCCTCTTCCTGAGGAGAATATTATTGGAGTAGAATCATGGCAAGAGGGGTGGCTGATCGCCTCTATGAAGGGATCACTTTACTATCTTCCTCATGGAGAAAGAGATTTTTCTCTTATTGAAACTTCTCTAATACATATAATTGATCTGGATCCACTTACGGATTTTAGGATTATTGATAATCAAGTTTTAGCTGTCAACGGATCGGTTGTTACCTGCCGGTTGATCATTCATGAATAAGTCACTTCTTTTCATTGGGATGATGTTGACAGCTCTATCAGCTCAGGAGATAAAAACTGAGTGGGTCACGGACACTTTACAGATTTTCCCAGGAGACTCGCTGCTAAATCTCACTCATCACTTAGTTCTGGACGGTACTGTAATAGTAGAAAATGAAGCCACTGCATTAGGGAAGTACACCCTTGATTCCAAAGAAGGAAATCTTGTCCTGTCCCAAGCCGTTGCTGAGACTATGATAGTGATCATTAACTATGAATATATAAGTACGCAACTACCGGAGATGCTTGAACCACCGCTAAACGATTTACCTTTACTGGAAGAAATATCTTCATTTAATAAAAAACCAATGCAGTCCACAGTTTCAGAATTCATCCGAGAAGATTATCCTTTGGTTACCAATGGTTCAATATTTCGTGGAATATCTATTTCTCCTCTGTCAGGTGTTGCTATGACCGGAGGGCTTCGTTTGATGCTTCAAGGCCAGATGGCAGAGGATGTTACAGTGACGGGTTCCTTAACTGATCAGAACTCTCCCATCCAACCAGAGGGTAATACTCAGGCGTTAGATGAAATAGATGAAGTATACCTTGAAGTAAAACACCCATCTGCACAATTATTAGCCGGTGATATTGATCTAAATATGGCTACTGGCCAATATGTTACTCTTTCCCGACGGTTGGAAGGTGTAAGTTTTAAGGGGGGAAAAAGTGCCTTTGAGGGAGGGGTTATATTGGGATCCACCAAAGGAAAATTCGCGAAACTTGATTTCATAGGAGAGGATCAGAATCAAGGACCTTATCGATTGTTTTCGGAGACAGGAAGTCGAAATATTATTGTTATGGCGGGCTCTGAACGAGTCTGGCTTGATGGGGAGAAACTGACTCGTGGAGAAAATTTTGACTACACTATCGATTATTCTACAGGTGAAATTACCTTCACTGCTCAAAATCTAATCGATTCTAACAGTCGTATTTATGTGGAATATGAATATTCAGATCTGGTGTATCCACGTAATATCGCTGCTGTAACGGGTGAATTCCGCTCAACAAGTAAGAAATCCAAGTTTACCATCAGCTGGCTCCGAGAAAAGGATAATACTCGCTCTGATCTTTTATTATCACTGAAAGATGAAGAAATGGAACTCCTCAAAGAGTCTGGTGATGAAGATGTTACTCTCACTACTTATCAGGAGGATTCAACGGGTAATTATCGGATTGCAACTTGGATAGATACCCCCAGAGTAACTCCCATTTTCGTTTATGTACCAACCGAGGAAAAAACTGAAGAGGAGATCTACTATAGAGTTAGCTTTTTTAACATGGGTTCAGATGGAGAGTACCTCCGTCAAGTCAATGAGGATGGCAAGATATTCTTTATCTGGATACCGCTTAATGAACGGAACAACCTCAGCGATTTATATGTTCCCTGGAGGACTATCAAGACTCCGGAATCTCACCAGATTTTAGATATAAATGGTACCTTAACACTGGGAGAAAAAACGGAACTGATATTTGAATTGAGTGGTTCCCAACTCGACCGTAATTCTTTGTCTTTTATTAATGATGAGAATAATGCAGGTGCAGCAGGATTTATTCAATTCAGCCATAGTCAGAAACTACCAAGAAATATTGGAATTTTGGATATCACCACGAAATTCCGCCGGTCTGATAATCGATTCTATCCTTTCCAACGGGATAGAAGGGTAGAATTTGACCGTGAATGGAATTTAGCAACCAATGATGCTGCTTCCGCCGAGAACATCACCGAAATCGAAATAAAACATCATCTGGGGGCATTACTGGAGACCTCCTTTAACTATGGTAGCTACCGGGATAGTTACCAGTCTGCAAATCGCTGGGAGGGAGGTGTCATCTACCGATCAAAATGGATTCCTCTTTTGGAAGTTACTGGTACGGCAGCAGTACGTGATATTGGTTCTCCTAACCGGGTTCTTCTGTTACCGATAAATCCCAGTCGTGTAGATTCTTCTGATTCCGGATGGTTGCGGAAGCAGATTGATGCTATACTACTTCCTGGAAAGTTCCATCCGCTATTTCGATCACTGGAAGAAGAACGAACGGCGGACTTTAAGTTTGATGAGAAAATGACGGGTATCCAGATAGAATGGACAGGTTTGAGGGCTACGTTAGGTGTAACCCGGAGGATAGATTATGAAGGGGCCGTAAATAGTGATTCTCTTCAAGAATGGGAAGAAGTAAGCGACAGTTGGCTGGGTGAGTTAGATTTAACCAGCAAGTGGCGGAATGGTTTTAGAACACAGCTATCTGTGCGGCAGAAGATGAAGACATTTTCCTCTGCTACTGAAGACATCTCTTATGGTTTAGTCAAAGGTTCCTTCGGATATAGACGTCCCCGGAGTATCGTTAATTTGAATTTAGATATCCGGCTTGAACAGTCACTCTTCGAAGAAAAAATAGCAGTTTTCGATTCGGTTGGTGCTGGATTGGGTAACTATCGATACGACAGGGATTACAATCAGTATTTTCCAGATCCTGTCGGTAATTATATAGTATATCACATTCCATCAGGTCATCGGATTCCCTCAGCACACCTGACCTCGGGAATGCAAATGATGTATGATTTTCGTCGCTCGAATATTGACTATCTCAGTGATTTTACCTGGAAGGTATATGCCCGAACCGATTTCAAAGGGAATCATATTTCAACCATGACAGTTTTTTCACCAGAACTGAATGATTCAACTATAAATCAATCTCGTTTCAGTATCCGGAGTGAATTAACCTATGCCCCCCGAGCTACTCGACGAAAACTTCGTCTTTCTTCAAAACATCAAACCAACCTTGCCACGAATAACTTTTCTGGTGATCTTTTTACTGAGCAAAACACTATAGCATTAAGTGCAGAGGAACCACTCAGCCGAAAAGTTTTATTTTTCGGGGGATTAAGTCGTCATATTCACAACGTGGAGTCGACAACAATATATCAAGTTCGTTCTCTTCAGGGGTGGGTACTCCGTTCAGGTTTAAGTTGGCAATCTTCTAAAATACTGGAGTTGGGGGTGTCCTCTGAATATGGAGAGGACATTGGTGATAACTTTTATGAATCTTTTTCAGTTTCTTCAACTGTTTTTTCTCTGCACAGTCAATTATTTTCCAGACAGGGTGGTCGAATAGAGACTTCGTTAGACTATATATTAGTGAAAAGTGATGATGATCTTATTTCTCTCCTGCCTCCTGAAGCAGCAGGCGGGAGGCAGGTAGGTTCATCATTTATCGCCAATATTACAGGTTTCTTGGTGCTTGGAGAGAACATTAGCGCCAATGCCCATGTCAGTTATATCCAAGATCCTCTACATGATGGAATACTCACCATAACGGGAGAAATACGTGCTACACTTTAAGATCGTCATACTTCTGATGTTATTGACACTCTCTTTAGCTCAAGAGGATGAACTTATTCTTCCGATAGTCTCTGAAGATCAATTCCATTTAGCATTGGATAGTGTAAGGCAATTATTGAAAGAAGAGGGTAGATGGAGTAACGAACTTCATTTAAGAAGTGTATCCCGGAATGAAAAAGGTATACAAAGTCGTTGGAGCATCGTCACAGGAAAACCCCTGTTAGTAGATACTGTCATTCTTTCTGGTGTTGAAGAACTGAATCGTCGGACTATTGCTCAGCTTACTCAAATTCCACCTAACATCCCTGCTAATAAAACATCGCTGATAAAGTTGCACAAATCCATTATTGGTTATTCGTTTTTACGAGATGCTGGTCAACCCTTTTATGCTCGCCGACAGGATAAAGGTCTTTCGGCAA
The DNA here is from genome assembly GCA_046861645.1 of Fidelibacterota bacterium. Classification (GTDB taxonomy): domain Bacteria; phylum Fidelibacterota; class Marinisomatia; order Marinisomatales; family UBA2128; genus UBA2128. Next base: position 17,920 of record JBHHUM010000027.1, on the reverse strand, counting down.
TCATTCCTGTGAAAGCCAATTTTTTACATAGTATTATTGCAGTAGTCGGGGTTCAACCCTCCTCCCAGGAAAAAGGACAAATCACTGGAGATGTACAAATAAGAATAGAAAATCCTTTAGGATCAGCATCTAAAACCAGATTCTGGTGGAATCGCAAGGATAATCAATCCCAGAGATTATCCCTCGGCTATGAAGATCCTATTATTTGGCGATTAAATATTGGAGGATCGTTCAGTTTCTCACAAATACTTCAGGATGGACTTTACGTACAAAGAGAAACAGCAATAGCCGTAGTATTACCTCATTCTTTTTTGGGTAAAGTTTCTATAGGAGGGACCGAAGAAAGTGTAAAAATAACAGAAGATGGTGATAGTCTGGGTTTGTTGGGTCACAGTATTCGATCACTTACGATTAAACTCGAAAAGGATAGCCGTAATACTCGACATAACCCTACCAGTGGACGATGGATAAGAATTAATTTGGGGTTAGGTGATTACCTTACTGATAGTAACGAAAGAACTATCTCTTTAGATTTGAAAAGTGAGGGTGAATTCCTTAAACCAATTTCAGATGAGTTATTACTTTCCATTGCTGGCTGGGGAGGCTATTTTGGACTTGCGTCGGGAATTGTACCCTTAAGTGAGAAACTGAGATATGGAGGTGCCTCTACATTGCGAGGTTATGATGAACAGGTTTTTCAAGCAGATTGGGTAGTTGTTGGACAATTTGAGCTACGATATATAGTAGGTTCTTATACTCAGTTTTTTGCATTTTTCGATAGTGCCTATGATGCCCTTAAGAGAACACCTGCTTCAGCCGGGTTTGGTTACCAGCAGAATACTCCCTTTGGAATTCTGCGATTGGCTTATGCTTTAGGAAAAGATGATATTCCAGCAGAAGGGAAAATTCATATCGGGATGATAAATAGATTTTGATGAAAGATACAATATTAAAACACTTTCGAAAACACCCTCACTCGTACTACAAAAAGCATGAGGTTCAACATCTATTGGGGTTAAAAAAGAATGAACAAACTTCTTTTCGAAGAGCATTTAGAGCACTCCTCCAGGAAGGGAAGATTGTAAGCGACAGGAGAAAAGGCTATTGCTGGAGTGGTGGTTTAACGAAAATGAGGGGGAAATTAGAACTGACTCAACGGGGTTTTGGTTTTCTTCTCATTGAAAATGATGATGATGTCTTCATTAATGTGCGTGATTTAGGTGGTGCGATTCATGGCGATACTGTCGAAGTCGCTCTACTCCCTGTAGATTATTCTCGTGGTCCTCGTGGGAAAGTGGTCAAAATTCTCAAGCGAAGAACAAATCGTTTTGTGGGTACTGTTGTTTTTATGAACAGAGAACCCTATTTAAATATTGAGCCTGCTACACCGAAACGAGGAATCAGAATAGTAGGTAACAACTCCAGGAAAGTCAAAGCAGGTGATGCTGTTATTACTGTGGTTCGTGACTGGGGTCGAGGCCGGGGAGCTATCCATGTGGAACTGGAGCAGATAGTAGGTTCTACTCATAATCCTCAGGATGATATGAAAATAGTTTGCAGCTCGTTTGATCTTGATCCAGATTTTCCTGCTGAAGTTAGAAAGGAAGCTGAAAATTTCTCCGAGAAGGAAATTATTGCTGAAATTCCTAAGAGAAAGGATCTTCGTCAGCTACTCTGTTTTACTATTGATCCTGAAGAAGCGAAAGATTTTGACGACGCCATCTCCCTTGATGAAAATAAAAATGGAACGGTTACAGTGGGGGTTCACATAGCGGATGTAAGTCATTATGTGCGGCCTGGAACGGCTTTAGACCGTGAAGCACGAAACCGGGGAACATCAGTATATTTTGCCGAAGGAGTCGTACATATGATTCCTCAGAATCTATCTGCTGGCCTTTGCTCTTTACAGCCTCATAAAGATCGTCTGGCATCCTCGATATTTGTTACCCTCGATAAAAATGGTGAAGTGTCAGATTGGGAGTTCCATTCTTCAGTAATTCGTAACAAAAAGCGTTTTACCTATAGGGAAGTCCAAGCAATACTCAATGGTCAACAGAATCACAAGTATTCTAATAAACTCCAGGCTATGCAAAAAGTATCTCAACTACTTCAGAAGCAAAGGCAGGATGCCGGTAGTATTGATTTTGATATACCTGAACCTATTTTTTATTTACGTGAAGGAGGTATCCCCCATGAGATTCAACATCGGGAAAGGTTTGCCAGTCATAGATTAGTGGAAGAATTTATGCTACTTGCTAATAGGGTCATTGCAGAAAAGATTCCATCAATCCATGCCGAACAATTACCTTTCATATACAGGATTCACGAAAAACCTTTACAAGAAGATATGGAGCGGTTTGTGGAACTGTTGAAGCGTCTGAATCTTATTAGATCTCGACCTAAAGAACTTTCTTCCCGTGAATTCAGGAAGATACTAACTGAGGTAGAAAATTCTCCCTATCGAGCACTGATCGAAAATATAGCCTTGAGAACCATGACTAAGGCAATTTATAGTGTTGAGAATAAAGGACATTACGGTCTGGCGTTTGCCTATTATACCCACTTTACTTCACCTATAAGAAGGTATCCTGATTTGGTTATACACAGGTTGATAAAACAGTATTTGGGTATGAAAAGTGGAGCTCAAAAACTTCCTTCAAAAAAAATACTCTCTCGTATAGCAAAATCGAGTACGGAATCTGAAATAATTACTCAACAAGCTGAGCGAGATTATATACGTTTGAAGCAGATTCGCTGGCTTGCTGAAAGAATAGGTAAGAAATTTGATGGGATCATATCCGGTGTGATCGGTAAAGGCTTTTTTGTGGAACTGAAAGATACTTTAGTAGAAGGATTTGTAGAGGTAGATTCCCTGATGATGGATCGTTTTTATTTCAATGAGCAGGACTTTAGTTTAACAGGAAGAAATACGGGGAGACGCTACAGAATGGGTGATGAAGTGACCATTATAGTCAGGGATGTAGTAATTGAAAAACGGCAGTCTATTTTTAAGGTGATAGAGTAATGATTTGTCCCTCAAAAGTGATATTTATGCTCATAACTTCAGGGGTCACGATGCTTTTTACTGGTTGTGCAGATTATCTACCCAGGGCTAATGGTCCTGAAAATGAAATCCAGGTTTTTGTTGCCCAAAACGATCTGGATGCAGCCAAAGAATTACTGGATAAAATTCTTTCTCGTGTATCTATCGACGTGAAACAGGAGTTATATTACCTAATCAAATATAGAGATCCTTCTCAGTTTGAACAGTTGAAAAGCAGACATAATATTATCTTATTTGCCATCACTGGAGGAGTGGATGATGATGGAGATCGCTTGTTAAACCAACTAATTTCCAAAGGTAATTTAGGTACTTATCTGGGTGATGATCAGGTTTGGGTGATGGATGATCTTTTTGCTGTTGGTCAGGTAGTAACAATAATAAAGGGGAATAACATTAATGAATTACGTTCAGATCCTAAATTGAAAGGGAACTGGTTGTTTGATCAATTTGATGCCCGATATCTTGAACGGATAGCCGATCATCTCTACGATATCAATGAGCTGACAGATAAAACTTTGGAGATATTTAATCATTATGGGTGGACGGTACGAGTCCCCCACGATTTTTTAATTATTGAAGAGGATCGTTTAGCAAATTTTATCAAACTTGGTCGGGATTATCCTCTGCGGTGGTTTTCCGTTCATTGGGTTGAGAATAAAGATGAAGTTTCCTTACAACCAAACTCCGTAAGAAGTATTATTCGGAATCTAGCAAAACGCTTTTTCGATACTTACCACTTTATCGAGACGAAATCTCGGCCCTGGGTTTTGAGCCAAATCAAAGTTAATGATCGTGAAATGTGGCGAGTTGAGGGACGTTGGGAGGCTAAATCGGAAACCGTTACAAAAGGGGGGCCATTTATTTCCTATATCTTCTACGATAATATTACAAACCAGATTTACCACATGAACATGCTGCTTTTTAATCCTGGTGGAAAAAAGTTGGCTTTTCTCCGGGAAATGGAAGCTATGGCTCGAACCTTCACAGTGGATTATCATAAACCTACCCAGGTATCACTTACCAGGAAAGTACTCATTGCTAGTAGTATAATATTGATCCTGGTTTTGTTATCCCTTCGTTCTACCTGGAAACGACAAAAACGCCTTACTCAAAATAAATTAGATAAGGCGAAAAAGTCGGAGTTCTGATAGCTCCTTTATAAATTGAGGAGTGAATCAGAGATAATGTGCTGACAAGTGATGAACAAAAGGATACTGATTACCGGAGCGACGGGACAATTAGGTCGAAGTGCAGTAGAAGAATTGCAACAGTACTTCGAAATCCTATCCACAGCTCGACATATCCCTGCTGAGACCCTTACCACCTGTCCCGTAGTTGAAATGGATATTAGAAATAAAACTATTGTTCAGCAGGTGGTTAGTAAATATGAACCAGATGTGTTGATCCATCTTGCCGCCATGACTGATGTCGATGGATGCGAACGCAAGAGAGAGGAGGCCTGGCAGATTAATGTAAAAGGGACAGAGCATTTATTGGAGTCCATTGCTGCTAATGATACCCGCATCATCTTTTTATCGACCGATTATCTGTTTGATGGGACCCAAGGTCCTTATCGCGAAGATGCCAAACCTTCACCCATTAACTATTATGGTAAAACAAAATTAGCCGCTGAAAATGCTATCCGGGGTGGACGGAATCCTTGGGTAATTCTCAGAACTAATGTGCTCTACGGAGCTGGAGAATCTTCGGCAAGTTTTGTCCGCTGGGTGAATGAATCCCTCTCGGTAGGAAAAGAAATCAGGGTGGTCGATGATCAAATGGGAAATCCTACCTGGACAGGTGCCCTGGCTGAAGCCATAAAACTACTCATAGTAATGAATAGTGAAGGACTTTTTCATTATGGGGGAGCAGATTATTTGTCCCGGTATCAGTTTGCACTAAAAATAGCCGATGTATTTGATCTTGATACTTCTTTAATCAAGAAAATTTCAACCCTTGATTTGAAACAGGATGCCATGAGACCGTTAAAAGGAGGGTTGATAACTGAAAAAATTGAAGAAACAATCGGGGTCAGGACCTATAAATTGGGGTATTGCCTGCGCAAGGTTAAAGAGGGTGTAAACGCATGAAAACGCTCATTATTACACCTACTTATAATGAACGTAAAAATGTAGGTATTTTGATCAAACGTCTCCACGAAATAGACAACAATTTCCATATTCTCGTCGTAGATGACAATTCTCCCGATGGTACAGGAGATTACATCGATTCCTTGCGGAGTTTTTATTCTCATCTACATCTGCTTCGAAGACCAGAGAAAGAAGGACTTGGTAAGGCGTATTGTGCAGGATTTAATTGGGCTCTGGAAAGAGATTATGAAATTATTGTACAGATGGACGCAGATATGTCCCACGATCCCGAGGATGTTCCACGATTGATAGGAAGCATAGGAAATGCGGACCTGGTCATTGGTAGTCGCTATTCTAACGGTGTCAGTGTGGTCAATTGGCCTATCAGTCGTTTGATGCTCAGCTATGGTGCCAATTTATATTCAAGGATTATCACCGGAATGCCTGTTCGTGATGCTACTGGTGGGTTCAAATGTTGGCGACGTGAAGTCTTAGCAGCAATCGATTTGGGAAAAGTTAAGTCAGAAGGTTATTCGTTTCAGATCGAGATGACTTTTCGTGCTTGGCGTAAGGGATTTCGAGTACAGGAAATTCCCATCATCTTTATTGATCGAACCGTAGGTGAATCTAAAATGAGTAGATCCATCATGCTGGAAGCCATCCTGATGGTGTGGAGATTACGTCTCTGGAGAATCTTTGGGTGGAACAAGTAATTTCCTTGGAGCGGGGGTGCAGTCATATCTGAATTATCGAACAAGAAAGTTTCCGTTTGTATCGTTACGCTTAATGCTTCCAGACTACTTGACCGTTGCCTGAACTCTTTAGAAAAATCTCGAGGAGTAACTATCAATCAGATTATTGTTGTAGATAATCGTTCCCAGGATGATACCATTAATATGATAAAAGATAGACACTCTTCAGTCCACCTACTCACGAATTCCCGGAATGAAGGTTATACAGGTCCCATTAACCAGGCTTTGCAGCAGGCTACGGGAGACTATTACCTCGTTCTTAATCCTGATGCTTTTGTCCGAACAAACTCCATAGCTTTATTGGCTCGTTTTCTTGATTTACATCCTGATGTTGGTATCTGCGGGCCAAAAGTTTTAAATGAGGATTTAACATTTCAGCAATCTTGTCGTCGGGGAGTGGCACGGCCGTGGAATGTAATCAGTTATTTTTCGGGATTAGCTACCTATTTTCCAAAGAATAGTAAATTTTCAGGATATCATCTGTCTTATCTCGATAAAGATCGTACCTGTGCTGTCGATGGGGTTTCCGGATCGTGCTTGATGATTCGTCGTGAAGTGGTTGAAGAAATTGGACTTTTTGATGAACGATTTTTCGCCTATCAGGAAGATTCTGATTATTGTTTCCGAGCAAAAACTGCTGGATGGAAAGTTTATTATGTTCCCGAAGCTCAAGTAATTCATCATGCTGGTCGTGGGGGATCAGCAGTTCAAAGATATCGATCAATCTTTGAATGGCATCGATCTTATTACCGGTTGTACAAGAAGCACTTTGCTGAAGACTATTTCCCATTATTTAACGTCTTTTTCTATTCGCTAATGCTGGGTAAACTCATGGTGACAGTTTTCCGAGAGACCCTCAGGAGTTGATTTGATCACCAACATCCAGATTACCGATATATTCAGGATTATTCTTGGTTCTCTCGTATTATCGTTGCTATTGGCTTATGTCAGTATCAGGGTAGCACCTAAACTGAAACTCATTGATTTTCCTGGTAGTGCCGACCACAAACTTCACCAAAAACCCATGCCCCTTACAGGTGGGTTGGTATTGGTTCTAACTTTATCAGGAATACTTTTCTTTGCCCCGGGAAAGATCGATAGCGACATCATGAGCTTGTTGGCAGCTTCCTGGATTATTTTGACATTTGGTTTATGGGATGATTATCATCATTTACCTGTGGGTTGGAAACTTTTAGGGCAACTTCTTGCTGCATTATTACTTGTCTTTTTGGATGTCAAAGTGAGGATATTTACATCACCGGAATTTATCCTGGGAAGTCAGACTATTTTAGGAGAAGGACTAAACATACTAACTACGCTGGTTTGGATGATTGTCTTAACCAACGCTTTTAACCTCATAGATAGCATGGATGGTCTTGCCGCTGGACTGGGATCTCTAGCGACGCTATTCTTTCTGGTAATTACTTTGAGTGTTTCACAGATGGAATTGGTCCATTTCTGTGCCATTTTATTGGGTGCTATAGCTGGAATCTATTTCTTCAATTCACATCCCGCCCGTCTCTTTTTAGGTGATTCGGGTGCACAGACCATTGGATTTTTATTGGGAGCTATTGCTATCCTTTATACTCCTGTTGGTGGGAACCAATCTTCATCATGGTTCGTCCCAATTTTGATTTTTGCTATTCCCCTCTTCGACCTATTTTTAGTCCTCATTTCCAGGATGAGAAGGGGCGAGAAAATACATAAAGCTTCCAGGGATCATACCTACCACCGGTTAGCGGCTCTAGGGATACCCATTGAAAGGTCTGTTTTACTGATGCATGGCTCTTCGCTGATATTGAGCCTGGTTGGATATCTTTGTCTTAATCTTAACTATGTAATTGCGAATGTTATATTCCTGATAGTTCTCCTGGCAGGTTTATTCATTTTCTTATACCTGGAAAATTATTATCAAGCACCCATTTCTGAGATAAAAGAGTAAATGGCTGAATACTACTTAGATTTTGAAAAGCCGATCGTAGAGCTTGATGAGAAAATTGAGGCGTTGCGTTCGCAAAGTATTGTAGGTAAAAGAGATTTAAGCTCAGATATTCAGCATTTGTATGATAAGCGACAAGAGCTGATCAAACAGATATATACTAATTTATCTCGCTGGCAGAGAGTACAATTGGCTCGTCATCCCCGACGGCCCTATTCACTAGATTATATTCTCAGAATGTCTCCCGATTTTCTGGAATTACATGGAGACCGTAACTTTGCTGATGATAAATCCCTGGTTACTGGAATAGGCACTATTGAGGGTTTACATGTGACCTATATTGGACAGCAAAAAGGTAAAAACACGAAGGAGAACCTTTACAGGAATTTTGGTATGTCCAAACCTGAGGGCTACCGGAAGGCACTGAGAATCATGAAAATGTCAGCTAAATATAAGCGTCCAATTATCTGTCTTTTGGATACTCCCGGTGCCTATCCGGGATTAGGTGCAGAAGAACGAGGACAGGCAGAAGCTATAGCCAGGAACCTCCTGGAAATGACTATGCTTCCGGTACCTATTCTTGTTATCGTAATTGGAGAAGGAGCAAGTGGAGGTGCGTTAGGTATTGGAATTGGTGATCGTCTTGTAATGCTGGAAAATACCTGGTTTTCTGTGATTAGTCCCGAGGGGTGTGCTTCCATATTGTGGCGAGATACTGGCAAAGCAGATGAAGCAGCAGAAGCTTTGAAAGTGACCGCTTATGATTTAAAAGAACTTGGGGTGTGTGACCGGATCATCGAAGAACCTCTGGGAGGAGCACATAGAAACAGGGAAGCAGTAGTGAAATCGGTAAAAAGTGTAATACTGGAAGAGTTGGAAACATTATCAGATTTTAGTCCTGAGGTTCTCATTGAGCGACGCCATCAAAAGTACTTTCAGATCGGTCATTGGCAAGAATCGTCATGATCTCCGTTAATTATATTAACCGCGTCATCTACGCCGATACTGATATGATGGGTCGTGTTTATTATGGTCGCTTCTATGAATATTTTGAAGCGGCCCGATCTCACCTGCTAAGGGAATTAGGACTTCCTTATAGTGAAATAGAGAAAGCAGGATATTTTCTGCCAGTGATTGAAAGTCATTGTGAGTATAAAAATCCTGCCGAGTTTGAAGATGAACTGACCATCAAGACAATTCTGAGTAGTAAACCTCGATCTACTCTTAAAGTTGAGTACGAAGTACTAAAAGGAGAAGACATTGTAGCGTTAGGGTATACAATTCATACTTTTGTGAATCATTCTGGAAAGCCAGTCCGCCCACCGGCTTCTTTTCTAAAAGCCCTCGAAAAACATTGGGTGAACGAATGAGTAACGAAATATTATTCCTTCTGCAGACTATTATAGGTTTAGGATTTACATTGATAGCCTTTATTAAAGGACGCCATTGGCTTTATGGCTACATTGCGGTAAGTATTGTCCTGGCAAATATTTTTGTGACCAAACAGATTACTCTGTTTGGTATTCCCGCTACAGGAGGAAACGTGGTTTATGGTTCCATATTTTTAGCAACGGATCTGCTGGCAGAGCATTATGGTAAAAAAGAAGCCCGACAAGCAGTATTACTTGGATTTGGTGCGGCACTCTTCTATCTGGTAATGTCGCAATTCATCCTGAAATTTACTGCCAGTAGTGATGATTGGGGAGCTGCTCAGGGAATGGCTACTATATTTGATTTTGCTCCTGCTATCATTTTAGCGAGCCTAATTGCATATCTAATCTCACAATTCCACGATATTTGGGCTTTTCATCTGATCAGAGAAAAAACCCGGGGGCGCTGGCTTTGGTTGCGTAATAATGGAAGTACCTGGATCAGTCAACTCATAGATTCAGTAGTATTTTCTTTGCTAGCTTTCCTGATCCTACCTGAGATTTTACCGGGTACTGAAGCGTTACCCCTTGATACTGTAATGGGAATCATTATTTCAACCTATCTGCTGAAGATTCTTGTAGCAGCGATAGATACTCCCTTTCTTTATTTGAGTTATATTTTGAAATCGCGAGTGATGCCGGCTGAAACTTAATAGGGTTGAGGGACGAATAGTGGTCATTCAACCGATTAACCATTTCTGATGTTATATTTTCTGCTTCGTCTTTTAGCGGTACTCTCCCTGGAAAGATTCTTCAACAAGCTGATTGTTGAGCATGCTGAAAAAGTGAATTATGATCTTCCCACAATTTTTGTAGCTAACCACCCCAATACCATGATGGATGCTTTAATTGTTGGTTATGCCATCAAGAAAAGGATTTTCTTTATTGCAAAGAGCACTCTCTTTTCCAACAGGTTTACTTCCTGGTTTTTAACTAAAGCTGGGATTATTCCTATTCACCGCAGACAAGACGATCCTGCCATGATGATTCAGAATGAGGAAGTATTTGAAAAACTCTACAGTTATCTGGAAGCGGGACGGCCTTTTTTGATTTTCCCTGAAGGGATCAGTAAAGCTGACCGAAGATTGCATCGCATTAAGACCGGTACGGCTCGAATTGCTTTTGAAGTAGAAGAGCGAAATGATTTCCAGTTGGGAGTTCAGATTGTGCCTATTGGGTTAAACTATTCAAATATCGAAAGATTTCACAGCAACGTTTATTGTCGATTCGGTAGACCTATCCTGCCAAAAGATTATCGTGATGACTATAGAGAGGATTCTGTGCAAGCGGTAAATAAATTGACTGATTTAATCGGATCCAGTCTAACACACTTAACCACAACCATTGACGAAGATGAAATCGGCAGTATCGTATCTGCTCTTGAAACAGTTTACAAGAGCGAGTTGATGGTAGACTTGGGAATGAATAAAAGATCTGAAAAGGATGATTTCCTGGTTACAAAAGGGATAATAGATGCGGTAAAATGGTCTTATCAAAATCGTCCTCAATGGGCTAAACAGTTAGGAGATAGACTGCACAAATACCTCAGAACCCTGGAGAGATTACATCTTAGAGATGAGTTTCTCTCTCCCAAACGGTCTGGTGTCACCACAGCTAAAAGAGTTCAATCATGGTTTTTCCTCGTTCTTGGTTTTCCCATATATCTCTGGGGTACAGTCAATAATATTATTCCTTATGTAATTCCACGCTTACTGACCAAACGTTTTACCGAGCAGGTAACATTTATATCCTCGGTTAAACTTTTATTAGGTATAGGTTCCTTTGCCACCTTTTACACACTTCAGATTTGGTTATGTTGGATTATTTTCCACAATGAGATTCTTACTACGTTGTACGCATTATCGTTACCAACTTCAGGAAATTTTGCACTCTATTACACTCGAAAAATATCAAATTATCGCCAGCACCTCGCTTTTATTTCCCTTTTTTATCGACGGAAGGATTTAATTTTTCAGCTGATCCAACAGCGAATAAGGTTGATTGAGGAGCTTAACCAGGCCAAAGATGAGTTTCTGGCAACTGAATCTCAGCCTTATACTCCTAAATAAGTAAACTGTACTTCAAAATGGATTAATCAATAATTTCTTAAATTCAACCTGGTAATAATCTAAAATCTTAAATTTTACTTCCAGGATAAATTGTTCATGAGTTTTTCATAAATTGATAATATTTTTTCTCCCTTCTGTCTTCATAAGAGGATTTATGATTTCATTTATGCTTCCTGATATCTCCAGTGATGGTACTAAATCAATTGCCAATCTCCCTAATCCTTCTGAAATTATCTTCTGTCACTACCTTTCATTACACTTTATGATCATTCTCTCAACACGACACATAACATCCCATAGGAGGTAAAGCAATGCGTCCTGTATATGCAGTTTCGGGAGGAGTCAGCAAGTTTACTAAGGCCCGACCAGATAAAACATTTCCAGCCATTGTGAAGGAGGCTTACGATTATGCCATAGCCGATCTGGGTCTCTCGCATAGGCAGTTTATCGAAATAGTAGATGGATCAGTCGCCTCTTATTTTTCTGATCATTTCAGCCGTCAACTCATGGCCGGAATCATGGTGCAAGATTACCTTGGATTATGCCCTAAACCTGGCCATCGAGTGGAAGGGGGCGGAGCCACCGGCGGCATCTGCTTTCAGGAAGCGTGGAAGGCTGTAGCGTCCGGCTACATGGACGTCTGTATCGCTTACGGCTTCGAGACAATGAGTCACGTGAACACGTGGAAAGGAAATGAGTTCATCGCTCTGGCGTCCGATGTGAGCTTTGACTATCCTGTTGGCGGGTTTTACTCAGGCTACTACGCCATGATGGTCACGGGACACATGAAGGAATTCGGTACTACTGTGGAGCAGATGGCCCACGTTTCCGTGAAAAATCACATGAATGCCTATCACAATCCCTACTCTCAGAAACGTGAGAAGCTGACCATTGAAGATGTTCGGAATGCTCCTATGGTAGCCTGGCCTCTGACCAGACTTGATATATGTGTCATGAGCGATGGAGCCGCAGCCGTAATATTTGCCAGTGAGGAAGGTCTTTCTAAGTTGGAAAAAGCTTCAGGGAAGAGTATTTCCAAAGTGAAAGTAGCAGGTATTGGTCGGGGTACAGATGCCATGCGGATGGCAGATCGCCCTCACCAAAGCTATGACGACTTCGTCAAATTAAATTTGCTCGAGAAGGAAAATAATACCGATGACTTAGCCTATTATCAGGAATTATGGTTGAGTGGTTTTCGTTACCCGGGAATTCATTCTTTTCGTGCCGGCCGTATGGCATCCAAAGAAGCTTACGAAAACTGTGGTATAGTAGATCCTATAGTGGAGATCGATTTTGTGGAGTTACATGACGCCTATACTTCGTCAGAGATACAGACATACGAAGATATGGGATTATGTCGATATGGTGAAGGAGGGACTTTTGCCGTTAGTGGAAAAGCTTTTGTACCGGGCATTGAGTATGGACTGGAGCTTGTCGAAGAACCAGTTTGTCCTGTTAATCCTTCCGGTGGACTGATAGCCTGTGGTCATCCTGTGGGTGCAACTGGACTGATGCAGGGAGTTTTCGCCATCTGGCAGCTTCAGGGGACCATCAACAAACATTTTGGAGACGAAACCTTACAGATTCAGAATGCTAAACGAGGTGCTATTCATAGTCATGCTGGTACGGGAACCTATGTAACTGTATCTATTCTGGAAAAGGAGGAATAACCATGTCTGGAAATAAAGTAGTAAAAAAGATTATCGAAACTGATGATGGTACGATTCTATTTAATGTGCCGTTTCCTACAGAGTTGAATGACGATTCTCTATCTGATCTAAAGAATATGGCACCTATCATTATGAAACAACCGTACCAGATTGACTATATTCATTCCTATGGCCAGGACTCACCCTGGTTTGCGGGATTAACGAATAAGCATCTGTTGGGGAATAGAGACCAGGAAAGCGGTTATACTTATGCTAATCCCCGAGGACATGATATGTATTCCGGTGCAAGAACAGATTGGGTCGAACTACCCAGAGAAGGACAAATACACGCTTTCACTGTCTGTTATTTCGGATCTGAAGAGTTTCTACCTGAGACGCCATTTGTGCTGGCGTTGATTGAGTTTGAGGGTGTGGATACCCTGTTACTTACTCGATTATTAGGGGTAGATCCCAACCAGGCAACCTTGGATTGGATCGGGATGCCGGTAGAGGCAAAATTCAGAAGATTATCGAAGCTGAAACCAACTGATGTTTATTTCGTTCCGAAGGAAGACTAATGCTTAATATAAAGATTCATAAACCTACTGCAGCAGAAATCGCTGACATGAAAAAAAATCCAATCTGGGAGTGCGAACCATCCAAATTTCCATGGTATTATGATGTTGCCGAAACATGTTATCTGTTAGAGGGAAAAGTTAAAGTAACTACGGATGAAGAAGAAGTTGTGTTCGGAGCAGGTGATATGGTAACCTTCCCGAAGGGATTATCTTGTAAGTGGTTAGTTATAGAAAAGGTGAGGAAGCACTACACTTTTGGGGATTAACTAATAGTAAGTACTGCTGCACCATTGAATCGGCTGGCTTTCAAATCTCGTAAAGCTTCATTGGCTTTATCTAAGCTGTAGATCTCCACTTCCGTTCGTATTGGAATTTCACCAGCTAACTGGAGCAATTCTGCGCCATCAGCATAGGTGGCGTTGGCAGCAGTAGAGATAGTTTTCTCACCGTAAATAAGCTGGTAAGGAAACTGCGGAATATCACTCATATGAATACCTGCTGATATCACGGTTCCTCCTTTTCGTACTCTCTCCAGCGCCTCAATCATTAGCCATCCCACTGGAGCGAAGACAAGACTGGCATCCAGTTCCGTACCGGGATCATCCTTTGAGGTACCTGTCCAGAAAGCGCCTAATTCTTCGGCATGTTTTTGATGATCAATACTACGGGTAAAAACATAGACCTTACAATCCCAGTGACGTGCCACCTGAATAGTAACGTGAGCAGAAGCGCCGAAACCATACAATCCTAATTTCTCACCTGGTTGAATACCACTAAGTTTTAATGTTCTGAACCCAATAACACCTGCACAAAGTAGGGGGGCAACCTGTTCGTAGGGAATATCGTTTGGCAAGGGATATACAAACTGTTGGGGAGTGGTTACATATTCAGCATAACCACCATGGCGATGTAATCCTGTGAATTGGGCTTTACTGCATAAGTTTTCTTGATTACTTTCGCAATAGTCACAAGATCCACAAGTAGAATTCATCCACGGTAAACCTACACGATCTCCTTCCTTAATATTTCCAACTTCATTTCCTATAGCTTCTACTACGCCGACTACTTGATGTCCCGGTATTATCGGAAGAACTGGAACCTTGAGATCACCTTCGACAATATGAAGATCCGTTCGGCAGACACCACAACAACTTACACGTATCAGGACTTCCTCTTTAGTCGGTTTTGTATACTCTAGTGAAGACGTAATTAGCCGGTTTTTATCTATTGGTCCCGGCTGACGGAGAGTCATGGCACGCATAATAAATTACTCTAGTTAATACCCTTAATAATCTACGAACAGTTGTGAAGGTTTCACAGTACTGATGTTTGCAGGTTACCTGATATGAAACCGTCTATTATCTACAATATCGGCATCTGCGATCAACTCTTCAACAAAAGCTGATATAGCATTATTTTGACGCTTGGTGAGTAGATCATTCCGAATGGATTCTTTCTTTATTAGCCAATCTTCTTCATCTATAGGGGCTTGAGCATCATAACGTATGATAACCCAGCTTCGTTGTCCTTCAAAGGGTTCAAATAGTCTCCCCGGCTCAGCAACAGCAATAAAACCAAGAAGTTTAGGATTCCTCAAACCAGTGTAAGGTATGGAGGTGGAGAGTTTGCGATCTTTACTTTCTATAAGCTTAACTTCATCATATCTATCAGCTATTTCTTTAAAACTTTTCCCTGAAAGTATTTCATCGTATATCACAGTAACCATCTCTTTTGCTTTGGCCATCTGCTTCTCTAATCGTACCTCTCTTTCAATTCGTTTCCTGACGTCATCGAGAGGTTGAGTACCCGGTTCATGGACAGCTATCAATTTAAAAATTGCAAAGTTATTGTCAGTTTAAACAATATCGCTGACATCATTTAACTCTGAACGAAAAGCAAATCGACTGGGTTCGCGACTGAAACCGAATCCAGGCAGAGGTGAATTCTCTGTGAAACGACGGGAGCTGTCTAAGGGTACATCAAATATTTCCACTGCCTTGTCGAAACCTGAATCCTCGACCTCATATAGAAACTGAGTTGCTTTTCTTTTAAGTTGACTCCGAGTCGATGGTCCCATGTTCACTTTTAGCAGGATATGACTGGCTTGGATTTCTTCATCATCTCCTGTCCCTCGTTTATCTTTTATCCAGATGATATGATAGCCGAAACGGGATAGAACTGGACCAACAATCTCACCGACCTGCGCTGAAAAGGCAGCTTCCTCGAATGGAGGTACCATCCTTCCTCGGCCAAACCAACCTAAATCCCCACCTTTAACAGCAGAGCCGGGATCAGCTGAATGCAATTCTGCTAATGAGGGAAAATCAGCACCTGCGTTAACTTGCTGGATAATATCTTGAGCAAATTGCTCAATATCTGTAGTATCTTCTGCAGTAGGTTTCTTATCCCATTTGACATATCTGATTACTCTTGTTTCTTCTTGGTAATAGTCCTCGGAGTGGGATTCATAGTACGTCTGAACTTCTTCATCAGTAGCATTGAATTCATCTCCCCGGAAAGATGAGGTAGGAACGGCAACTCCTGATAGGGTCTGGTTTACATTTTGAATAATATATTCCTGTCGGACTTCGAGATCAGTTACTGTCATGGAGTAGCGTATTTGATCAAAGAGCTTTTTCCTTGGAAGAAAATCTCGGGTAATAGCTTCCCAGTAGAGCCATTCATCTCCCTGAGGATTGTACAGAGCTGCCAAATACTTTTCCTTGTCAAAGACGCCATCCGTCTGAAAATCTGGCACGGTTTGAAAGACTTGTGGTGGATTGGATTCAAGTTCATAAAATATTTCATCATCAGTAACTGTTATACCGAGTTCTTCAACTTTCTGATCAATTACAGCTATTTGAACCAGTTCATCCCAAATTTCGTCGTAAAGTTGATCGTATTCCTGCTCAGAAATTTCCTGTCCCTGCTGTCGCAGCAGTTCCCTACGGTTCTGTACAGTTTGGAAGAACATATCAGGAGGAATAAGTTCACCATTGACAATTGCGATTGCGGTGCGGGGATCTTCGTCACTCCAACCAAAGATTTCATCTAAAATATTTGCCCCACCAACCAATCCGCCTACTGTCATACTTCCCAGGAACATGATAAGCAGTCCCCATAGGATAAAGTGCATCTTAGTCCGTAAGGTATTCATCATACCCATTTATATTTCTCCTTGATTCCTCATAAAAAATGCGGCGGAATATAGGGAGATTACTTAGGTTTTGCAATCTGCGAAAGAGGAGAAAACGTAATGAAACAGATTTGGATACCCCGTCATGGTGCCCCAGATGTTTTGGAACTCCGTGAAACTACTGATCCTGAACCAGGAAAAGGTCAACTCAGGATAACTGTTCACTTTTCAGGAATTAACTTTGCAGATATCTTAGCTCGCATGGGACTTTATCCGGATTCCCCTAAAATTCCTTGTGTAGTCGGATACGAGGTAAGCGGTATCGTAGAAGCTATAGGAGAAGGAGTGGATACCCGGTGGTTAGGAGTAAGGGTAGCTGCTCTAACGAGATTTGAAGGTTATTCATCGAAGGTATGTGTACCTAAGGATCAAATAATGATAGTTCCCGACGGTATCTCTTTAGAATCAGCGGCTGCACTACCGGTTAATTATCTTACGGCTTACATCATGATGGTTAAACAGGCCGCATTTAGTGACGGTGACACACTTCTCATTCACGGCATCGGTGGAGGAGTGGGTATTGCCGCTTTACAGTTAGCTAAAATTATCAGAGCAAAAATCATCATAGGTACTGCTTCGTCCTGGAAACATGATGCCTTAAGAAAAATGGGTGCAGACCATTTAATTGATTATAATCACGAGGACTTTGTAGAGAGTACTTTAGAGATTACCAATGGAAAAGGTGTTGATCTGGTTCTTGATCCAGTTGGAGGTAAAAATGTAAAGCGTAGTTATGAATGTTTGCGTCCATTAGGTAATATGGTTCTCTTTGGTATCTCTTCGGCTGCACCTGGGAAACGACGTAATCTCTTCGCTGGTTTAAGTGCCCTACTATCAACCTCAAAGTTCCACCCTATTCGACTCATTAACGATAATAAAGGTGTAATCGGTTGTAATCTCGGTCATCTCTGGTCAGAACGTGAGCGTCTGGGAGAAGCGATGGTACAACTTGTGACTTGGTTAGGAGACGGAAAGATTGCTCCCGAAGTGGACAAAGTGTTCTCGTTCGAAGAGGCGTCTGAAGCGCATAGTTATATTCAGGATCATCGTAATCTGGGTAAAGTGTTGCTTACTCCTCTGTAATGATTGTATCAGAATATGCGAAGATATAAATGTCTACGCTAAATGCTGCAACCATGCTAAAGCAGGCTGT
>JBHHUM010000182.1:0-1860 GCA_046861645.1 Fidelibacterota bacterium | reverse complement strand
TTACTTTTTTCGGGGATTATAACCCTTGAAAGGAAGGGGTGTCAACGGGTGGGGACTTACACACTTAATCTAACGACCCACCGGAGGTGGAACTGTCTGGAGAATAATGAATCTTTATAAATATTTTATTAGACGCTTTTATTGCATTTTTAAGACGCACCTCAATGTTAGAGACCGTATCTTCGTAGTCACAAATCTCTCTCCAGTCTTTCAAACCATCCAATATGCGAGCGATATCCTGTCTATTGTTTTTCCTGAAATGGCGTCTGACGGCCGAGTGATCTTGTGTATTATAAGAGGGTTTAAAACTTTGCTTGTCACGTGCGAAGTTGCGTGCATGACAGAATGCGGCATAGTATGCTCTACTAACAGCACAACGAAACGCAGCCTCTTGTGAAAAACTGCCTCCGGTATGACTTTGAAGGGATTGGGCTAAATTAAGGTATTCTCTCCAATCAAAGGGCATACTATCCTTTAACGTGGTGGACGGAAATCTGTTGTCACAATAAACCAGCCAGATTTTCCAGTTAACTCCTCTTCATATTCAGCACATAATTCTTCAATCTTGTCCATAATCAGTTCATCATAACTCTCTTGTCGAACGTACAACGCCAGATATTCGTCTTCAATCTCCGGGTCTCGATAAACTTCCAAGGATAACTGGGTATCTACACCAAGTTCTTCCCTTGCCATACTACAGACAAGTGTTATCAAACTGGTAATATCAGAATATCTGACCAAGTAATCACGCACAGCTCCTGGTTGAGGAATATTAACTTCTATTTTTTTTATCTGTTTTAGGGCATCCTCTATATGAAAGGTGATATCCGTGTTGCTCTGGGGTCGGATAAGATCCTCCAAGGCATCATTTTGTAAAGAGGATACCGTTGCAGGTTCTGTCAAAGGAAACCACAAGCCAGGGAAAACTTTTTTTTGCTCTCCCCATATCTCTGAGCTTCGATATTCACCAGTTGGCACTTAATCAACCTCCTTGAAAACTTTCCTCAAACTACCGGTTATACACCCCTCGAAAACATTTTCCAAATTATCATGCGCACTCTCTACCCACTCCAATGCTGTATCTTTTGCAACTGTCTCCGCTTTAGCAAGAAAATAGTCCAAGTCTAAAATAAAAGAAACGCTTTCAGAATCGTTTGGTATAGCGTCTGTTAGCTGTATCTTACATGAATCCTGTCCTTCATGAAAAGGAAATGTACACCCAACAATAAAGTTCAACATATCTTGAGGTAAGTTTTTACCTAAGTGGGGATTAAAATCAAAATATTCATCCATGTCTACCTTTTGGCCAGAGATATCTATTCTATTTATATATCGTAACCCGATTCTTTGTATGCTGTTTATTTCTACAACAGAAGTTAAAGCAGTAAAAGCTTTTTCAATCTTTGGCTTGAACTCCTCCCAAGAAGCATAAGGTTTTAATTTATTTATAGATAAAACACGAGGACCCAACTGAACAAACGTTTTTTTATCATCAGTCAAAAAACGAACACGTTCAATTGCCTGAACCTTTTGTTGTAACCCTTGGGAGGTACCGGCAAATGTTACTTCTCGAATAGGATGATCTTCTTTCTTCGCAAACTCTTCACGAACTTTTTCGTAAAACAACCCCGGAATAGTCAAGTCCCATTGGGTCTCAGGTGTCAGACGAAATTCGCAAACAGCCTCGATGATAGGAGCGTTTTCGTATTTTTTACTCACTATTGTTTTATCCTTTGAATTGGAAACAATGAGCAGACTTGTTTATTAGGGTGTAAGTTATCAGGCAAATTCCTTTTAGGCAAAGCTTTCAGGAACATAAAAAACAACGGGGTCTTCAACGCCGGTTTCCATGGCCCTGTT
>JBHHUM010000026.1:0-27489 GCA_046861645.1 Fidelibacterota bacterium | reverse complement strand
TCCTTTTAGCTATGAAACGATAAAAGAGACAATTCAGTATTAGTAATGTTCTTGAAACACCCAGCAATCCGCTGCACCGGACGTAAAGGACTGGCGGGCTCTAACTTAAGTTTGGAGAAAAAATGAAGCACAATCTAAACAGAACTGTAGTCGGCAGAATCTTTTACGCCGGTGAGCTCACCCTACTTGCTACAAAGTCAAGGAAAAACTGAGCCGATCTTAGCTTGGTTTCTTAGAAAAAAGCTTTGTTTTGGCGTATTATCTTGATTTCCCGGTACCATACGGGCACACCTCTCCCGTTGAGGCTTTCTCCATTACCGGAATAATTCCTGGCGTTCCGGCGAAAGAGAGTTGCCTTATCTGGCTTATTCCCCAGGTAGAATTCTAATTGTCAATCAGCACATATTCAAGCATACTGAATAGCAGAAGGCTTGTTACGCTTCTTTCTCTTGTACTCTGCATCCAGCTGTTTACACTGGACTATGATTTCTGGATGTAAACCTGGATCATATTTTCGTTCTTCCCTCACCAATGACATGATTATCTGTAACAGCTTAGAAGTGCAGGCCATAACGTTATTTGTATAGCTGAGCTTCTTCAACTTCCGCTTCAGGTATTGAACCCTGATCTCCGGAATGTATTTCACCGTCTCTTTTGTCATCATGTATAAAAGCCAACGCAAGCGTGAATTACCAATATGACTCAAACGGTTACGACCCCGGTAGCGTCCTGACGTGTTTAACCGGAGATTAGTTCCTGCCATCTTTTGAATTTGTTTATAGTGCGTGACATTCTTTAAAGCCCTGGTCTCTGCAATAAATAAAGCTGCCATCTTATCTGATACTCCCATTAAGCTTCTGATACTGTAATAAGACGAATACTGTTTGGCAAGTTGAATGAGTTCACATTCAATTTACCTGGCTTGCTCTTCAATCAAATCCAATTGATTCAACCAGCAGTTAAGGATAAAGCGTAAACTCTTTTCTTCGGTATTATCACTACAATCGACACCAATCGTTTTCTCTGCCATCTGTCGAAGGAACATAAGTGTTTCTTTCCCGTGCTGGCGCTTGGATATAGACGTAATCGCTTATGTTTCTTTTTCCATATCAAGAGTAAGATAATGGTGAGGCAGGATGTATCGCTTTAGCAAGTAACGGGCGGTTAGTATAAAGGCAATGAACCAGCGTCTGCCACAAATCACAAGCAGTTTCCACAGCAAAAATAACCTTCCGCTTGGGTTCCCCTATGTACCTCCTGACTTTTCTCCACATAATGTTGTGATACCTGTTGTATGAGTTGGGAAAAGAAAAGGACATACCTACGGGAACTCCATAAGAATCAATGATCCTCACCTGGTACTTATCCTTAGCAGGATCAATCCCGACCCGCCTGACCAATGTCGGGCAGGCAATTACTTTTCCTTGTATGTATTGTTTATTTTCAATTAGCTTTCTGTTGTTATGATTCATATCGTTCCCCTTTCCCAAAGGATCCTTTGGAGCTGTGTCTGGTGTTTAGCCTGACTTACTCGTCAGGGTCTCACAAAATGTTACACCATTAATGGAAAGGGGAACATAGATATTTTCAGGAGGAAAGTTATTGATAACCTATTATTTTCGAACCATAACCAGAACCCCCTTGAGACTAGCGGTCCTTACTATCGTAAGCATTACACTTCAGGCGAGCTTCGGAGGGATAGCCCTGGCTCACGAGCCAACGCCCCACATTCACGACCAGGGCCACTTGCATTTCTCTCACCCTCTCGTCGCAGAATCTCCATCTCCAGACACTAAGGTGCGTTTCGACTATTTCTTCTCCAACGAACCAGGAGAAGAAGGCGTTAAACGCCACACACTTCGCTTGGAGTCCGAATACGCCTTCGCACCTTGGCTGAGTCTTGAGGCAGATGTCCCATATACGTTTCTCAACACCAATGAAGGGAATGCTACGGATCGTCTAGACAATGTGGAGGTCGGTATTAAGTACGCAAACTTCACTCTTGGGGAACATGGCGTGCTACTGGGTGGGGGGATCGAGTTCGGCTTACCCACCGGCAATGAGGAGAGGGGAATCGGTTTTGACCGGGTGTTGGAGGTTGAGCCTTTTGTTGATTTGGGTTATCGGCGCGATCATTGGGAGATTGTCGGCTTCACCTCTTTCGGGTTCCCGTTTAATGACAATGACGAAGATGAGGCTGACTTTGAGCTTGGCTGGAATGTATCCATCCTCTATTACCTGATACCTCAGCTCATGACGCTCCTCGAATTCGACGGCGAGCATGTTTTTGGTGGTGAGGAGGATGGAGAAACGTTCGTCAACATAACGCCGGGGTTCAAAATTCAGCCGTTTGACAATCCAAGCTTCCAGGTCGGAGTCGGTGTTAGTCTACCCCTGACTGAGGACAAAGAGTTTCATGTGAGGCCTGTTCTATCACTGTTCTATCACTTTTGAGCTGAAAAACTCCAAACAACAGCAGGCAACTCACAGCGATGAGCCGCTGCTGATGCTGAATGTCAGAAGGCACTATTAATTAGTATTAGTTTACTGTGAAAATATTGTATTTGTTTTATTTTCAGTATTGCAATGAAATTTAGAAAAATGATCAAAATGTTGGAAAATGTGGGCTGGTATCTACACAGAATTAAGGGTGGTCATAGATAATATAAACATCCAAACAAACCAGGAACAGTAACAGTTACAGGGAAACTAAGTTTGGATTTATCTCTGGGGACGCGAAATAAGATTGAAAAAAATGCAATATGTAGTCGTAATTAAAAAACAGACAATAATTATGGAGCATCTGTTCCGGACCTACCGGGTTGTGTGGCTGTCACAGAAACTCAATCTGAAGTAAGAAAATTAATTTGAGAAGCGATTGAATTCCATTTAGAATCACTTCTCTAAGAAGGAAGTCCTATTCCAGAATCGGAGATCACCAGTGAACTTGTCGAGGTGTAAAGGTGCCTTCTCACCCACGCTCAACCAGACCCCGATACAATACATCGGAACCGGCTGTGAAATAACCGGAACACCTGTCTGCCGACAGACATTTTATATCAAGCATTATCAAAAAAAGGCAAGTGAATTCGAAGTTTTGTGATTCGCCATTTATGAACCTGCAGGAGCGGCGCAGGGAGGTTCACCCATCTTGCCCCTGATAGCTGTCCTGGTAATGGCTCTGATCATAGCCTATATCCATCCAAAGGGATATGAAGGGGAGTCACCTTTGGCTGAAGGACTCCGGGTCGGTATTCTCATGGGTTTTTTTCGGAATACTATTTGCGTTATTCTTTAGCACAATGTTTTCCTTAGGCTTTGGTCCTATTCTAGTATTGGCACTCGTCTCTACGTTAGTATTAGGAGCTTCCGGCCTGTTTATTAGGCTTGTTTATGGGAATATGAATCCAGTTGAATAACTGACAAATACTATTTAATCAAGAGTAAAGTTTCCCTCTTCCCCACTTACCCTTCAAAGTTGGGGGTAAAGTATCGGAAGGGAAGCTCAAGAGGGAAACAGATTGCCACAAACTAAAACTATTGAGTATTTCATTCTCATTAGATATTTTGAACTGTGAACAACACAAAAAAATAGATGATTGAACCGATATTTGCCCTCATAGGTCTCATCCTCTCTGCCTTTTTCAGCGGGACGGAGATTGCCTTCATCCAGGCCAATCCCCTCCAGATTGAAGTGTGGCAGAAACAAGGTCACCGCTCTGCCAGGCGCACCCTTGGACTACTATCAGAACCGGAACGCTACCTAACCACACTATTGATCGGAACAAATATTGCCAACGTTCTGACGACCTCTTTCGCCACAGTTACGCTTTTAGCTTCTGGAATAGGAAAGACACCCACTATGCTCATCATAGCTTTAGTGATCCTTATATTTGGTGAGATCTTACCCAAAGTTCTCTTTCGGGATCATGCCAACCTGCTTGCCCTGCGAGTGACTCCTCTCCTGAGAGCCATTGAATTCATTCTAGCTCCTTTTGTAAAGCTGGTCAGCCTTTACTCCCACCTGATTAACAAGGATAATCACTCAGACGCTCCCCTATTCACTCGTGAAGATTTAAAAGTACTCTTTGAAGAAAAAGAGGTAGGTGAAGAATTGGAGTCAGATGAAAAGGAAATGATAACGAACATCTTCGAGTTTGGCAGCCGACCAGTCAAAGAAGCCATGACCCCTCTGTCAGATATCGTCTCCATAAACATCACAGCCACTCGGGAAGATGCTGCCCTTGCCCTTGCCGAAACCGGTTTTTCCAAGCTCCCTGTTTACGAGGGATCATTGAACAACATCGTCGGTGTTATTTTCATTCACGATCTCTTTACCCATCCCCAATCTCTACTGGCAATTATGAAACAACCCATTTTCATTTCTGAAACACGAACGGCCAGTTCAGCCCTGGAAAAGTTGAAACAGCATACATCCAGTATTGCATTAATCACCGGAATGAATGGCGAGACAATAGGAATGGTTACTGTAGAAGATCTGGTGGAGGAGTTGTTTGGAGAATTCGAAGATATATTTGATGAAGCGGGAAAGAAAATATCACGCATCCCGGGGGGAGGATTAGTCGTGGATTCCCTGGTGGAAATCGAAGATTTAAAACGTTATGGATACGATCTACCTACGGGAAACTACGAAACTATAGGTGGCTTTGTACTCTCTTCATTAGGTCGAATCCCCCGGGCAGGTGAGTCACTCATCCTGGGGAAATATCGAGCCAAAGTTCTGCTGGCAACAACTAATCGCCTTCGTAGAATTTATCTTACTAAAAAACCTTTGTAAGCATCCTCCTCCCTATCTTCCTTAATTCTCCAATTCATGAAAGTATTTTCTGGCTGCTTGCATCACTCGGGGAGCGAGCAGAACCGTGGAAATGACTGTCGGTATAGCCATTAAAGCAAACATCCCATCAACGAAATTGATGGCGATATCAATTTTAATCATAGATGCTAAGACGATGGCGATAACATAAACCCAATTATAGGACGATTTCCAGCGTACCCCAAACAGGTAACCAGTACATTTACGTCCATAATAGGAATAACCAAACATTGTTGACAAACTGAAGGTCAATACAGCCACTACCATCAGTAACTTGCCAGCGACTCCAAACTCTTTATCAAAAGCTAAAGTTGTTAGCGAAACACCATTGACATTCAGATGAAACCATGAGTTTTCATTAATAACAATTTTATTATTACTAACGTTTTTCAACACCACGGTATTATCATCAAGTATTGAATCAATTTTTACAATCTCTGTCACTGTAGTTTGATTATTTTGTAAATCACGCACTTCAAATTCCAATCCCAGCCACTTTTCATCAGGTAAATTCAGTTCCTGAATATTGCCTATATTCAATACAATCGTATCGTCATCAGCAGACAAGATCATACTATTCTCGGATTGAAAACCGGCTTTCCACATACCGGAAGTAAGGATCACCAAGGCTGTAATACTACAGACAACGATAGTATCAATCAAAGGTCCCAACATGGCGACCAATCCTTCACGGACAGGTTCTTTGGTTTTAGCAGCGCCATGAGCCATCGCCTCAGTACCAATACCAGCTTCATTGGAAAAAGCAGCCCGGCGAATTCCAGTGGCAATCACCGTTCCCACAGCTCCTCCCAACACAGCATTCCCAGAAAAGGCATCCGTAACAATTAACCATAGCAGGTCAGGTATTTCCGAAAGATGAGAGAAAAGAATCAGAACAGCTGCCAGTAAATATACACCTACCATAAAAGGAACAAGTCGTGAAGCTACCTGAGCAATCCTTCGGATTCCCCCAAAAACAACTAACCCCACTACAGCAGCCATAATTACTCCTGAAAAAGCGTCTCCAGTTATAGGATTCTCTGTAAAAAGTTGAGCCGGTTTATAAAGAAAATCCCTTATCATCTGGGATAATTGATTGGCTTGAAAAAAAGTTAGACAACCAAATAGACCCGCAACACTGAAAAAAATGGCTAAAGGTTTGAATCTTTTTCCCAGACCTTCTTCAATATAGTACATAGGACCACCCTGCACTTCACCTCTTTCATCCCGACCCCGATACATGATGGACAATGTACAGGTAAAGAACTTGGTCGCCATTCCAATAACCGCACTAACCCACATCCAGAACAGAGCGCCTGGACCACCAGTATAGATGGCTACGGCGACTCCACCAATGTTGCCCATTCCTACCGTACTGGCCAGAGCACTGGAGAGGGCTTGAAAATGAGTTATTTGGCCAGGGTCAGATGCCGAATCATATCTACCCGTCAAAATATGAATCGCATGACGAAAAAACCGTAAGGGAACTAAACGGGAATAGATGGTAAAGAAGGCGCCCCCCCCTAACATCAAAATTAGAACAGGCTTATTCCACATGAAGTCTGTAAAATTGGCTATTATTGAATTCAGTTGTTCCATTGAGATCAACCGTAAGCTGTGTAGATTCCTCCTGCTCCCAATTCAACGATGGTGAAAATAGTGACTATGAAAACGCTGCAGAGTACCTAAACCCCAGACGGGATGTCTGTAGTACAATGATCAGGCGATTTTAATATAGCTCACTACATGACAGAGTTGGAAGCATTTTTTAGGGTAAGTCTTTCGACGGGTTCAAACTAAAATTTAGGGATTACTTTTGTGTAGAGACTACATAACTAATGTAAATTCCGGGAGGTTTACAGGGAATACCCTTGTAGCAGCACTATAGAAATCTGAACATGTTGAAACGTATAGATGCCTATCTGATCTGGAGGTTTACTCAAACCCTGGGGTTTGCCTTAATCGCTTTTATAGGAATTTTTCTGGTTGTGGATCTAGTAGAGAACATCGATCGTTTCATAGACTCCTCTGTTCCAAGGGATATTGTTTTTCGTTACTATCTTCATTCCTTACCGTGGTTTATTAATATCGGTCTTCCCATGGCGGTACTAATCGCTACCATTTTCACAGTAGGTATCCTCTCCAAACGAAATGAGTTGGCAGCAATGAAATCCAGTGGTATTTCACTTTACAGAATTGCTGCTCCCCTGCTACTCTGCGCAACGCTGATAAGTGCCGGATCATTCTACTGGGAAGATACACTGGTCACAACAGGAAACCAGACCCGCCGTTTTATTGAAAAAGAATATCTGGGGAAAACCAGGAACAAGCATTATCGAGAGCGACGAAATAACATTTTCTTACAGAAATCTGATCAGTTCGTAATAGGCATTGAACGCTATCAATCGAGCCGTCAAAGAGCTTACGGAGTTACTATGCAATTTCTTGATAAAGGAAAATTAGTAAAACGTATCGATGCTAACCGCATGTATTGGCAAGATGAGAACAACTCATGGAAAATATTTGATTATTCCATTCGTTCTTTTGATACTTATGGTGGTGAAACCCAGGTCTCTTATTCCAAGGAAGATACAACTCTGACAATAGGATTCGAACCGGCAGAGATCAGCCGGGAAGCCATTTCGCCAGAAGAAATGAGCTTTAACGAATTACAGCACTTTGTTAATGAATTAGCTGAAAGTGGGGTGGATAATCGGCGTTGGGAAGTCAATCTCCATGGTAAAATATCATTTGCCTTCTCTAATCTGATCATTGTCCTCTTTGCTATTCCTATGGTAGCATCTCGACCCCAGGGTGGACTCGCCTTCGGTGCCGGAATGAGCATATTTGTAATATTTGGGTATTATGCTTTCATCCGGTTCGGACAGACATTGGGATATAACGGCATAATGGATCCAGTACTTTCCGCCTGGTTGGGTAATATTGTTTTTGCTATTGGGGGAGTGTTATTACTCTTCTTCGTCAGGAAATAGTTGGCCCCCAAGTGGTTCCTCAGTGGTGCCATCACGTCCTTTCAAACCAGTAAAACTGACCCCAAATGAAAGCGCCATACCTTTCATACTATGTAACCAGATGCCATTGCGAAAAGCGATAGCAAAGTCGAACATGATGGGACCTTTATGGATTCCCATACCTAGACCCAGTTGTTTAAAGTCCTTACCACCCCAACTGTAGCCCAGTCGAAGGGGAAAACCAGGGAATCGGGTGAACTTGATACCGAGGGACCACTTCCACTTACGTTGGACAAAAAGCCGATCCTGAAAACCAGCCACCAGATCACTTACTACTAAAAAGTCAGGATCTACCTGTTTCTGAATCCCAAACCGGAAGAGGGATGGATACCGGATGGAAAATGGCCGTGGTTCACCACCAGAAATCGTATCTGCTACTACAGACTTGGAAGAACTGAAATTATCTTCCAAAGAATTTTCCATTAATCCGAGACCATTGACACTATCTATGGTAAAATCATACACCATGGCCTGTCCGTCACCTACATCCTGACCTCCCCATTGGAAAAGTCCCTTATTTTCACTAACTCCTAATATATCTTTTATGCTCGAGGGACGATTCCAATAAATCGTACCCAGTGCATTGATGAGGGAAAGACCTACTTTCCAGCCATTAAAATCGTATGTAGTAAATCCTAAATCCACTCCGTAACCATTACCGCCAATACCCTGTTGTATATAGTAACGGCCATTGCCAAAGAAGGCCACATTTAGAGTATCAGTGTAAATGTTAGTGAAACTTGAATCGGGATCAATCCCCAGATAAAATAAACCTTGAAGATATTTCAGCGTTATACCCCAGGAAAACTTTTCATAAGGCACAGCAAAGGAAAAGCCATATTCCGCCAGTCCCATCAATTCATAATGCAAAGTTAAATCAAGAGGTCTGTCAATAGGGTTCCCATCCAACAACAGGTGAAAAATGTCTACAGGAACTCCAATATCTCCAATTACAATTAGATCACTAGTAAAAGCCATATTCCCTGAGGAATAGTTAAGAGCAGGTAAACTCATGTGAACATCTGTTGTAAAGCGCAGCTCATCTCCTATTTCATCATAGATTTCTTTTTTCTTTTCTTGGTTATTCACCTCGAGATTGGCGCCACTTAGACTGGTATAATTTTCCAGGGAAAAATAATTGTTAACAAATCCAAAGTTAAGAGTACCCAATTGCAACATAAACGGTTTGCCGTGTTGGAAGGCAAGATTGGCCGGGTTTACTCCCACGGCATAGATGCCATCTGCCAGGGTAGTATATGCTCCCCCCATAGACACCATTCGAGGATCACGCTTGGCTTGACCAAGAAGCATTGAAATAGTTAACAGCAAAATGACTGTTGGTATGATATTACCAGCTCTCATCTATTCTTGACCAAAGGATTTTTTCCTGATTCCGATTTTATTTCAGAGAGCCCTTTAGGTTTACTGACAATCAAATGTCTATTGCCGGTGGAAGCAATCTCAAAGTGCCAGCCAGTCTGATCACATATGGTTCCATCTTCGTTACATATCTTAAGCCAGACGATGTCATCCACATCCTCAAGTCCTGGGGTCCAAATCATGGAATCTACATTACTAATGGCTCCTCCACTGAGGGATTCCCAATCTTCATCTTGGGTAATATCCGGTACTTCCAGGTGAGAAATAAACAATTCCACATTTTGACTACCGACTTTATTCCCGAGGGAGCGCCATCTGATTACAATGGTACTGTCTTGAAGCAAAGTTTCGTTACCATTGGGATAGGTAATGATCAGTTCGTCCTGAGCTTCTTCCACGATGCCAGAACTTTGTAATGTAAATGAGATATACGCCAGAACTTCCAACGTATCACGTGTCGAGAAAAATACTGCTTTTCCCTCAGTACCATAAAACTGTGTTCTATTATTAATGTAATGATCCCCTAGCGAGGACAACATTGTAATTCTATTGGAGTCTATTTCACTAACCACGATGGTATCTCCCGGAGTTTTAACCATGCCTGGTGATCCGCTTGTATCTCCCACTGAGTAAAATTCATCTGGAGTGGGCAACACCATTTTTAGAAGTGTATCCACAAATGAATAAACAGTATCCCGGGCATCAGGTACGCCACGAACCAGATAGGCAACCCCATCAATACAGTCACTGGTATCATTCATCACGTTAAAAATAAACATATCATCATTAGAAGGCTTGAGAGTGGAACATGAAGTGACAATATAGAGTGAGTCGGACCACTGCAAACTGTCAGCAATCTCTCGCAAAGTTACTGCTTTGCGATCTACAGGGAAAAGATCTCGATCAGAGAATATAATAGACATCTCTCCACTTACCGGGAGACCATTAATTATCCGCGTCGTCATGGCAGCTCCCTTGATCGAACTGCGGAATTGATTCCGTGTCTCATGATCCATCTCCGTCACTGGAGTTGATATCACTGGAACAAAGGTAATCGTATCCATGATTACACTGAAGGGAGCTACCAGCTGATACTCTCCCCAAAAGGAGGCGTTCTGATCCAGTGAACCCATACCCTGAACACTGGCAGTAGCATCCACGATCATTTGACTGGGATTTAACGTCATCAGATCAACAATGGTTTTGGTCTCTCCTCCAGCGGCAGATATGGTATCGGCAGAGGAAGGCAATGAATCACTGACACTATCAAATATTCTAACTACCGTACCGATACTGCTAAGTTGAAGAACTGTTTTAGATGTATCTCCAACTACCGCTGGTATTCCTAAATTGGCATCCACTACAACTTCCACCGAATCACCGGTATTGCCAATGCCTACCAGGTCCAGATTAAGGCTCAAGGGCAATCTGATCTGGTTGTACATGGTGAACTCCAGAATAACTTCACCAAAGGACATGCCTGTAAATCCCTGGGGAATATTCTCTATCTCTTGGGTTTGGGGAGGAAACTCACAATCGAGATCAGCCTTTAAACTGGCGAATTCCAGAGGATAAACATCTACTCCAAGGGAGAAAATCCAGTCAGAACCATCCAGAGCTACACTTACTGTGCCCGGTTCTGTGGTCACTGTGGGAATTATGATCAAGGAATCCAGGGGGACGGATGGATTCTGGGGATCAGGATCATCGGGATTGATAAACGACCATCCGTCCAATTTCTGTTCGTCATCCCATGGCGTTTCGTCCAGTTTGTGCTGAAATGACAAAGAACTATCACCGGGACCAACAAAATTCTCGAATTCAATCCCGAAGTTAATCCCAAAAGGAAAAGTAGTATAAACATCCGAAACACCAATAATATTCACCTTTGGTAAATTGGTTGTCCCTTGTGCGAAATCGCCTCCATAAACACCTGTAACGGCACAGTCTTCTGCTTCCACGCTGGCCTGATCGAAAGAAATAGGATCCATATCATTGGGATCCATCAATGACGCTTCTGTCACCACCACATCGGCATGATCCAAATCCTTGATTCCCATACTAATGCCCATGAGCATATTCAGTTCATCTCCTGCAGGAATAGTTAGTGTGTCATCATTGGCCACTCGCTGCAATTTGAAACCAAAACTGAAACCAATAACTTCCGATAAGGATTGATCTACCAGAGATGTCGTGGAATCAGTCTCTTCAGCCCCAGACAAAGAATCCGACTCGTGATCTGCTAACGTATCCACACCAGAAATCAGAAGAGCCCAAGTGCTATCGATATTTACTGGTAAATCGATATTTTTATAGTTGGATTGAAAATAATTATCCCCAGTGTCCCCTCCTATAAAGATACCTATGATTTCGGAGATGAAAGGTATATCGGCAAATAACTCCTCAGAATTAAAGAGGGGAGTATCAATCTCAGTCTGACCTAAAGTCTGTTCAATGATTTCCGCTACTAAATTCCAAGACTGTCCATCAATTTTCTGCAAAGTGTCAGAAGGAAACTGCACCGTATCCGGCGGAACCGCCGCCCAATTGATGATTCCCATGGATTCCATCGTTTCTCCGATAGGTATCGTATCACTCAATGTAAAGGTGTAACCATTGAAAATATCGCTGGCTGAGGGACCAGTCGTAGTATCAGCGAAACCGACATTCATTTCCAGCGGAATCTTTAGATAATCAGCATTGATGGAATCCTTGGGTAGCTCACCGTTGAATTCAATGTAAATACTATCTCCACTGGAGAGAATTACAGAATCATCGACAATATCGGCTAAGGGATACCATTCATGTAATAACGGAATGGTAAGGGTAACATTCCAGGTTGGTATTTCAAACTCTGAAGGATCTTGAAAATCACAACTGGAGTTAAGCCAGAGGAGAAGAAGGGTGAGAAAAGTGACTCTCCGCTTCATGGTTTATTCAGGATTGTTTTAAGTTCCCTCTTCCCACGAATTCAGATAGGTCTCTTGTTCATCAGTTAACACATCAATTTCGATCCCCATTGTCTTCAATTTAAGACTGGCAACAAGTTGATCAATTTCCCGAGGTACTGAATGAACTAAGGGTGACAGAGCATTTTGTACACTATATTCAGCCATAAGCGATTGTAAGGCAAAGCTCATATCCATCACATCGGCAGGATGCCCTTCTGCAGCTACCAAGTTAATGAGCCTTCCTTCGCCCAAAAGGTAGATTCGCCGCCCATCAGCCAACCGGTATTCATCTACAAACTTATGAACATTACGGTTGATTTTAGTGGCAAGCATTTCCAACCCCTCAATATTAATTTCCACATTGAAGTGGCCTGAATTTGCGATCAGGGCACCGTCTCTCATTTTTTCGAAATGATGAACGGATAAAACTGAAGTATTACCTGTGACAGTACAAAAAATATCACCGATGGATGCTGCTTCATCCATCGTCATAACTTTAAAACCATCCATAGCGGCTTGAAGAGCTCTCAGAGGTTCAATTTCTGTAACTACCACATGGGCACCCATTCCTCTGGCCCTGTTAGCAAGACCACGTCCACACATGCCATAACCCCCCACAACAAATGTCTTTCCGGCTAACAGGACATCTGTTGCACGAATAATACCATCGATAGTGGATTGACCCGTTCCATATTGATTATCAAATAGATGCTTGGAATCAGCGTCATTAACTGCCACGACAGGGATCTTTAGAGCTCCGGCTTCAGCCATAGCTTGCAACCGTATGACGCCAGTAGTCGTCTCCTCCATACTACAACGCACCCGAGATACATCATCAGAGTAGTCCGAATGTAAGGTACTAACCAGATCAGCACCATCGTCTAATGTAATTTGTGGTTTGTGATTTAAAGCAGCCTTTATATGCTCGTAATAGGAATCCCTGTTTTCTCCATTGATCGCAAAAGTCCTTATTCCAAAATCTTCCACTAGAGAAGCAGCCACATCATCTTGAGTCGAGAGAGGATTTGAAGCACATAGGAGGACATCTGCTCCACCCGACTGAAGAGTTCTCATCAGGTTAGCTGTTTCAGCAGTGACGTGAAGACAGGCGGAGAGACGGACATTTTTCAGGGGTAAATCATCAGTGAACCTTTCCCGAATAGAGGCAAGAACTGGCATATTTTGATCAGCCCATAATATTCTCCCCTTACCCTCCGAAGCTAAATTAATATCCGCTATGTGATAGTCGGCCACTCTTACCTCCCCTATTTCAATGCTCGTCTCAATAAATCAGCCTTATCTGTACTTTCCCAGGTAAAAAGGGTATGCTCCGACGAAAAAGTCTCTCCATTTTCTTGCCACTCTACACGAACAACTTCTGGTTCATGACCGAAATGTCCGTAGGATGCCGTCGGCTTATAAATTGGATTCTTCAGGTTTAAACAATCAATAATCTCCCTGGGTTTAAGTGGAAAATGATCCTGAACTATCTTCTCCAGTGTTTCATCAGGTAGTAACCCTGTACCAAATGAATTAACATTCAATGATACGGGATTAGATTCACCAATGGAATAGGCAAGCTGAATCTCACATCTCTTGGTCAATCCTGCAGCAACTAGATTTTTTGCGATATAACGGGCCATATAAGATGCTGATCTATCCACCTTGCTAGGATCCTTACCGGAAAAACATCCACCACCATGACGACCCGTACCCCCATACGTATCAACAATAATTTTCCGGCCGGTGAGTCCAGTATCGGCTTCAGGACCACCCTTCTCAAAAATGCCGGTTGAATTTATCAAGAAAACAGTATCCTCCTGTACCCAACGATCACAAACTGGCAAGATCACTTCCTTTTTAATCTCATCATGAATGGTCTTATTCTCCATTCCAGCATCATGTTGCACAGCGATGACGACCTTTTCAACTCGTACCGGTTTTTCATCCTCGTAAAGAACAGAAACTTGCGACTTACCATCTGGACGTACCCACGGAAGGATACCCTCTTTGCGAACTTGAGCAAGACGCTTAGCCAATCGATGAGCCAAAGTAATGGGCAACGGCATCAACACACCAGTTTCATTACAGGCATATCCAAACATAAGACCCTGATCGCCTGCACCCTGCTCTCGATCTTCTGTCTCTGTTACACCAACGGAAATATTTGCGCTCTGCTCATGGACTGAAATCAGTACAGAGCAATCCTGATAATCCAAACCAAACTCTGGGTTTGTATAACCAATCTCTTTGAGAGTTTTTCGAACTACCGAGGGAATATCAGAATAACATGCAGTGGTAATTTCTCCCGCAACAAGGACCAGTCCCGTAGTAGTCAGAACCTCACAAGCAACCCTGGCTTCGGTATCGCGACAAAGAAGGTCATCAAGAATAGCATCAGAGATCTGATCGCAAATTTTGTCAGGATGTCCCTCAGTTACTGATTCAGACGTAAATATTCGTGAACTCATTTCTTTTCCAAACTTAATTATGTTAAACTGGCGTGAAAATGAAGTTAATCTACTTCCCCTCGGAAAACCAACAGATTTATACCTCTACTTCCCCTACATCCCCTTCTGGATAGATCAAATGTTTCAGTGTTTCGTTTTTTATCTTGGCATTCCACAACACTATGGTATCCTCTAAAGTACTATTGGTTATCGAAGAGCCTGGCATGATGGTTACATTAGGACCAATAACCGAACTCTCCAGATGACAGTTAGCTCCTATGAAGACAGGTTCACGAATAGTAGACCCTTCCCATTGCAAACCAGAAGGTTCAAGAAGCGCCCGATTTGTTGATAGAAAAGTTTCAGGTATGCCACAATCATACCATCGTGGAACCCGGGTATGTTTAAATACTTCGCCCATTCCAATCATCCACTCAAAAGCATCAGCAAGTTGGATTTCATTATTAGTCTTAATATCACTCTCTATCATATGCAGGATAGCATCATACAGTGCTTTCTGGTTAGTCAAATAGTACAGCCCAATAATACCCAAATTAGTGGTAGGAAATTTCGGTTTTTCGATTACTCGAGTTATGTAATCTCCCTCGATTTCCACTACCCCAAACCGCTCAGGATCAGGAACTTCATCCACTGCAATTTGGTGCTGGGGTGAATTGCAAAATTCACCCATATTCAAATCATATATGACATCACCTAATTGAATCAGTACTGGTTCATTTTCAGGTTCCAGACCCTGAAATACAGCATGTCCCAATCCTAATTGCTTTTCCTGACGGGCAAATTTAAATTCAGCATCAAACTTTTCGACATGCTTTTTTATCTGATCTTCGAGATGGCCAGTAACGAGAATAATTTCATCAAACCCTTGATCAATCAGCGGTTCAATAATGTGATCCAGAACCGGCTTTCCTGCAACAGGTAAAAGACACTTCTGACGTCTCTCAGTATATGGTCGAAGACGGGTACCAAATCCCGCAACTGGAATAATAACTTTCAATGATTATCCGGTATAAAGTTGCTGTTAACTGTGGCTGGTACGGATTTCCTGAAATTTCTTTACTCTTGCCACCAATTTATCCACAGCATTATCAATAGATTTTAGAAGATTATCAGATGAATCTTTAACAAAAATGTTTTTACCTGATACGGATAGTTTAATCTCCACAGAGTGAGTGTTATTCTCATGTTCCAGAATCACACGACAACCAATTGGATTGTATATATATCGCTCAATTCTTTCCAATTTCTGGGTAGTGTGTTCTCTCACATTATCGGGTAAAGTAAAATGCCGGGCAGTAATTTCAATGTTCATACTACCTCCTTTATTTCATTTTCCACATAGGGACCGGCTTTCTGTAAAACACCAGCTACATTACTGTACTGTTCAAAATTCTCACGGAATTTCTTTACCAACTGTTCAGCTGTTCGGTCATATTCATCCTGGTCCTGCCATGTCCTCCTGGGAAAGAGCATGGTTGCATCAACACCGGGTAAATGATTAGGAATTTCCAGTCCAAATACTGGTTCTTTGATAAAATCTGATTGCTCTATATAACCTTCGAGGATAGCTGTGACAATAGCCCTGGTTACTGGCAGCGGCATGCGTTTGGCCCCAGACGTTGCCGAACCTCCACTCCATCCAGTATTAACAAGATACACTTTGGTACCGTGACGACTCATTTTATCCTTGAGAAGCTCACCGTAAACCAGCGGATTAAGTGTCAGAAATGGACCTCCAAAGCAGGGTGAGAATGTCGCCTGAGGTTCTGTAATACCTCGCTCCGTTCCAGCGACTTTGGCGGTGTAACCGTTGATAAAATGGTACATGGCCTGTTCAGGGGTCAGGCGAGAAACGGGAGGTAATACTCCATAAGCATCGCAGGAAAGGAATAATATGGTATCAGGATGGCCAGCGACGCTGGGCTTTCCATGAGCATAGAGTGACTCCCTGATATGATCCAGGGGGTAACAGATACGGGTATTTTCCGTCTTGGACGTATTTGTAAAATCTACCACGCGAGTATTATGATCATAGACTACATTTTCCAACAGGGCTCCGTGTTTGATTGCACCCCAGATGCCTGGTTCATTTTCCTTGTTCAGGTTGATGGCTTTGGCATAACATCCACCTTCAAGGTTGAAAATACCATTATCAGACCAGCCATGTTCATCATCACCGACAAGTAACCGGTTAGGATCAGTGGAAAGAGTAGTTTTACCTGTCCCTGAAAGTCCAAAAAAGAGCGCCGGATTCTGACCCTTCAGGTCAACATTAGCGGCACAATGCATAGTTAATATTCCCTTCAAGGGTAAATAATAGTGCATTACTGAGAAGATGCCCTTTTTCATCTCTCCACCATATTCTGATCCTCCGATAATAGCAATCCCTTGTTCCAAGTTGAAGAGGATGAATGTTTCTGAATGAAGACCATGTTCTCTCCATTGGTCATCTACCACTGGTGAAGCATTGATAATCGTAAATTGTGGTTCAAAATCGTTCAATTGCTCGGGTTCAGGTCGGATGAACATGTTGTTTACGAAGAGAGCCTGCCATGCTTTCTTGGCAATGATTCGAATAGGTAAGGAAACATCCGCTTGTGCTCCGGCATAACCATCAAAAACGAAAGCACCTGAGCCACCATCATTCAAGTTGTAAAAATCAATAACTTTTTGGTAGAGAAGGTCAAATATCTTAGAAGATATGGGTTGATTCACATCACTCCACCAGACCTTATCATCGGTGGTTGATTCTTTCACAATAAATTTATCTTTAGGTGAGCGACCGGTATATTTTCCTGTATCCACCATAAGTGCACCATTCATTCCCAGCACACCTTCATGTCTCAACAAGGCTGTCTCAATTAAGATTTCCGGAGTTGTATTGCGGCTAATTTCACCTATTGATTTCAAACCCAGACTTTGCAGGTTCATTAAATAGTACCTCCTTACGCATGTGGATGTGATTGTATAAATATTTTCTTTATTTTTTCTACCTGTAGGTGCGTATAAACTTGAGTAGAAGAGAGACTGGCGTGTCCCAATAATTCCTTAATTGCACGAATGTCTGCACCTCGGTCCAACATATGAGTAGCAAAGGCATGTCGGAGAGTATGTGGACTCCACTTTATCCCTTTGTAGCGTGCTCCTTCATTAGAAAGTTCAAACTTTTTGAGATAATACTCCAAGCGATCACGTACAGTTCGAGCAGCAATTCTTTTCTGACGATTAGAGATAAATAGAGGATCATACGAATTTATTTTACCAAATAGATTCTCTCTCAGTCTGATATATTTCTCCATGGCATGAAGCGCTCGTTTCCCAAACGGAACTAACCTTTCCTTGTTCCTTTTACCTAATACCCTAACAAGCATGGTTTTATGATCGACATCCTTACAGGAAAGGTTGACTAACTCACTAACACGAATCCCTGTACTGTAAAAAAGTTCTAATATCGCCCGGTCCCTGTAACCTAACCAGGAAGACTCCTTCTCCGGCAACATCAGTAATTTAGCCACTACCTCTTCTTCAAGGTAAGTGGGCAGGCGTTTTCTTGTCTTGGGAGTCTTTACGTTAGCTGCGGGATTTGTCTGTACTTCTTCTGATCGTAGTAAATATTTAAAAAAGGACTTCAACGATGCCAGGTGACGAGCTACTGTAGTTTCCGCAAGACCCTTTTCCATTAGATGACCCAGAAAATTACGAATAGTCGTTTTAGTTACAAGTCTGAAGTCATTGCTCTTTTGTCCTGAAGATTCATCTAAAAATGTACAGAACTGGATCAAGTCTGTTTGATAACTCCGAATAGAATGATGTGAATACCCTCGCTCTTTTTTAAGATAAATGAGAAACGATTCTACTGAACTAATCTTTAAATCAGGCATAATCAGGTCTTAACAGGGTGAGTAAAGTTTGAAAATCTTCAGAGAGAGGCGCTATCAGTTCCAAAAACTGCTTCTGTCCGGGATGATAAAATCTGATGGAAAGAGCATGGAGAGCCTGCCTTGACATTATTCTAAATAGAGCAGTAACAATTTTCTTTTTTTGAGGGGAGAGCCCGCGGTTTCGGGGTCTATCGCCCCCATAAACACCGTCTCCAAAAATTGAGTGCCCTAAAGATTGCATGTGCACTCGAAGTTGATGAGTCCTTCCCGTTCTGGGTTGTAGTTCAATTAAAGAGAAATCCTCAAATGATTCAATAACACGATAACTGGTTACAGCCTCACGTCCCACCTCATGGACTATAAATTTCTTTCTGTTAAGAGGATGCCGTTTTATAGAACCTGAAATTACACCTTCCTTTTTAGATGGATTACCCCACACCAGCGCTAAATAGACCTTCTTTATTTTCCTTTCAGCAAATTGTTGAGAGAGGTTCATATGTGTTAGATCATTCTTAGCGATGAGAAGTACCCCAGAAGTATCCTTATCTAACCTGTGAACAATACCCGGTCTTTGTGAGCCATAAACTTTAGATAATTCTTTAAAGTGATAAATTAATCCATTCACCAATGTCCCCGTAAGGTGTCCCGCACCAGGGTGAACCACCAATCCAGCTGGTTTATTAATGGCCACTAAATCGTTATCTTCATAAAGCACATCCAGATCCATTTCGACCGGTTCCAAGTCGATTTCCCGACTGTCCTGCAGATCAATCTGAATGAGTTCCCCACCGGATAAGCGCAGGCTCGGTTTAGCGGGGATACCATCTACCAGAACACGATGAGCATTAATATTATGCTGTGCTTTCGTACGGGAAAGAATTTCCACTTCATCAGCAAGATAGCGATCCAAACGTATGTCAGAACGATCAGCGGTAAGTTTAAGCACCCCCATTTATTTGACTAACTCGGCAGTTTCACTTTTCAATCTGAAGAAGGAAATATATAGAAAAAGGATCATTCCAATGGTCACACACGAATCAGCCACATTAAATACAGGCCAGTACCAGCCCCCAGCTCCTACTTGGATAAAATCTACTACCTTGCCAAATAAGAACCTGTCAATGAGGTTGCCTAAAGCTCCTCCTAATATCAACGACAACGAAATCCTGATGGAAAGGGATCCCTTACGCCAGCGCCAGAGATAAATAATAATCAATAAGGTTGCCAGTAAAGAAGCCATCATGAAAAAAGATGATCCCCCCTCGATATTAATTCCAAAAGCAATCCCGGGGTTCTCAATATGAGTAATAAGTACATTATTACCTATAACTTGAAGAGATTCACCTCGTTCAAGATTGGCACGGATAATTTGCTTGGTAACTTGATCCAGGATCAGTACCAAGCCCGACCAGGCCAATACATTCATATAATTAGCGGTTATCTTTGTTTTTGCACTCTACGCAGTGTTGAGTATGGGGAACTTCCAACAGACGAGCTTCCGGTATCAGTTCACCACAGACAATGCAACTGCCATAAGATCCACTGGCTATGCGATCAAGTGCTTCATCCAAATAACGAATAAAATTCTTCTCTCTTGTAAGCCACAGAAAAGCTTTCTCCCGCTCTTGAGCATCTGTACCGACATCAGCCATGTGATAAGCATAGTTCGAATCTCTGGTCATGGAATCAACATTAGCAGTATCATCGATGGAACTATCTCTGATAAATCCCATCTCTTCCAAAGCCTTCTCTCTCATTTTAAGAATAACTTTTTCAAACTCCGCTAGTTTCACTTTAGATAATTTTTTTCGTGCCATGATTTGTTCCCTCAGTTTTGCTCAAATCTTGAAATACCATAGTTTACTTTATAGCCTCTGATATCTACTTCTTTACAATACTCCCCGTTTGCTCCTGTATAGTTCAAATTTACGGCAAGAACTTCATTACAAAAATAGTTCTCGAAAGATTGTAGTGCCTTTTTCAAATTTTCTGGGGC
Organism: Fidelibacterota bacterium; assembly: GCA_046861645.1. Classification (GTDB taxonomy): domain Bacteria; phylum Fidelibacterota; class Marinisomatia; order Marinisomatales; family UBA2128; genus UBA2128. The sequence goes on along the minus strand of JBHHUM010000026.1, from coordinate 6,941 downwards.
ATCGCAATCAACTGAAATCCGATCTTCTACGTTGAACCCAGCTTCCTTGCGCATGTTCTGTACCTGTCGTATCATATCCCTGACAATTCCCTCTTGAATAAGTTCCTCCGTCAGATCAGTAATGACTGCTACCGTAAGATGTTTCTCTGATACAGCCGATTTTCCCTGTAAAGCACTTTCTTTAACAATAATGTCCTGCGCAGTCAGCTCGTAAACAGACCCATTTTTCGATAGTGTGATTAGGCCGTCTCCCTCGAGGTCATCAGCTACATCAGCATAGTTTATTTCGGATAAAAGTTCTGATATCTGCTGTAAATCACTTCCGTATTTTTCACCAATTGACCTGAAGTTTGGCTCTAAAGTAAAATTTACCATTTCTTCAGGGGAAGGTACGCGTTCAATTTCTTTGACATTCAGTTCATCCTTTATTTCTAAAGAGCTCTGTTCAAAAGCTTTAGCTAGAGCATCATCCTTCACAGCATACTGGAGTTTGGACAGGGGTTGACGAATTTTAAGATTTACCTTGTTTCTGGCATGTCGACCCATTTCCACCAATTTAATCACTGCATCTACATCGCGAATGACTTCGTCATCAATGGTGGTTGAGTCAACTTCTGGAAAACGGCAAAGATGTACACTCTCCGGGGCGTCAGGCTCCAATCCACGTATTAAATTTTGGTACATCGCTTCGGTGACAAAGGGAATAATAGGGGCCAGTACTCCCAACACTCCCTTTAAGGCAGCATAAAGCGTGTGATAAGCAGCAGCTTTGTCATTATCATTTTCACTTTTCCAAAATCTTCTTCTATTACGTCGTACATACCAGTTGGATAAATCCTCCAAAAAACGCACAACCTGCTTCATCAGGCGGTTAATATGATACTTATTATAGGAATCTTCAGCTAATAATACAAGTTGACCCAGACGGGCAGAAACCCAACGATCCAGTTTAGTAAAATCGTCTTGTACGGACTCTACAGCAGGATCAAATTCATCTAATCGAGCATAAGTTACAAAGAAGGAATAAACATTCCAGAGAGTGATCAACTGTTTCCTTATTTCTCGTGCTGCTCCGTAACCAAAGAGTAAATTATGTTCCGGGTTTTGCTTCGCAAACATCCACCGTAATACATCTACTCCCATCTCTTCAGCAGCTTCATCAAACCAGATTGCATTCCCGGCACTCTTATGCATATCATCACCCTTCTCATCCTTAACCAGGGCGTGACCTAAAACAGTTAAGAAAGGGGGTTTCTGCTCCAAAGCGGCACTCATGGCAAGCAAGGAATAAAACCAATTTCTGAACTGTCCCGGAAAACTCTCAGTGATAAAATCTGCTGGAAACCACTCTTTCCAATAATCAGGACGATCCAAATAACCCATAGTAGAAAAAGGGACAATACCTGCATCAAGCCAAGGATTTCCGACATCTGGAATACGGGAAACTACGTCATGGCAGTCATCACACTTGATTTTAACTGCATCCACCCACGGTCGGTGAGGAGAATGACTCGCAAACTCAAGCCACCCTTCCACAGCTCTTTGCTGGAGTTCCTCTCGACCTCCAATTACGGTAATATGTCCACAGTTACCACATTCAAAAATCGGCAAAGCCAGACCCCAGTATCGTTTCTTGGAAATCATCCAATCATCCATGTTACGAAGCCAATCCAACTCCCGATCCTTACCCCATTCTGGAAGCCATTGAATTTCTTCGGTGATTTTCATGATGTCATGACGGAATTCATCCATAGCAATGAACCACTCATCCACCAACCTGAAAACCAAATCTGACTTATGTCGCCAGCAAATCGGATAGCGATGGGTATATTGCTCACGTTTATACAATTTGCCTTGATCTTTCAGATCATCGAAGATCTCCCGAGTTACATCTCGAACATTTCGTCCAGTAAGCCAACCGAATCCTTCCAGATAAGTACCAAATTCGTCCAGGGGGGCAATGATAGCCAAACCCAAATCTTTAGCAATCATAAGATCCTCATGACCACAACCGGGAGCAATATGGACAATACCTGTTCCTTCCTCATCATTGACCTCATCCCATTCAATGACAAGATGTTCCACTCCCTTTTGAGCCTCCAGCGAATCAAAGGGACCTTCATAGGAACGGCCGATAAGCTCCTTTCCTTTCAATTTCTCCACAATTTCGAATGGTCCCTTCTCCTTCAGTACGTCCACCCGATTCTCAGCCAAGTAGAGAAACTCTTCACTCTGCTTTACTTTCACATAATCCATATCAGCCTTGACGGCAGCCGAGACATTAGAGGTCAAAGTCCATGGCGTAGTAGTCCAGAGAAGAAGCGATTCACCTTCTCCATCCATTAAGGGGAAACGAAGATAGATGGCTTTATGTGTACGTTCGGCGTATCCCTCAGTAGCGATTTCGTGTTCGCTGAGAGCCGCACCACAGTCTATACACCAAGGTAATACATCATTACCTTTATAAATCCAACTGCGTTCATGACAGGTCTTAAGAAAGTGCCAGATGGTATAGTTGTTTTCATCAGACATAGTGTAATATGAATTGTCCCAATCCATCCAATAACCCAGACGAATTGATTGGTTGGTCTGTATCTTTGAATATTTACGAACCCTCGCTTTGCAAGCCTCCACAAATTTTTCTATACCATACTCCTCAATATCCGTCTTGGATTTGAAACCGAGTTCTTTTTCCACTTCTACTTCAACCCAGAGACCCTGGCAGTCGAAACCATTCTGGTAACGTTGATCGAAACCTTGCATGGCTTTGTAACGCTGGAAGATATCCTTATACGTCCGGCCCCAGGCGTGATGGACACCCATGGGATTATTGGCAGTAATGGGTCCATCGAGGAACGACCATTTCTGATTGCCACGGTTGGCATCCACCCGCTTCCGGAAGATGTCGTTCTTCTTCCAGAACTCAAGCACTCTATGCTCAAGAGCGACAAAATCAACTTTTGAATCAACAGGTTTTAACATGATTTTTAGTATCTACAGAAAATTCAAAGTTAGCGATTTTCAGACGGGGAAGTTACCGAAAGACCTTCAGAAAATCAATCAATTCCACCCACAGAAAAATTACTCAGAAAGTAAGCTCAAGCATCAAAAAAGGGGCTGTAATAGCCCCTCTCTTATCTTCAATTGACCAGTTGCGTTTAGTTGTTTTCCACCGTGATAAATCTGGCATATCCTTGTCGCAACACAAGAAACAGAACAGACTCACCTTCTCCAAGACTGTCCACAGCGGAACGAAAGTCTTTCAAATCACGTATCACCGTATCACCGATTCTCTTAATCACATCTCCAACTTGCAATTCGGCTTTTGCGGCAGGGCTTCTATTGTCAATATCTGTCACTACAACACCTTGAATATCCTCATCGAGACGTAGCCTTCGGCGCCATTCGTCTGTTAATTCCTGTGCCAAAATACCGAGAGATCGGCTTCTGTCTCGAACTGAAGCAAAAACGGTAACGTCTTTAGGTAATTCAACCAGATTAACCCTTATGGTCTTTTTTCTATTATTTCTGATGACCTTGACAACTGATCTTGAGCCTGGAGATGTAGAGGACACGACATTCTTAAGGTGAGCAGCATCGCGAATCTTAGTCCCATCGAATTCAACAATTACATCTTCCACTTCCATTCCTCCATCTTCAGCCGGGCTCCCCTCAACAATACGAGTGACGATTACCCCCTGTCTATCATCTAATCCCAATGCTCGGGCAATACCATCATCCACATCCTGAATGTAAACGCCCAACCAGGAACGAATAACCTTACCGTCTGCAATCAGGGCATCCATAATGCTATGGGCTAGATTAATGGGGATGGCAAATCCCACACCTACGTTCCCCCGGGAAAAACCTCCTGTAGCAATGGCCGTGTTAATTCCTACAAGATTACCATCAAGATCAACCAGGGCACCTCCACTGTTCCCAGGATTAATAGCGGCATCCGTTTGAATGAAATCTTCATAACTGGTACCGTTAATAATACGACTGCGACCTTTGGCACTCACAATCCCAGCAGTTACCGTATGACTTAACTCAGCCGAAAAAGGGCTGCCAATCGCTAAAACCCATTCACCCACATCCAGTTCATCTGAATTACCTAACTTTGCTGCTATCAGCCCATCAGCATTAATCTTTAAAACTGCCAGATCACTTTGCGGATCTGTACCGATCACTTCGGCTTTGTATTCTCGTTCATCAATAAGCAGAATCGTGATTTCATCTGCTTCTTCAACCACATGATTATTGGTCAGAATGTACCCATTGCTGGCATCCACGATAACACCCGAACCCAACACTTGGCTTCGATATTCTCTATCCGGCCACCTGAACTGAAATGGAAAAAAGTCATCTCCAAAATATTCTTCAAAGGGATGCCGAAATCTATCTCCTTCCTGAGTAATAACTTTTTCACTGGTGATTGTAACCACAGCTGCATTCACTTTTTCCACAACGGAAACGAAAGTATCACTCAATTCCTTTGCGTCCAGTGACCCAGCACTTAATGTTGACAGAAGAATTATCGAAATTACTGGTAACATAAATCGTTTCATATTTGCTCCTTTCATTTGAATTTACTCTTCAATGAGGAAGATTGACAAAAGTTTCATATAAGAAAAGCCCCTCTCCAAAGAGAAGGGCTTCCCCTGATTCATGTTATGAGTATGGTTATTTAAGTAGTATCATTTTCCGTGTTTGATTAAAGTACTCACTGGAGAGAGAGTAAATGTATACTCCAGCTCCTACTGGAGCACCTTGTTCATTTGTTCCGTTCCAAATTACTTCATGGTAGCCAGCAGTTAAATCAGTGTTAACCAACGTCTTCACTCTCTGACCCAGTAAATTGTAAACGGATATGTTTACTGTTCCTTCATCCTTAAGATCGAAACGGATACTTGTAGTAGGATTGAATGGATTCGGGAAGTTCTGATGTAAAGCATAAGTATCTGGAATAGCATCGAGATCTATACTTGTCGATTTGGAAGCAGTGGGAATATCCTGACCAAAAGGACCTGCAGCAATAGTCGATATAAAATCAAATTGCATCTTTCCTGTCATTCGTTCATCTGCTTTTTCCACTGGGAAGGTAACCAAACTACCTTCAGGTAAATTTAGATAATCACCATTCAAATTGATAATCAATACCGTCACTTCTCCTGGAGCAGTTTCCTTGGTAAAAATAGAAGGACCCTCTACAGTCAAAACAGGATCACCTAGAGAGATCAGGTTGTTATCATACCTTAAGGTGAACTGGGCACCCTGAACATCACCTTCATACCTCAAAGCTACGTCGAGGGTGGGATAGCTGTTAGCGAAGGATGTAGTCATGATCTCAAACAATGCTTCTCCATTTGAAGCTGAGATACGGGCATTACCCGCAGCTTTACCCAGTATGAAATCAACCATCTTCACTACGTCAAGAATATTAATTGCACCATCAATATTAACGTCAGCCATCATGAATTCCAGCTCATCAGGTACATCCAGTTCAAGGATGAAATCGATAACGATCACGATATCATCCACAGTAACAACATGATCACCATTTACATCACCTAACAGGCGGGGAATGGCACAGGCTATATTAGAATTACGACCATAAACTGAAGCATCGTATTCACTGATGTACCACTGCGTACGAACGAAGTAACAATACTCTTGGTCGTACACAAGATCAGTGTCAGCATCCAGGTAAGTGAGCTCACTTCCACTCAGTGTGGCAATTAAGGAATCATCACGATAAACTTCCAGGGCAGTAATTGAAGAATCGCGAGCAGGTGCGTTAAGAGTGCCATAGGAAGCCCATGTTTCAGGATCTGTGAAATACTCATCAATGGACTCCAGTACAAAAGCTGGATTAAGATCAGCGTTCGCTTCCTTAATCTGAGATTTATTCTTTATGGAGATATCCACCACATTCAACATCTGCTTATATCTTTGAGGATCAGTCATTCTGATATTAGAAGAAGACTTCTCAATTAGAGCAGGACCCTGAAGACCGGGGGGTACACCGACCATGTAGGCCGTCTGAAAGTAGTTAAAGGGATAACCCACATCTGCAATGAGAAACCAACCATCAGTATTGGCATAAAACATTAGGTCAGAATAACCACCACTTTCATCCATACCGATTCCGGAGAACCCCGTGGCGGCTTCATTATGCATCAGATAGAAGTCACCCGAAGTAATCTCAATATCAGGGATTTCAAAGAAATACTCTCCTGGGGGAGCAGCAAAAGGATCACTTTCCCAGATAAGCTCTGCGTTATTAGCTGGATCGCCACTTCCAGAAGGATCAACCCAGACCTGAATCGTACCACCAGTAGTATTCGCATCTCCCTGGAAGGCCATGAAAGCACCTACCAGTGTTGCTGGATAAGCCGGTGGTGTCATTTTTGTACCTAACCAGCATCCGCCTCCACATCCAAGCTGTGATTCATAATCCTCGTCGTGGTAGAAAAGCTCATACTCAGACACAGAGCCGGGTTCTAACCACTCAAGTTGGATTTTCTTGTCTCCGGCATCTGCAGCAGCGAGACCTACTACACCGGGTAGATCCGGATCAAGTACAAAATCCACTACCGCGCCGTCGCTAGCATCCACACTATCGGCAGTTGCAGTCTGGTGTCCTTCGGCTCGCACAGTAAATGAATATGTCCCACTTAACCCAGCGATACTATAATCTCCATTGACATCAGTAGTGGTTGCATACTCAAACCCAAAATCACTCTCCTCTGCAGATACTTCCGCTCCTTCAAGAGGCCCTCCCGTTAATGAGGAAGATACATTACCGGTTAAAGAGACCTCTGTCATGGAATTCACAGCAACGTTATCAACACCAAGAACAGCCTTCAGGCCAGGAACAGTCAGGGGGATCTTTACAACAATGTTCTAAGCCGTTATTTGCTCCAGGTGTTTTGTTTAAC